>JAFTYJ010000051.1 GCA_017464745.1 Rikenellaceae bacterium | reverse complement strand
CATCACCGCTTCGGACTGCGAGGGTGCGGGTGCTATGTTCCAAGTGACCACAATGGATATGAACAACTTGCCTCGTACCGAGGAGGGAGCAGTGGATTACTCGCAAGATTTCTTTGGCAAACCTTGCAGTATGACCGTGTCGGGTCAGTTGGAGGGTGAGTTGGGTGCGCTGGCTCTGGGTCGTATCTACACCTTTGGCCCCACCTTCCGTGCTGAGAACTCCAACACTCCCCGCCACTTGGCCGAGTTCTGGATGATTGAGCCCGAGATGGCGTTCTATGAGTTGGAGGACGATATGGAGTTGGCCGAGGACTTCCTCAAATACCTCATCCAATACGCCTTGGACAACTGCGCCGAGGACCTCGAATTTATGAACAAAATGTGGGACAACGGCCTTATCGAGCGCTTGAAATTCGTTGTTGAGAACGACTTTGTACGTCTGGACTACACCGAGGGTATCGAAATCCTCAAAGCCAGCGGTCGCAAATTCGAGTTCCCCTGCGAGTGGGGCTGCGATTTGCAGAGCGAGCACGAGCGCTACCTGGTTGAGGAGCACTTCAAGAAACCCGTTATCCTGATTAACTATCCTAAGGAAATCAAGGCGTTCTATATGAAACAGAACGACGATGGCAAGACCGTACGCGCTATGGACGTATTGTTCCCCAAAATCGGCGAGATTATCGGCGGTTCGGAGCGTGAGGCCGACTATGGCAAACTCACTACCCGCGTTAAAGAGTTGGGTATGAGCGAGCGCGAGTTGTGGTGGTATCTCGATACCCGTCGCTGGGGTTCGGCACCTCACAGCGGTTTTGGCCTGGGATTTGAACGTCTGTTGCTCTTTGTGACGGGTATGGCTAACATCCGTGATGTTATTCCGTTCCCGAGAACTCCGGGTAACGCCGAATTCTAAACCGAGACTTATCGATTTGATGATTTATTGGGGGAGTGGCAAGAGAGTTTGCGCCCCCAATAATTATTATCAGCCAAACAGAACCAACACCAAAGCTTATTTGCGTGAAGACACTATACTTTGAATTAACAAAACTTCGTTACTAAAACAAAAAGGTGTCATTATGGCAAACATTGGTCAATATCAACAACAGCGTCTGTCGCAGAGCCTGTCGCCGCAACAAATCCAGATGATTAAACTTCTGGAACTGCCTGCCGTACAACTCGAACAGCGTGTCAAACAAGAGATTGAGGAGAACCCCGTGCTCGAAGATGAGCCCGCAATCAGCGAGGAGCGCGATGAGGAGAACGAACCCCGCGAAATCTCGGTCGAGGAGTACCTCAAAGAGGACGACACGCCGCACTACAAGATGCGCACCAATAACTACTCTAAGGACGACCCACAACGAAGTGCTCCCATTACGGGTGGCCGCTCGTTGCAGGAGTATCTGGTTGAGCAGTTGGGATTTCGTGATTTGACCGACCGCGAGCAGACAATCGCTGAGTATATTGTGGGTAGTTTGGATGGTGACGGCTACTTGCGCCGCGATATGCTGTCGCTGTCGGACGACTTGGCATTTACGCTGGGTATTGAGGCTTCGGAGGAGGAGTTGGAGGATGTGTTGAGTGTGATTCAGGATTTGGAGCCTGCGGGTATTGGTGCGCGTAACCTCCAAGAGTGCCTGTTGTTGCAACTCGACCAAATGGAGATAAACAGTCGTGCACGCCGCCTGGCTCGTAAGATTGTAAGGTCGCACTTCGAAGATTTTTCGAAGAAACACTACGAAAAACTTATGGCGAGGTTGGATGTGGACGAGGAAGAGTTCCGCGAGGCCATAGCCGAAATCAAAAAACTATCGCCTAAACCCGGTAACCTCTATGTGGATGCCGGAGGTGATACAATCCCCTATATCATTCCCGACTTTGTGTTGGATTATCGTGATGGCGAGTTCGACCTGTCGTTGACCTCGGCTTCGTTGCCCGAGGTGAGGGTCAATAAACGCTATGTGGAGATGATTCGCCAAATGGTAGGGCAGGGGGGCGAGGCCGACCGCGAGGCTATGCAGTTTGTCAAAAATAAGTTGGACTCGGCCAAGTGGTTTATATCGGCTATCAAACAACGCCACGACACACTGTTGCGCACGATGACCGAGATGTTGGACTACCAACGCGAGTACTTCAAGGATGGCGATAAGAGCAAACTGCGCCCGATGATTCTCAAAGATATTGCCGACCGCACGGGATTGGATGTGTCGACCATTTCGAGGGTTGTCAATAGCAAATATGTTCAGACCCACTTTGGGATATTGTCGCTCAAACAACTGTTCTCTGAGGCTATGCAGACCGACGACGGTACCGAGGTGTCGAGTTATGAGATTAAGCAGATTTTGGAGGAGTGCATCGATGCAGAGGATAAACGTAAACCGCTGACCGACGAGACACTGATGGAGATTCTCAACGATAAGGGTTACCATATCGCCCGCCGTACGGTGGCCAAATACCGCGAGATGTTGGGAATTCCCGTGGCACGATTGCGAAAACAGATTTAAGCGATGGTGGCGCTTAAATAAAAGCCGCCAAAGGCGGATTAATCCACAATTGTTTTGTGCTTCGTTTCAAAAAGTATATGCCATAACAAAAAGTATAAAAAACACTAACTTTATTTAAAACACTAATTCAATACGAGATATGAATAAGAAATACATTTTGAGAGCCGTGAAGTACCTGATTCGTTTGGTGCTGCTGTTCTGTGTGCTGTTTGGCGTGATGCTGGCAACGGGTACCACCACACTTTCGGCCGAAAACTTCTTTGCCGAGTTCTTTGGTCAGACCAAAGGCCAAATCTTTACGGCTATCGTACTTATATGGTGTGCGTTCTATCCCCGTGTGGAGTTTATTGCAATGCCCGTGGGTATTCGCCTTGGTGACCATCGCGCAAATATCATTGAGGCTATGCAGTCGCTCGGAATGACCCTTACAGAGGAGAGCAACGAGACTATGACCTTCCGTAGCGCCAGCCCTCTGAGTCGCGCTTGGCAGATGTGGGAGGATGCTGTTGAGGTGCGTACCACAGCTAATGGCGGTATCGAGGTGGCAGGCTCGCGTAAAAATGTGTCGAACGCACTGTTCAAAATCAAACTCTATGCAGAACGTGAGTCGTAACAAAATATTGAAACTGACGGTGGTCGTTGTGGCCGCGGTCGTGTGCTTGGGCTTCACCTCGGTTGCGGTGAGGGATGCGGTGCTGGGACGCAACATCGAGGTGCTGGTCGGAATGTTCCGCAACCTGTCGCTGCTGTATGTCGATGAGGTGGACTCCGACCAATTGCTCAAAGATGCGGCCAAAGGTATGGCCTCGTCGCTGGACCCCTACACCGAACTCATTACGAGCGACGGTATGGAGGAGTTCGAACTTATGACCACCGGTAAGTATGGTGGTATCGGCTCATTGATTCGTGCCGATAGCGACTATGTGCGTATTGCCGAACCCTACCGTGACTCGCCTGCCGACCGCGCGGGGCTCGAAATTGGCGACAAAATCGTGGAAATCGACGGCCGCAGTATGCGTGGAGCAACAACCCAAACCGTAAGTTCGCTGCTCAAAGGCGACCCCGGAACATCATTCAAACTCACCGTGCGAAAATTCCGTACGGGAGAGATTCAGAAACTCACCATCCGCCGCGAACGTATCGCAATCCCCGCAATCTCGTATTATGGTATGCTGGGCGATTCGTTGGGCTATATCCATCACGTAGATTTCACCGACGGCTGTGCCAAACAGATGCGCAGTGCGGTCGAGAGCCTCAAAAAGAGTGGTGCGCGAGGACTTGTGTTGGACTATCGCGGCAATGGCGGTGGTATTGTTCAGGAGGCTGTTGCTATCCTGTCGATGTTTGTGCCGTCGGGAACCGAGGTGCTCACTATGCGTGGCCGTGGCAATGGCGCAACCAAGGTGTTCCGTACCGAGGGCGACCCCATAGCGCGCGAGATGCCGATTGTGGTGCTGGTTGATGGCTATACCGCTTCGTCGGCAGAGATTCTTGCAGGCGCACTCCAAGACCTCGACCGAGGTGTGATTGTCGGACAACGTACCTTTGGTAAGGGCTTGGTGCAATCGAGTTTCCCACTCGGCTATGATGCCTATCTGAAACTCACTACCGCAAAATACTATACCCCCAGCGGACGTTGTATCCAATCGTTCGACTACTCGGAGGGTGGCCGTGCGGGTGGCGGACATATCGCCGACTCGCTGATTAGTGAGTTTACCACCGCTGCGGGCCGCAAGGTGTATGATGGCGGAGGAATCACTCCCGATGAGGAGTTGGAGCCCGAATGGGTGAGCAAATTTGCTATGATGCTCTATGCCGAGGGACTGGTGGACGATTATGCCGATGCGTATGTACTCCGATACGGTACCGACCATATCGATGCCGAGAGTTTTGTCCTTGCCGACAAGGATTACGACAACTTTGTGAAGATGGTGGCCGGCCGACCGCTGAACTATGAGTCACACACCCGAAACATCATCAAAGCGCTGCGCGATATGGCAGTCGAGGAGGGTTATAACGAAGAGATTAAAGCCGACATCGAAAGTATGGAGCGCAAGGTGGCAGGCTATAATGCCGACCTGTTGGAACGCCATCGCGCACAGATTGTGACAATGATTGAGGATGCGCTGGTGTTGCGTGCTGCCTATGACGAGGGCGTGACACGTCACCACCTGCCTACCGACAAAGCCGTGGCCCGTGCCGCCCAACTGCTCTCGGACGGTGAGGCCTATCGCTCGGTGCTGACCCCCAAGAACTAACAAGCAACAGCCCTGAGATAAACACTAAACCCCCCAAAAGATGAAACTCTATCGAATCAAAGACGCAGTTGTCGCCTTTTTCCGTAATCGCACCTTTGTGATGGTGTTGTGGGTTTTGGTGTGTCTGGGCAGTATGGTGGTGTCGAGTGTTATGGTGACAGGTCTGCGTCAAAAGGAGACCTACTATGTGTCGTTGTGGAGTTATGCCGTAGGTCGTCTGGGAGTGTTTGACGATAACGACCCGCTGATTATGGAGATTATCAAAAACAACACTATCCCGTTTGTGATAACCGACGAGCGATTGCAGGTTGAGTACTACCACCTGGTGCCCGATGCCATAATTGACCACCCCAACCGTCTGCGAAAACTCATTGACGACTACTCGTCGCTCAATAACCCCGTAATTATCAAGGAGTGGGGCGGCCGCCAGCACTATGTGTTCTATGGTGAGAGCCTTGTGTTGCGTACGCTCAAATACTTCCCCATAGGTCAGGCGGCACTGTTCTTGATGTTGCTTGTGCTGGGTCACTATGTATATCGCGTGTCGAACGACAGCCGACAAAACCGTGTGTGGGTGGGACTTGCCAAGGAGACGGCCCACCAACTCGGAACACCCATATCGTCGCTGCTCGGATGGATTGAGTATCTGCGTAGCCAGGGTGTGGATTCGGATGTTGTGGACGAGATGCAGAAAGATGTGCACCACTTGCAGAAAATCATCGACCGTTTCTCGAAAATCGGCTCCCAAACCGAACTCTCTCCGGCCAATATCAACGAACTTGTGGGCGAGAGTGTGATGTACTTCCGCCGCCGAATTCCGCGCAACGTGTCGTTGGACTACAACGGATTGGTGATGGCTCCTGTGCAGGCTAATGTCAATAGTGCTCTGTTTGAGTGGGTTGTCGAAAATCTGCTCAAAAACTCGCTGGATGCACTGCAAGGCAAAGGCCGTATCGAGGTGACAATTCAAGCCTCGCAGAATTGGATTAACATTGATGTTAAAGATACGGGCAAAGGTATGCCCAAAAGTAATTTTAAAAAGGTATTCGAACCCGGATTTACCACCAAAACCCGTGGCTGGGGTCTGGGTCTGTCGCTCAGCCGACGTATAATCGAAGAGTACCACAACGGTAAGATATTCGTGTTGGAATCCGAGCCGGGTAGGGGTACAACCTTCCGCGTACAACTCAAACGACTCTATCTCTAATGCACGATTCTTTACTTAATATAACACAGACCGATACACTTGTCACCCGAAATGTGCTCCCCGTGGAGTGCGCGGATAGCGTATTTGTGGGAAGTGTAAGGGTTTTGGCCGAGAGGGTTGATATGAGTCTTTCGGCACTCGATGCACTGATGTTGTCGCCCGTGACACAGGCAGTTATGCTGGTGGTTGTGTTGGCCTATTTGTTGATTTTGTGCCGTCGCTATGGCGAGGCTGTCGAGATGTCGTCGTGGTTGATTTTTCCGTCGCTGACCCCCATTTGTGAGAGCCATTCGGATTGGCGTTTCGGTCTGCCGTGGAGGGTGCTGGGACTGTTTTCGATGGGCGTGGTTGCCACAATGCTGTTTTACAGAGTGTGGGATGTGTCCCTTGCACTGCACCCTGCACTTGTGTTGGGCGTAGTGGCGATTATGGTGGTGTTGGCGTGGAGTCTGCAATGGCTTGTGCTGAAAATTGTGGCCGAGGCTGTGTTGCAACAACGCTTTGTGGCAATGCTCGCTTCGGTGCGCAGATTCTCGGTCGAAATGGTCGGAGTGTGGATGACACCTTTGGTTGTGGGCTGCGTGCTGAGTAGCGGTGGTGTAGCCGAAGTGTTGTGGTGGGTGGTTCTGATTGTCAGTGCAATACTTGTGTTGATTAATTCGTTGAAAATATTGAATTTGTTTGTGGTCGCAAGATTTTCAATTTTCTATTGGATTTTGTACCTTTGCGCCGTCGAATTTTTAACAGTGAGCCTTGCAGTTGTTGTAACGCTCAGATTATTATAAAGTTACATTAAAAGTGAAGATTACATCCGTTCTTGTTTCGCAACCTCGACCCGCGGTTATCGAGAAGTCGCCGTTCTACGAAATGTCACAAAAATGTGAACTCGCAATCGAATATTCGCCCCTTATCAAAGTCGAGGGCGTTTCGCTCAAAGAGTTCCGTTCGCAACGAATCGAGGTGCTTGACCATACTGCCCTGATTTTCACCAGCCGTACCACAGTTGACAGTTTCTTTAAGGTGTGCGAACAGGCGCGAATTACCATCCCCGAAACTATGAAATACCTTTGCAGTACCGAGGCTATTGCTCTCTATCTGCAAAAGTATATCGTCTATCGCAAACGTAAAATTTCGTTTGCCGATGGCTCGTTCACGGGCCTGATGGACCTTATCGTCAAAAATAAAGCTGAGAAACTGCTGCTCACACTCACCGAGCCCCACAAACCCGAGTTGGTTCAAACTATGGAGAAACTCAAACTCAAATTTGACCAAATCGTGTTGGCACGCACCGTGAGCGCCGACCTCTCGACTATCGACCCCGCAAAGTATCAACTTGCAGTGTTGTACAGCCCCGCCGAGGTTACCGCCTTCCTTAACGGATTTGAGGAGGATAAACGCCCGATGGTAGCAACCTTTGGTGACGGCACAACCCGCTTTGCTATTGCTCACGGACTGAGTGTAAGGGCTATGGCTCCCACTCCGCAGGCTCCCTCGATGGCTAAGGCAATCGAACTGTTTGTATCCAAAATCAACGCAGGCGAGGATGTTGAGCCCGTTGTGCTGGCCGACAACCACCAAGCCGAGGATTTTGTCAAAGCAGTGCAGGCCAAAGACAGCCGCCGCTACAAGAGCAAAAAGACCACCGCTGCAACCACCACTACCAAAAAATAAGGAACCCCACTGCCGTATGCCCTGCAACGGATTGAATAACCGCGAGAATCCTCGTAACGGATTGTCGAAGGGTGAGATTATGCGTACAGCCTCAGCCATCGACACACTGTTTGCGCGTGGTCGTCGCAGTTCGGCGGCACTTCTGCGTTGTGTGTGGCGAGTGAGTGCCGTGACTTCGACCGAAACAGAGGCGGAAGGACAAATGGTGGAGGGAGTTCGCTCCGAGGCCGATGTGTGTGTGCTGTTCTCGGTTCCCAAAAAGTTTTTCAAACGTGCCAATAAACGTAACCTCCTGCGTCGTCGTATGAAGGAAAGTTACCGCCAATCCAAACACGCACTCGTAGAGTTGGCGCACACTAAGGGTGTGCACGTCGATGTGGCTCTGATTTACACCTCCAAGGAGATTTCCGATTATAATACCATTAACGATGCAGTGGGCCGAATCCTGGAACAAATTTGTGAGCGTCTGTAAGCGCGTGCTGGCTCTGCCCGCCATTGCACTTGTGCGTTTCTATCAGTTGTGTATCTCACCGCTGACCCCTCCGTCGTGTCGTTTCACCCCCACCTGCTCGCAGTATGCTATCGAGGCTTTGCGCAAACACGGACTTGTGCGTGGAGGCTGGCTAACTATCAAACGCATAGCGAGATGTCACCCTTGGGGCGGCAGCGGATACGACCCTGTGCCCTAAAAAGTGAAGAAAAAAATGGAGTTGGATGTGGGGAAATCAGATATTTTGATTACTTTTGTATAGGAGATTGCTCCTGAATCTGTTATTTTTTTTGTAAAACTAAAAAATATTGAAGAGTATGAAAAAGTTTATTCTTTCGTTGGCTGTATGCCTTTGCGCAGCATTTAGCGCACAAGCACAATGGACTGTCGGTGCTCGTGCAGGCTCGGGCTTCCAAGCACAATCTTCGTATCATTTTGGTAGCGAAAACTATGTAGAGGGTCGTCTTGGTATGGACTGGGTAGGTCATGGTGGCTATCTGGCTGCTGACTTTACCGCACTCTATATGTGGAATATCTGCACTATGGATTGGACTCCTTCGGCCGGTCAATGGTTCTTTGATGCCGGTTGTGGTGTTGGTCTTGGTGGTGATGTAAACTATCTGCGTGTAGGTGTTGCAGGTAGCGCACGTTTGGGTATCAAGTTCAATAGCGCTCCCGTTCGTTTGGCAGTTGATTGGTCGCCTCTGATTGGCCCGTCGTTCCCTTATCACGCCAAAGCACACTTCCACCAATGGGGCCTGTGCAACCTGGGTATCTCGGCAGTTTACTGCTTCTAAGGGTTCGCCACTCTAAAACAAAAGCCTGTCTGAACTTTCAGACAGGCTTTTTTGTGTTTAAGGCAGAGCAAACATTACTCTTACTCTTTGTCGGCTACGGGCGACGAGGGTTGAATGATTTTGGTGTAGGCCTTGCGGGTGAAACTGCGCACACAGACAACGGCTTGACGCTCAATTCCCGAGGTGTTGGGGGCGATTTTCAGACACACGCCCGAGTAGGATTGGGGAAGTGCGCGAGTTTTGGGCTCATAGTTGTTGATGATACGCTCAACGCTAATCCAACCTTCGGCGGGATAGAGGTCGCCTGTTGAGGGGTCAACCTCCCACTCGTAGTAATCTTGAACATAGTTGATATCCACATCGTCGATACCGGTCGAATTTACCTCAATAATCAGTTCGGAAGCCTCCGAGGCTACAATGTACTGTGGCTGCTCGATTGAGACCTCGGGGATGTCTTTGATTTTGCAACCGACGAATGATGCACAGACGAGAACTGTCATCATTACTTTGAAAATGTTTCTCATATTTGTTAAGTGTTTGATTTGTAGTGCAAAGATACCCCCCCCCTACGAAAAAATCCAAATTTTGCAAGGCTTTTTTACAATTTTTCGCATTTTTTGAGGATTAGAGTTCGATAAGGTGGTGTTTGATTGCGAAGAATACCAAATTGGCGGTGTTGCGACAGCCCGTTTTTTGGAGAATGTTGGCGCGGTGCTTGTCGACCGTGCGTTTGCTGATAAAGAGTTTGTCGGCAATCTCCTGATTCGACAATCCGCGACACACCTCAATAAGCACCTCGGTCTCGCGGTCCGAAAGCGGTTCCGAGTCCTCCTCGACACCCTCGGCGGGGTGTAACTGCTCGACAAGTGTGCTGAGCAACTCCTCGGAGAAATAACTGCCACCCTCCATAACCGTACACACAGCCTCCACAACCTCGTGCAGTTCGCTACTCTTCAACAGAAAACCCTTGGCTCCTGCCGACACCATCTCGAAGTAGAACTCCCTATCGCCGTGCATCGACAGCGCCACGACCTTCACCTCGGGATATTGTTCGGTTACGCATCGGGTGGCTTCAATGCCGTTCATCTGCGGCATATTGATGTCCATCAGCACCACATCCACGGGGTGGGTGTCCATAAGTTGGAGCAGTTGTGCACCATCCTCGGCCTGAAACGCCACTTCGACACCATTTTGCAGGTCCAGCAGGCGTGTCAATCCCTCGCGGAACAGTTGGTGGTCATCAACCACGGCCACGCGTATGGATTTTGTATTACTCATAGTGTCTGATTACTTAATTTTGACTTCGACAACCGCTTTCATTCCCTGGCCGGGGGCGCTCACAAGGTCGAATGTGCCATTGAGTGAGCCTACACGCGAGGTGATGTTCGAAAGACCCATACCCGAGTAGGTGGTTTCGGGACGGAATCCGCGGCCGTTGTCGCTATATTCCAGAGTTATTTCCTCGTCGGTGGCGTTTAGTGTTATGCCGATGCGTGTGCAGCCCGAGTGGCGGATACTGTTGCCCACAAGTTCGCACACCACACGATAGAGGATGACCTCGATGTCGGTATTGTAACGTCGTGTGCCGAGGTTTGATTTATAGTCCACGCCCACTTTGTTGATGGTGGCGATTTTGGATGCAAAGTTGCTGATGCCGCGGCTCAGTCCGAACTCGTTGAGAACGTGAGGACTCAGCAGGTTCGAAATCTCGCGCAACGAACGTACAGCCTCATCGATAACCTGCGTTGTGCCTTGCAGAATCTCGCGGTCGCCCTCCGAAAGAGCCGATTTGTCAATCACCGACAGCGACATCTTGGCCGACGACAACAGCGGGCCAAGGCCATCGTGCAACTCCTTGGAGAAACGGATGCGCTCCTTCTCCTCGGTACGCAATACGGTCGAGAGGATTCGTTTGTTGGTAAGTTGTTTTTGGAAGTTGATGCGGTCGATGTAGAACACCAATTTGCGGGCATAATAGACTCCCACACACAAGCATACCGACACCACAAGTATCAGCCAAGTGCTGGCCAGAGCCAACCCCGGCGAGTCCAACTCCGATGACAAGCGCACTCCGAGAATATAGCGCAACACGCCGAGTGCCGCAAGGCTCAGCAGGGCGATAGCGACCATAATCCAGACCACGCTGAATTTGGTCTCCTTGACAAGTGTCAGACCGCCGATTGCCGCGATTACCAGCAGCGAGATGGCTATGATAAGAAGAATTTTGACTACCATAATACTTGTAACTTACACCCAAAGTTACACATAATTTCGCAAACTGCGCACTCCGAGGCGGAATTTTAGCCATTACCGACGGTTTTTGCCACACAGTCGCCCACCCGTCGCGTAGTTTCGAGGGGGATGGCTTATCGATGTCGGGTGGCTGAAAAAGGGGGTGGGGGATTACAGACCCAGCAGTTCGCGGGCTTGTTGTTGCGCTGCTGCGGTGATGGTCGAACCGCTCAACATTGCGGCGATATGCTCCACACGTTCCTCGGTCGAGAGTTTACGGATGTGGGTTGCGCCATCGGTCTTGTAGACCAACAGGTGGCTGTCGCCTTTGGATGCAACTTGGGGCAGGTGGGTGATATTGATGACCTGCATTCCGTGGCCCATCTCGGCCACAATCTCGCCAACCTCATCGGCAACGCGACCCGACACTCCTGTGTCAATCTCGTCGAAGATGATGGTCGGCAGACCTGCACGGCTGGCCATAAGTGCTTTGAGGGCCAACATAACGCGCGAAATCTCACCTCCCGAAGCAATGCGGTCGATACTGCGGGCGGGCATACCAGGATTGGCGCTGAACAAGAACTCTACGCAATCGGCTCCGTTTGCGCTCAACTCCTCGGTAGGCTCAATCGAAACCTCGAATACTGCCGAGGCAATACCCAGACGACTCAGCATACTCTTTACGCTCTGCGAAATCACGGGAGCGGCCTTGCGACGTCCTTCGGTGATGCGGTCGGCCAGCGTGTGGCAGTGTTGCTCAACCGCAGCAATCTCCTCTCTCATTCGGGCTGAGTTCTCGCTCGACGTGTCCATAGCCTCCAACTTGGTGCGGTACTCCTCTTGCAGGGCCAGCAACTCGGCAACGCTTGTTACGCGGTGTTTTTGTTGAAGGTCATAGATGGTATTGATGCGTGTGCTGACGCTCTCCAAACGTGACTCATCGGCGCCCACGCTATCCACCACGTCGCCAAGTTCGGCTGCAATATCTCGCAACTCCACATAGGCACTTTGCAACCTCTCGGCCAAAGGTGCCACACGCGGGAAGATGTCGGCCACACGGCTCAAATCGCCTGCCATAGCACGCACTCTCATCAGGGCTCCCGTCTGCTCTTCGTCCAGCGAAGCCAGAGCACCTCCCACAGCCTCGCCTATTCGGTCGGCGTTGGTGAGCATTGCGTACTCCTCCTCCAACTCTTGTTGCTCGCCCTCCTTCAATTTGGCGGTGCTCAACTCCTGATACTGAAACGAGATATAGTCATATTGGCGGCGATACTCCTCCACTTCGCGTTGCATCTCGGCAAGGCGGCGGCGCAAAGCACCCAGGCGGTGGTACTCGGCAGAGTATTCGGCCACAAGTGCGTGTTGCTCGGCCACACCGTCCACCACATTCAGACGGAACGAGTCGTCTTTAATCAACAAGTTGCGGTGTTGAGAGTGAATGTCTATCAGGCGGTCGCCCAACTCACGCAACACACTCAACTGTACGGGCATATCGCCAATAAAAGCGCGGCTCTTGCCCGAAGCGGTGATAACTCGGCGAATGGAAACCTGCGGCTCCCACTCCAAGTCGTTCTCGTCGAACCACTCCTCGAAGGTTGCGCGGTCAATCTCAAAGACTCCCTCTATGGTGCAACTGCGACTCGCATCACGTTGCACTCCGCTCTCGCTCTTGCCGCCAAGCAGCAGGCCCAAGGCACCCAACAGAATGGATTTACCCGCACCTGTCTCGCCCGTGATGATATTCAGACCACGGTTGAAATCTATTTCGAGGCTCTCGATGAGGGCGTAATTTTCGACACGGAGTTGTTGGAGCATAGAGGTTTGACCACCCTTTGGTGGCTATTTGTTGTTGATAATCTGTTCGATACGGTCGGCAATGCGGGATGCGGCATCGGCTTTGCTTTCGAGCGGACAGGGGCATTCGCCTGTGGCGTCAATAATGGTGATTTTGTTGGTATCACCGCCAAAGCAGGCACCTTTATCTCTCATCGAATTGAGAACCACAAAGTCCAGATTCTTGCGTTGCAGTTTTGCCACCGCGTTGCTCTGTTCGTTATCGGTTTCGAGTGCAAAGCCCACCAACACACGACCCTCTTTGCACGCTCCAAGGTTGGCTGCAATATCGCGGGTGCGGCGCAGGCGGATGCACATATCGTCGTCACTCTTTTTGATTTTGGAGTCGCTCACCTGCTCGGGGGTATAGTCGGCCACAGCGGCACACATAACACCGATGTCGGAGCCGTTCCACTCCTGGATACACGCCTCAAACATCTCGTCGGCACTGCGAACGTCCACCCTGCGAACACCCTGCGGACACTCCAAACGGGTGGGCCCACTAACCAGACACACCTCGGCTCCGCGTGCAGCAAGTTCCGATGCGATGGCATAACCCATCTTGCCGGTCGAATGGTTGGTGATATAGCGCACGGGGTCGATAGCCTCGATAGTAGCGCCTGCCGTAACAAGGGCTCGTTTGCCCTTCAATGTCTGAGGACGACCAATGATTCGCTCCAAGGCCTCTACGATAACCTCGGGTTCGGCCATACGTCCTTTGCCGCTCAATCCGCTTGCCAATTCGCCCGATTCGGCCTCGATTATAGCCACACCTCTTTGGGCGAGCGTTTCGAGGTTTTGACAGGTTGCGGCGTGGGCCATCATATCGAGGTCCATTGCAGGTGCTACGGCCACAGGACAGCGTGCCGACAGGTAGGTGGTCAGCAGCAGCGAGTCGCCGATGCCACACGCCATTTTGGCCAAAGTATTGGCTGTTGCGGGTGCGATGACCATAGCGTCGGCCCAGCATCCCAGGTCGATATGGCTGTTCCACGCACCATTCTCGGGGTTGAAGTTCTCCACAAGGATAGGGCGTTTGGACAGAGTGGCCATAGTCAGCGGAGTGATAAACTCCTTGGCGGCGGGGGTCATCAGTACTTGTACCTCGGCACCACGGCGCACCAATAAACGAACAAGCACCGCCGCCTTATAAGCGGCGATGCCTCCCGTTATACCTACTATTATGTGTTTGCCCGACAGCATAACGTTCGAAGGGTTACTCCTCGGTTACTTCGGCAACAGCGGCCTCGCGAGCAGCTTGTGCCTTTTTCTTGCCGGCCTCGCCACCCTCGCGGAAGTAAACCTCGTCATCGAGGAACTCCTCGGTTGCGATAAGAGTGGGTTTGGGAAGGCGCTCATAGTAGCGCGAAATCTCAATTTGCTCGCGGTTCTCGAAAGTCTCCTCCAACGAGTCGGTCGACGACGAGAAATCGTCGAGTTTGCGCATCAACTCTTTTTTGATGTCGGTCGAGATTTGGTTGGCGCGTTTGGCGATGATAGCCACCGATTCGTAGATATTGCCGGTGGGGGCGTCCAAAGCGTCAAGTTTACGCGATACGGTGTTGTTGGGAATATTTTTCTTAATATCCATAGTTATATAGGTTTTATTGCTTATTTCGTGAGGTTGGGGTTACTCTGTTTTGTTGCTTTTTTGAGCGCGTTTCTCTTTGCGGGCCTGCTTTTGTGCTTCGCGTGCTTTGCGAGCCTCCTCTTGTGCTGCCTGATACTCTTCGCTGGCTTTGGCGGCCTGTTGTTGGAAGTGGCTCTCGTTCTCCTGCATCACAATCGAGGTCGAGGCATCGAGTTTCTGACCGGCGATGAACTCCTTGGCTTCGGCGAGCATTTTGTTGCTCTCCTTGGCGTATTTTGACTCGGGGTACTCACCCAAAAAGTTGTAACAACGGTCCATAACATCCAGATAGCGGTCGGTCTTCTTGGCCTCTACCGAGTTGCGGGCAAGGTTGTACTGCGAGCGGGCAACCAGATAGAGCAACTCTTCGCGGTGGTTCGACTTGGGGTACTTGTCGATTGCGTTGCTGAGAGCCGTTACAGCCGCTTTGTACTCGCCGATTTTGTAGTACACACGGGCGTTCAGATAACTCTTGTCGTAGAGTTTTTGTTGCAACTCATCAAGTTTGGCATTCAGGTTGTCGCGCTCTTTGCTGGCTGGGTAGCGTTCCAGATACTCACGGATTGCCACCATAGCCTGCAATGTCGAGGTTTGGTCGTACTCGGGGGAGGGGGATGCGTAGTAGTAACTCAGTGCGTACATATAGGTCACATCCTCGATGAATACGCTTCTCGGGAAACGTTTGCGGAAGTTGTCAAACATATAGGCGCTGGTCATAAAGTCGCCCTGTTTGTAATACGATGTCGAGAGGTAGTATGCTACCGAGTCCTCGCGTTCGGTACCTCCGAATCGGGGAGTGGCACGTTCGAGCAGCGATGCAGCCTTAACATAGTTGTTGTAGGTGTTCACCATCTCGCCCTTGCGGTTGGCCTTGCGGTAGTTGAAGTATTCCAATGCGCGTTCGTACATTGTTTCGTAGTCGTGGCTTTTGAGCAGTTTGTTGTAACTCAGGGGCTTAACCGTTTGCTCTTCGGTGACTACTTTGGTTTTGTTTTTACCTGCGGCCACACTCATCTCGGGCATAGCGACCATTGTCAGGATTGCTACTGCCCCAATCAGAAGTTTCAGTATGTTGTAATATTGTTTCATTGGTGTCTAAATACAGCGTTTGCGTGTGGGCACAAATACCGACGCAAAAGTACAAATTTATACAATATCTTAAAAATATTTCCCTACATATTTATACTTATTTTTCCCGTTGGAGTCGAAAAAAAAGTACCAAACCGACAGCCGTTTGCGCAAAAAAACGTAATTTTGTGACCGAATATTTTGCAACGATTCATTCAAACTTATAAAACAACATAAATATTATGGTTGATATTCTTGAAAGATTGAAAAAGAATGCAGGTGGCCCCATCGGTCAGTATATGCAGTATGCTCACGGCTATTTTGCCTTCCCCAAACTCGAAGGCGAAATCGGTCCTCATATGACTTTCCGTGGCAAACCCGTACTCAATTGGAGCATTAACAACTACCTCGGTCTGGATAACCACCCCTAAGTGCGCAAGGCTGATGCTGAAGGTGCTGCACAGTTCGGTATGGCTGCGCCTATGGGTGCCCGTATGATGAGCGGCCAAACCAAATACCATGAGCAATTGGAGCGCGAACTCGCTGCTTTTGTGGGTAAAGAGGATGCTTTCATGCTAAACTATGGTTACCAAGGTATGGTGTCGATTATCGACTGCCTGCTTACTCCTCGCGACGTTGTGGTTTATGACGCCGAGGCTCACGCTTGTATTATCGACGGATTGCGTATGCACAAGGGCAAACGCTTTGTGTTCGGCCACAACGATATGGACAGCCTGCGCAAACAACTCGGTCACGCTACTGCCGTAGCCGAGGCTAATGGTGGCGGTATCCTGGTTATTACCGAGGGTGTGTTCGGTATGAAGGGTGACCTGGGTAAACTCGACGAAATTGTTGCCTTGAAGAGCGAGTTCAGTTTCCGCCTGTTGGTTGACGATGCTCACGGCTTCGGTACTATGGGCCCCGGCGGTAAAGGTACTGCTGCTCACTTTGGTGTAACCGAGGGCGTTGACGTGCTGTTCAACACCTTTGCCAAATCAATGGCCGGTATCGGTGCTTTTGTAGCATCGCACAAATGGCTGGTAGACCTGTTCCGCTACAATATGCGTTCGCAAACCTACGCCAAGAGTCTGCCTATGCCTATGGTTATTGGTGCTCTGAAACGTCTGGATTTGATTCGCAACCACCCCGAGTATCAAGAGAAACTTTGGGAGATTACCCGCGCACTGCAAGGTGGTTTCCGCGAGCGTGGTTTCGAAATCGGCGGTACTCTGTCGCCCGTAACCCCCGTATATATGAAGGGTGGTGTCGAGGAGGCTACCAACCTGGTTGTAGACTTGCGCGAGAACTACTCGTTGTTCTGCTCGGTGGTTGTTTACCCCGTGATTCCGAAGGGCGAGATTATCCTGCGTATCATCCCCACCGCGGTTCACACCTTGGAGGATGTAAACTACACTTTGGATTGTTTCAGCAAGATTCGCGAGAAACTGCTGGCCGGCGAGTATCAAAAACCGATGCCCAATATGTCGGATATGAAGTACGAGGCCGACTTGGCTGCTGCCAAATAGGTCTGACTACCTCACAACAAAGGGCTGTTCCCGATGGGAACAGCCCTTTGTTATTTAGATACCCTCGTGGGGCTTGGATGTTGTTACTGCTTTATACTCGGCGCAGAATATCGTCCAGACTATCGAAGTGACACTTGTAGTCCTCCAACGAGCGGTGTATGATTTCGCAAGCCTCGTCGCGGCCGTAGGTTTCTATGATTTCGACTTTCTTTTTGTTATGTTCGGCTGCGTCGGGCATATCCTTGTAGGTAAGGAAGTAGTGTTTCAGACGATTGACAACACCTCTGGGCAACTCCGAGATGTCGGTGTAGCCGCTGTAAGTTACGTCGTGGCTCAATACGGCAATGATTTTGTCATCAGCCTCGTTGCCATCCAGCATACGGAAACCGCCAATGGGGCGTGCATTAACAATGATGTCGCCGTGCGAAACGTCCCTCTCGGTGAGCACGCAAATATCCAACGGGTCGCCGTCGCCAACAATATCTTTGCGGCCACTTTGGTCCATACAATACTGCGCCACAGCCTCGCCACAGAAACTCTGAGGTACGAAACCATACAAGGCAGGGATTACGTTTGAGTACTTTTGCGGTCGGTCGATTTTGATGTATCCGCTCACCTTGTCGAGTTCATACTTGACGGTGTCGGTGGGTACCATTTCGATGAAGGCCGTGATTACATTGGGGGCGTCGTCGCCCACTTCGATGCCGTGCCAGGGGTGCGATTTGTAGCGCAAGCCCATAAGTCGGGCAATAGGGTCATTGATTTTGTTTCCCATAACGATGGATTTTTAACCTTACAAATTTAGCGATTCGCTACGGGAATTCAAAATATTGTCACATCTTTTTGGGAATATGGGGCTCAAAATAACTTTGGGGCTGTACAACGAAATGATGTACAGCCCCAAAATTATGGTTTTGCAGAGCCACTGTTACTCGTCGGCGGGAACGGGAGCAATGGTGGTCATTTGGTTGCGCAGACGGCCTTTACGTTGTGCCGATTTGTTGGAGTAACCCAGAGTTGCGCTGGTGAAAGTCACCCATTCGTTGGGCAGTTTGTCGGGGTATTGGGGGTTCACAACCTGACCGTCGGGATAGCGACCTGCGGTCAAATCCGAGATAACAGCCTCGACACTTGCGGGGTCATCCCACACGGTAACCTTCGGACGAGGATCGGTGTCGGAGGTGTTGCAGAACGCGTCGATACGAACCTTCTCGGGAACGGTAGCCATCCACTCGATACAGAGCGATTTTTTGCCCGAGATACCATTCTCGGTCGAACCGAGATAGAGGTAGTCGTTGGACGAGTAGTCCTTGCCGCCACAAGCCAATACAGCGTATTGGTTGCCCTCGATGATGATATTATCGGTGATGAACAGCAGGATATCCTCGTTGTTTTTCTCGACGTACATACCCACCAGGTTGACGGGTTTGGCCGAGGTGTTGTAGAACTCGATATATTTGCGGTCGGTATTAACCTCGTTCAGACGTACTGCGGCTTGTGAAGCAAACTCGGTACCTGCGGGCAGTACACTGACTTTTTGCGACAGCGAGCCTTTGCGATTGTCGTTGTTGGTGGCGGTAACCACTGCCGTGTAGTCGCCCTCGTTGCTGAAAGTATAGGTGCCTGTGTAGGCGTAGCCCTCGCCCTTGCTGAGGGTTAAGGTTGCGTTGCCCACCTTGCACTCGACCTTTGCGATGTTGCTATACACGTCGGTATAGACATAGGCGGTGATGGTGAGTTGTTTGCCGGTGGTGATGCTGGTGGGGTCAAACGACATTTTGGCCACATAGGGTGCATCGGCCACAGCAAGTGCAGCGTTCTTTTGGTGTTTGAGTTTGGTTACGGGGTCAAGGTTTTTCTCACCGGGGGTAAGGATACCCGACGAGAACCAACCGTTGTCGAAACGGCAGAAGAATTTGGCCTCCATCTCCACTGCGTCGGTATTCCAATCGGTGGCGTCGGTGCAGGGGTTGATGGTGTTGGTGTAGGTGTCATAGATGGTGGCACCTGCATCGCGGCCGAGTTCGATGCACAGTGCGCGCGAACTTGCCAAACCGCGCTCGGTAACACCCAGGTTTACGCAACCCTCGGGGAGTGTCATCGGAGTACCTTTGGCCGACAGAACGCCATAGCCGCCTGCGGGCAGAACAACATCGGCCAGCACAACCAGAGGCTCCTCATAGTCAAGGTTTTTGTACAGCGCGATGCCGTTCATATTGATGTCTTCGCTCGAAGCGTTATATATCTCGATATACTCACCCAGTGATGCACCGGTCGAAATCTCGTTCAGACGGAGTTTTTTGCATTTATCCTCGACAACGGGAGTATCGCCCTCATCGCCTTCGTCACCTTCGTCGGGATTGTCGTTTTCGTCTTTGGTTACGATATAGTTGCCGAAGTCCGAATCCCACTCAAATTCCGAGCCGTCGAGTTTGGTACCTTTGGCGGTAATCCAATATTTGACAATGCTTTCGCCCTCGGTTGCGGGGATTGTGCCTTCGTAGTATCCTACGCCGATTTTGTCCATTGTAATGGCTACGGGGTCGGCTTGAATCAGACCTTTGGTTGTGGTGTAGTTGAGTACAACTTCGGCGAGTGAGCCATTGACAACGGTCACTTTAACCGATACATTGGCGTTGTCGGTCGAAGTTACCTCAAACGGGTCGTGCATCAGGTTTACGAACTTAACAGTCAACTCGTTGTTTACGGGAGGGGTGTTGGGACCGTCGGTGGGCTCGGTTCCGGAGGTACAAGCGACAATACTCATAGTAACAATGGCTACGAGCATCATCCACGATTTGTTCAGTAAGGTTTTCATAGTTTTATGTGAATTATTATTTCTTCTCCAATTGTTGCATTTCGATGAGTTTGGCATACACGCCACCCAGAGCCTGCAACTCGTTGTGTGTGCCGCGTTCGACAATCTCGCCGTCCTTAATAACCAAAATCAGGTCGGCGTTGATGATAGTGCTCAGTCGGTGGGCGATAACAAGCGAGGTACGACCAACCAGCAGCGAGCCGAGGGCTTGTTGAACAAGTTTTTCGCTCTCGGTGTCAAGTGCCGAGGTTGCCTCGTCCAGAATCAGGATGTCGGGGTTTTTGAGCACCGCACGGGCAATGCTGAGGCGTTGGCGTTGGCCTCCCGAGAGTTTCATTCCGCGGTCACCGATGTTGGTGTTGTAGCCCTCCTCCATCTCGATGATAAAGTCGTGGGCATTGGCAATCTTGGCGGCTTGGATAATCTGTTCCATCGTGGCCGAGGGGTTGCCCAAGCGGATGTTGTTCTCGACCGTATCGTTGAACAGCACGGTGTCTTGCGACACAATGCCCATATGGTTGCGAAGGCTGCTCTTGGTGTAGTCGCGCAAGTCCACGCCGTCAATCAAAACCGAGCCACTTGCAGGGTCATAGAAGCGCGGAATCATATCCGAGATGGTGGTCTTGCCGCCACCCGAAGGGCCTACCAAAGCCACGGTCTTGCCTTTGGGAATGGTGAACGACACACCGTTGATAACCTCGCGGCTGTCGTACGAGAAGTGCACATTGCGGAATTCAATCGACTCTTCGAAGTGTTCGAGTGTGCGTGCGTCCTTCTTATCGGGAATCTCGTTCACGGAGTCCATAATCTCCAATACGCGCTCACCTGCTGCAATACCCTGATTGATGTTGGCGAAGGCGTCGGTGAACGAGCGGATGGGGCGTGTGATTTGCGAGAAAATACCTACATAGGCCAAAAACTCACCCACATTGAACGAGCCGCGTGTGATGAGGTAGCCACCTGCAATCACCACTCCGCCAACGGCTGCAATGCCCAAAAACTCACTCATCGGCGAGGCCAACTGCTGGCGTTTGGCAATCCACTTGTAGAGCGACGAGTATTTGGCATCGAGGGCCTTGAAACGATTGTCGAAGAACTCTTCGGCATTGTAGGCCTTAACCACCTTGACACCCGAGAGAGTCTCGTCAATAGCCGAGGTCATACTGCCGAATACCTCTTGGGCGTTCTTTGCAGGGCGGCGCAAACGCTTTACAATGGTGCCCATAATCAGTGCAACCAACGGCAGATAGATGATGCAGAATATACTCAACTCCCACGACAGGGTTATCATCACATAGACATAGGTCAGAATCAGCAGCGGCTCACGAAAAACAACGTGCAGAGTGCGAACTACGGCAAAACGTATAACCTGTACATCGGCCGTTATGCGCGAGATGATGTCGCCCTTGTGCTCGTTGCTGAAAAATCCGACGTGCAGTTGGGTTACGTTGTGGAATATCGTGTCGCGGAGTTTCTGCAAGGTGTTGATACCCATCTTCTCAACAGTCCACTGTCCCAAAAAACGGAACAGGTTGCTCAAAAATGCCGACAAAACAATCACTCCCGCAAGGAAAATCAACACATCCATCGTGTCATAACTCTCGCCATAGAGGCAGTATATCGCGTAGTTGATAAATTCGTTCAGGAAGTTGCTGCTCATCTCGGGCGAAGGCATTGTGCGTACCACTACACGCTCTCCTTCGGTAAACAACGAGTTGATAATCGGCGCGATAAGCACAAAATTAAAGGCATTGAACACCGAGTACAAAAGTGTATATATGAAGTACGGAATGGCGTACTTTTCAATCGGTTTAGCAAACGAAAACAGTCTCCAAAATGTCTTCACGTCGTTCAAAATATTGTTATACGGGCTACAAATATACGAATTTAAGCGAGTTTTGCCAAAAAACGTTCTCTATCAACCACAAAACGTGTGTGCACACCCTCGCCCAACAGCACCTCGCCCTCGTAGGCTGCTACACGAAACGTCAGGCGGCGACCCTCCACTTCGGTGAGTTCGGCCACGGCTCTAACTTCGGCCCCCAATTTTGAGGCTTTGAGGTGTGAGGTCGAGATTTCGACACCTACTGTCGTCTGCCCTTCGTCAAGACTCTGTGTCACAGCACGCATCGCTGCATTCTCCATCAGTGCAATCATTGCAGGAGTTGCCAAAACCTCCATATCGCCCGAGCCCAAGTGCTTGGCAGTAAGTTCGTTTGTTACCATTGCTGTGCTCTCGGCTGAGAGTCCATTTTGCAGTATCATAAAATAATGGGTTGAAATTAAACGTTTATGTTGTATCTTTGCAAAGATAATGGTTTATTTGGTATGAAACGACTCTTGATACTCTTTTTTGTTGTGATGTGTGCTGCGGCGGGTGACCTGTCGGCACAGACTTTGCGTGTCAAGAGCCAATTTCGTGACCGTCGAGGGGTGATGCGCTATGGCTATGAGGTGAGCCGTAGTGGCGATACTACGCTGATAGTCAATATGCGCCCCATCTATTGTTTCAAACGTCGTGCCGACCTGCGCAAGTATGCCAAACTGATTCGCGATTTGAAGGTTGCCTATCCCATTGCACAGATTGCCGAGGAGAAGATGCTCGGACTCGAAGACTCACTGCTCAAAATGCCCACACGCAAGGAGCAACGCGCCTATACACGCAGTGTAGAGAAGGCTATCAAAGCCGAATATACTCCCATCCTCGGACGTATGACCCGCTCCCAGGGCAAGATACTTATCCGTTTGATTGACCGCCAAACCCAACATAGTCCCTATGCCATTGTCAGGGAGTTTCGTGGTCGTTTTGTTGCTGGCTTCTGGCAGGGTATTGCAAAGATTTTCGGCCACGACCTCAAAGACGAATACGACCGCGAGGAGCGTGACCGCGTTCTCGAACAGTTGATATTGCTCTACGAGGCCGACCTTTTGTGACGAATGTGTTGCAAAATATAAAAAAAGCGTCGAAAATTTGGAGTTAAATAAAAATTACCTATCTTTGCACTCCGAAAAGATGAGGAAATGGTCTGATGGCCGAGGGGTTAGGCACTGGTCTGCAAAACCATTTACAGCGGTTCGAATCCGCTTCAGACCTCAAAAAAGTGCGCTACAAGTGATTGTGGCGCACTTTTTCGTTTTCACGCCCCTCTTTACGCCCTTTTTTACGCCCCGGATGGGGTTTGGTTAGACCTCAAAAACGGGTGGAGAGGGTAGCCCTAACAGCAAAAGGAGTGCACCAGTGCACTCCTTTTGCTGTTAGAAAATATGTCACACCGCAACTTTGGGCGTGACAGCAAGTCGCTCTACAAGCCTCTGTTGCGAAGCAGGGCGTCAATTTTAGGCTCGCGACCACGGAATGCCTTATACATCGTCATACCGTCGTCGATACCGCCCGGGGTGAGCACATAGGTACGGAACTTGGCGGCAACCTCCGGATTGAAGATGTCGCCCGTCTCGGCAAAGGCATCAAACGCATCGGCATCGAGCACCTCGGCCCACATATAACTATAATAGCCTGCGGTATAGCCGCCGCCCATAGTGTGGCTGAAATTGGTCATACGGTAGCGAGGCAGGATTTGTTGAGGGATACCGCGCTCGGCGAGTTTTTGAGCCTCAAACTCCATTACGTTGAGGTTCTCGGGAATCTCGGTCAGAACGTGCAGGTCCATATCGCTCAGCGACGCTGCCAGGTACTCAACCGTAGCAAAGCCTTGACCATATTTCGAACTCTCCTCAATCTTCTTCACGAGTTCCATAGGAATAATCTCGCCTGTTTGGTAGTGTTTGGCATATACGGCCAGCACCTCGGGGTGGAATGCCCAGTGCTCGTTGATTTGCGAAGGCAACTCCACAAAGTCACGTTCCACGCCGCCTGCTCCATTGTACTTCACATCGCGCATAAAACTGTGCAATGCGTGGCCAAACTCGTGGAAAATGGTCTCGACGTTGTCGATGCTTTGCAATGCGGGCGAACTCTCGGTTGCGGCGGTCATATTGCAGCAGTTGATTACGATAGGGATGATACGCTCTTCGCCTTTGTAACTTTGGCTGCGGAACGAGGTACACCACGCGCCGGCACGTTTGCTCTCGCGAGGGAAGTTGTCGCTATAAAATATTGCCAGCGTCGAGCCGTCCTTGTCGATAACTTCGTAGGCTTTGGCGGTAGGCTCATACGAGGGAACTTCGGCGGTAATCTCCTTGAAGGTCAGGCCGTAGAGTTTGTTGGCAACATAGAACACACCCTGCATAACGTTGTCGATTTCGAGGTAGGCGCGGATTTGTTGCTCGTCGACGGCGTATTTTGCCTTCTTGGCCTTGTCGAGATAGTACAGATAGTCCCAACCAGCAGGCTCAAAGTTTTTGCCCTCTTTGCGAATCTCCTTGCGGATGTCGGCAATTTCCTCTTGGGCTTTCTTGACGGCAGGTGCCCACACTTGGTCCAGCAGAGCGTACACAGCCTCGGGAGTCTTGGCCATACGGCTGTCGAGTGCCAATTGGGCGTAGTTGTCGAAGCCCATCAGGCGAGCCTTCTCCAAGCGCAATGCCACAATCTTGGCCGAGATAGCCTTGTTGTCGTAGTCGTTGTCTTGATTGCCTCGGTTGTAGTAGGCGTTGTAGACCTTCTCGCGCAGTTCGCGGTTGTCGCAATATTGCAATACGGGGTTGCAACTCGGACGTTGCATATTGAACATCCACTTGCCGGGTTGGCCGTTTTGCTCGGCCATTTTGGCAGCGGCTGCGATATTCTCCTCGGGAAGACCTGCAAGTTCCTCGATACTTTCAACCGTTACAAACGTGTTGTTGGTTTCGTGCAGCAGGTTCTGGGTGAAAGTGAGTTGCAGCATCGAGAGTTCTTTGTTGAGTTCTCGGAGTTGTGCTTTCTGCTCGGGAGTGAGTTCGGCGCCGCTTCTTACAAAACGTTTGTAGATGTTCTCCAAAACTTTGCTTTGCTCGGCCGACAACTCCAACGACTCACGGCTATCATAAACACTCTTGACGCGTGCAAAAAGTGCGTCGTTCATATAGATGTCGTCGCTGTGTGCCGAGAACAGGGGCGAGAGTTCTTTTTCCAGAGCGCGCATCTCGTCGGTAGAGTTGCTGCCCGACAGGGGTGAGAAAGTTCCGCTCACCTTGCGCAGAAGTTCACCACTGCGGTCCATAGCCTCGATGGTGTTTGCGAAGGTGGGTTCCTCGCTGCAATTAACGATAGCCTCAATTTCGGCTTTTTGTTCCTCCATACCTTTCAGCAGACCCTCACGATAGTGTTCGATAGTAATCTCCGCAAAGGGGGCAATGCCAAATGGTGTCGAAAATTCATTAAAGAGTGGGTTGTCGTTGCTCTTGCCACAACCACATAGTGCAACAGCCGCGGCTGCCATAACAAACATTTTTTTCATATTGTTCTTTTTATTTAAGTTGTTCTTTTGGAGTGTGCGTTCCAATATTGCAAAACTACAAAAAAGTAAAGAAACTTTGTTATATTGGCTGATTTTTTTGACCAATAAGCCAAGTCTGCTCCAATTCGCATCGATACAAATAAAAATGCCCTCACCGAAGCGAGGGCGTAGGTACTAAGACCTTCGGCATATAGCCTTATTGTGGTAAGATGTAGAATTCTTACAATACAAATATAGGTATTTATCTTTGAGCGTTAATGATTTGGGAATGATAATATTATTGTTTCTGCCATTGCCGATTTTAGCATAATAGGATAATAAGAGTTCAGCTGTGCCATTATCGGCTAATAACAAGTTTTTTAATGTGTCATTAAAAAAGGTTACAATGTTTCTACAGCAAAGGATATCTTCTTTTTGTCTAGTAGCCTTAAATAACTTTACGAAGATATGGATAGGAATAGTCTTATATATAGTACTTTTATTCAAAAGTTGCCAAAATGATTTCACATACCTTATATCCTCATTCATCACCTCATTTAAACTACTTTCAAGATTATGAATGTTAATTGAGGATATATAATGATTAATTATGCTCCAAATAATTTGAACCTTTCTTTTATAGGATTCAAACTGTTCATTCGACCAATTATCTAATTGTAGATTATTGTCTATATATTGCTTCGCATGATAGAGTTCTATGATATCATTGATATTGCAATATATTTTATGCTCATTGAACTCGTTTAATATGGTTTCTACACGTTTCAGCATACTAAAACAAGCCAAATCTTCTTTAGAGAAAAACACTACTCGATTTAAGTTCATAGATTATCAGCATTTTATACAAAGATAATGTATATTCCACCAAAATAACCCTAGTTTTTCGACAAAAATTTTTCGGGGTATTTTCGGGGTGAAAAACCGAGATTTTCGGTGGTTTTTGGTGGAATGGAAAAATCCACTAATCACTTGGAGAAGAATAAAATAATAAAGGAGTCCGAATTGGACTCCTTATATTATTTTTTTGATTTGTGATTCCGGCGGGATGGTCGGTTTCTGCGCCAGACGCGCACAGAGGGCACTTTTTCAGACTCACTCTGCACTCACTGATGTGGTTTTCTACACTAAAATTTCAAGGCTCAAACATGCACAATATTGCAGCTATTTTT
>JAFTYJ010000050.1 GCA_017464745.1 Rikenellaceae bacterium | reverse complement strand
TTCACGCCGTCACTTTGCTCGTCGAGTTCGATATTGGTGACAACACCAACCTCCATACCCTTAATATCGACAGGCGACGACACTTGAAGACCGCCTACGTTGTCATAAACGACATAGTAGTCATTGGTATTACTGAATACATTTTTGCCTTTGAAGTAGTTGAACATTGCATAGAGCGCTACCATCATAACGAGCGCAAAAACTCCTACTTTTACCTCTCTTTTCATTATTTTTCGGTTTTATTGTTTGCTTTATTAGTGTTGATTCTCTTTTGAGCCTCGGCTAGCGAGATTTGTTCCTCGCCATCGAATGCCACGATAAACGCATCCTTAAACAACTCCTTGGCTTCGGTTTGTGCCTGGCGAGCCTCGGCAACGGTTGCAAAGCCTCCCAAACAGTATTTGTACCACACACCCGACTTGCGTTCAACCACCTTATCGGAGTAGGGTTTCAGACGGTCGGACGAGGGTTTAATGGTCGAGCGCGACGACACAAGTTGAACGTAATAACGCACGCCATTATTGTCGGCAACCACTTCGGGAGCAGGCTTAGGCTCGGGTTTAGGCTCAGCCGGGAGTGCGATTTGGGTTGTCGCAAGCGAATTTTCGATTTTATCCTTATAAAGGCAGATAGCCTCATAAAGCGAGCGGGCATAGGTTTTGATACTTGAATCCTTGACCATATACTCGCGGTCGGCGGAATTCGATATAAAACCTATTTCGGTCAGGATGCTCGGCATTGCAGTTTTCCACAACACAAGAAATCCCGCCTGGTGGGTACCGCGATTACGCATCTGCGGAATATTGGCAGCATAGCGCTGTTGCACCAATTCGGCCAACTCCATACTCTTATCGAGGTAGATATTCTGCATCAGCGAGAATATGATATAACTCTCGGGCGACGATGGGTCGAAACCTGCGTATTGGGTTTTATAATCCTCCTCGTAGGTAATCACCGAGTTCTCGCGCATCACCTCCTGCAAATTCTGCTCATTCTTGTCCATACCCAACACATAGGTCGAGTGGCCATTGGCCGAAGCCGTAGGAGCCGCATTGACGTGAATTGACACAAACAGGTCGGCATTGGCACGATTGGCAATATTGCCACGCTCATAGAGATTGACCTTTACATCGGTGCGTCGCGTTTGGATAACCTTAATATCGGGCTGACCCTCATTGAGCAAGCGCTCCAATTCGAGGGCTATCTTAAAGTTAAGATCCTTCTCGTATATCTTGCCGCTTACAGCGCCCGGGTCCACACCTCCGTGGCCGGCATCGATAACTATTGTACGCAGAGCCGACACATTTTGGGCACGACACTCCCCACCACACAACAATCCGCACAACACGGTCGTTAGCAACAAGAATCGTATTTTATACTTAATATTCATACAAGAGGGTTGCGTTTAACGCTTTTTTAAACTATTTTTGTCGGTTGAAAAAGCCCGGAGATAATCGCACGCACCCGCATACGGGTCTGCGTGAAACAGGGTTCCGAGGGGCGTTTTGCCGACTTTGTCGGCAAAGTTAAGCAAAATTACTGAAAATTTGACTCGTTTTTGCAAAAAATATAGCTTTCGACAAGCATTTTTAGGGGTATGCACAGCCTTAGCGGTTGTGTTATGTACCCCTGTGAGCGCCTTTGCCGAAAGTATATTTTCGATGTCGGATGCAGTAAGTGAAGTAGTTTCGGCACAGGATTCGACAGCCACTACCGAGCGACGCACACGACGTACGCGACGCGCCAACAGCACGCCGCAAGCCGACTCTGTGCCAACAATCAACGACTCACTACCGACACTCTCGGACTATACCCCATCGTTTGCACAGGACAGCATCGCGGCCGATACCGCCAAGAAAAAAGCATTCCTCGACGATATTGTATATGGCAAAAACAAGGACTCGCTGATTTATGACGTGCGTGCCGGTAAGATTTACATCTACTCGCAGGGCGATGTTAAGTATCAGAAAATGAACCTGAAAGCCGACTATATGACCCTGACGGTCGAAAACAAGGAGATTTTTGCCAAAGGTTTTGAGGAGGATACACTCCGAGGTATCGAGCACGTTCGTCCCGAGTTTATCGATAGTGGCAACAACTACACTATGGACTCGATGACCTACAATATGAAGAGTTCGAAGGCCAACATCCACGGCGTTGCAACCAAAGACGGCGAGGGATTCCTGATTGGTCGTAAGGTTAAAAAGATGCCCGACAACTCTATCAACCTTGCAGGCGGTAAGTACACAACTTGCGACCACACCGACCATCCCCACTTCTACATCCAGATGACCAAAGCCAAGGTTATCCCTGGCAAAAAGGTAATTACGGGCCCTGCTTACTTCGTAATGGAGGATGTACCGCTCTACTTTGTGGGTCTTCCGGGAGGTTTCTTCCCCATCTCGAATGGCCCCAAATCGGGATTCATTATGCCGACATATGGAGAGGAGAGCACTCGTGGTTTCTATCTGCGCGATGGTGGTTATTACTTCACCTTCGGAGAGTATGCCGACCTGACACTGTTGGGTGGTATCTATACCCTCGGTTCGTGGCAGGTATCGGCTTCCTCGCGTTATGTGGTGCGCTACAAGTTCAGTGGTAACTTCAACGCCAACTACGCACGCACAGTGACCGACGGCGAGGGTGTGGGCAACCTCAAAGTTACGTGGACACACCAACAAGACCCCAAATTCCGTCCGAGTTCGTCGTTCTCGGCCAATGTGAACTTTGCAACCGCAGGCTACAACAAGCAGGCTTCGACCAACGCATTGGAGTCGGCCAACACTCAGACCAACTCGTCAATCGCATACTCGAAGAGTTGGACCGGCCGATTTGCAGGTTCGTTCTCGACCAATATCCAATTGTCACAAAACTCGCGCAACAAGACCATTGCAGCGTCGTTGCCGAGCGCGGTATTCAACATCTCGCGTTTTAACCCCTTCAAACGCAAAAATCCCGTAGGTAAGGAGCGTTGGTACGAGAAGATTTCGATGAGTTACTCGGCAACCCTGACCAACAGCGTCAGCACCACCGAGGACGAACTCTTCACACGCGAAACGCTGCTCAAAATGAAAAACGGCATCCAGCACTCGATACCTATCTCGGCATCGTTCAACGTACTGAAATATATCAGCCTGTCACCGTCGTTCAACTACACAGCACGCTGGTACTTCAAAAAGGAGCGCAAGGAGTGGGACCCCGTAAACCGCGAATTAGTGACCCTTGACCCCGAATGGGGATTCTACCACCTGCACAACTGGAATGTGAGCGCTTCGGCCTCGACCAAACTCTACGGTATGATGTCGTTTGCGGGACGCGACCCGTTGATTCGCGCTATTCGTCACGTTGTCACCCCGCAGGTTAGTTTCTCGTATGCTCCCGATTTCAGTAAGATGAAACACGGCTACTACGAGGTGGTGCAAAGTGACTCGACGGGACGTTTCCAAACCTACTCGCCGTATAGCAACAACGCCTATGGTGTGCCGGGTTCGGGACGTACAGGCTCGTTGTCGTTCAGCGTGGCAAACACCCTCGAAATGAAGGTGCGCGACCGTAGCGACTCGACAGGTATGAAGAAAATCAAACTTATCGACAACTTCTCGTTCAGCGGCTCGTACAACTTCCTGGCCGACTCGCTCAACCTGTCGAACATCAACCTTAACCTGCGTACCACAATCTACGGAAACTTCGGATTGAACCTGAGCGCAATCCTCGACCTATACAAAGTCGACAAGAACGGACGTAAAATAAACAAGTTCAATATCGGCAACGGCAAGTTCGGACGTATCGCCAGCACGGGTTGGAGTTTTGGCTACACATTCAACTCCAAGAAGGCCACGCAGCCGTCAATCAACGACATCAACAGCGGTGCGCTGATGTACCTCAACCCGTTTGACACATCTATCGAAATGGACCCGCATATGCGGCGACAGATGATGGCAGCCACCTACTACGATTTCAGTATCCCGTGGAACCTCGGATTCAGTTACTCCATCAACTATACCAACAACGGTATCAAAAAGAACATCACACAATCCGTCCAATTTAACGGTAGTGTCAATCTGACCGACAAGTGGGGTATAACATTCAATGGAGGATACGATATTATGGCTCGCAAACTGTCAATTGGTACATTCACCCTGACACGCGACCTACACTGCTGGCAGATGAATTTCAGTTGGACACCTATCGGAACCTGTAAGGGATGGAGTTTCCACATCGGAGTGAAATCATCGCTGCTGCAAGACCTGAAATACGACAAGTCACGAAGCCGTTTCGACAGCCTCTACGACGATTAGACACAGGCCACACAACCAAGCATTTTTTAACTATTTAAGACCCGATACCAACAAGATGAAAAAAGTTCTTTCATTTTCATTCGTTCTGATGCTCGGATTGATAGCATCTCAAATTCTACCGGGCCTTCTCGGCGAGGGATACGGTACGTTCCGCACACTTACCGACACACTGCTCTATGTCTGTTTGTCGTTTATTATGATTAACGTCGGTCGCGAGTTCGAACTCGACAAGAGCAAGTGGCGCACCTATACCGCCGACTACTTCATTGCAATGGCTACTGCCGCTATGCCGTGGTTGCTGATTGCACTCTACTATGTATTAGTATTGTTGCCGCCCGACTTGTGGGGCAGTGGCGCAGCATGGAAAGAGAATCTGTTGCTGAGCCGTTTTGCCGCACCCACTTCGGCAGGTATTTTGTTTACGATGTTGGCAGCGCTGAAACTCAACAACACCTGGATGTACAAAAAAATTCAGGTGCTGGCCATCTTCGACGACCTGGACACCATACTGCTGATGATTCCGTTGCAGATTATGATGATTGGTATGCGCTGGCAACTCTTTGCCGTGGTGGGAGTGGTTGTTATCCTGCTGTGGTTTGGCTGGAAAAAACTCAACACCTACGACGCACCGCAAGGTTGGTTCCACATACTGCTCTATGCGATATTTGTATTTGCAGCAACACAGGCGGTATATGTGGTTTCGAAAGGTATGTTTGGCGAAGATGGAAGTATTCACATCGAGGTACTGCTACCCGCATTTGTATTGGGTATGGTACTCAAAACTCGCCATAGCGAGTCAAAACACGAACATCGTGCCGCCGACACCATATCGACACTCTTTATGTTCCTTGTGGGATTGAGTATGCCGCTATTTGTGGGACTGGGCGACACCACCATTAATTCGGCTTCGCTGACCGCTTCGCAACCTATGATGTCGTGGGGCGAAATTACACTGCACGTGTTGGCAGTATCGTTGCTGTCGAACCTCGGTAAATTGTTCCCGATGCTGTTCTATCGCGACCGTAAACTCAGCGAACGCTTGGCATTGTCAATCGGTATGTTCACACGTGGCGAGGTAGGTGCAGGAGTTATCTTTATTGCCCTGAGTTACAACCTCGGCGGCCCCGCACTCATCATTTCGGTGCTCACTCTGGTATTGAACCTTGTGCTGACGGGTGGATTTGTGATGATTGTCAAACGACTCGCGCTGCGCACCTACGGCAACCAATTATAAAACCGACACACTATGCTCACATTAGCCGCAATCTGCATAACAATCTTGGCCTACAAACTGCTGGGCAAAGAGATTAAACCACTGTTGGAAAAACTCGAAGGAGTAGATTGGCGAAGCAAAGCCTCCGACATACTCGACCCGATTAAGATATATGCCAACCGCGTGGGTCGTATGGCCGTGCGCCCCGTACTGCAATTCTACTATGTGCTGACAGGCAACGAAACAACCCTTACAGAAAAGGCTATGCTCTATGCCGCGATTATCTATACCGTTATGCCCGCAAGCGCCCTACCCCAGCGAGTATTCAAACTGCTGGGCATACTCGACGAAGGTGCGGCGGTGCTATATGTATTTAATAAGGTACGCGACAAGATTACTCCAAGTGTGAACGCCAAAGTGGACAGCACCCTCGAAAAGTGGTTTGGCTACGAATATGCAGTAGTTGTTTCGGAGGAGAAAAACAAGCCGACAAACCAGGAATAAACTACACAAAACTAAATTGTTCGAAGGAGAATACGTTTTGTGAAAAAAATTATTAACTTTGTAGCGATTAACGCAAACAACATAATCAAATCCAAATAATTCAAACCTATTTAGTATGGTAAATTACAAAGACTTAGGTTTGGTGAACACTCGCGAAATGTTCGCCAAAGCAATCGAGGGCAAATACGCTGTCCCCGCTTTCAACTTCAACAATATGGAGCAAATGCAGGCTATCATCTCGGCTTGCGTTGAGGCCGGTTCGCCCGTTATCCTCCAAGTTTCGAGCGGCGCACGTAAATACGCCAACCAAACTCTGCTCCGTTATATGGCACAAGGTGCTGTTGAGTATGCAAAAGAGTTGGGTAAAAACATTCCCATCGCTCTGCACCTCGACCACGGTAACAGCTTCGAGCTTTGCAAAAGCTGTATCGATATGGGCTTCTCGAGCGTAATGATCGACGGTAGCCACCTTCCCTATGACGAGAACGTTGCTCTGACCAAACAAGTTGTTGAGTACGCACACCAATTCGACGTAACCGTTGAGGGTGAGCTGGGTGTTTTGGCCGGTGTTGAGGATGAGGTTTCGGCTGAGGTTGCTCACTACACCCGTCCCGAGGAGGTTGTAGACTTCGTAACCAAAACCGGTGTTGACTCGCTGGCTATCTCGATTGGTACTTCGCACGGTGCCAACAAATTCAAACCCGAGCAATGTACTCGCAACGCGGACGGCATCTTGGTTCCTCCCCCCTTGCGTTTCGACATCCTGGCCGAAATCGAGAAACAAATCCCCGGTTTCCCCATCGTACTCCACGGTTCGAGCTCGGTTCCCCAAGAGTATGTTAAAATCATCAACGAGAACGGTGGTGCACTGAAAGACGCAGTAGGTATTCCCGAGGAGCAACTCCGCAAGGCTGCTGAGAGCGCTGTTTGCAAAATCAACATTGACTCGGACGGCCGTCTGGCTATGACCGCTGCTGTACGTACCGTATTCAACCAAAATCCCGCTGAGTTTGACCCCCGCAAATACTTGGGTCCCGCTCGCGACGAGTTGAAAAAACTGTATATGCACAAATGTGTTAACGTTCTGGGCTCGGCTGGCAAAGTTGAGTAATTCCGAACTATCACATTCACTTGGTGGGGTTGTCCAAACGGATAATCCCACTTTTTTTTGACACCACATAACGCCACAGACTCAGACAATAATATCTATAAAACAAACTATATGGTCGAGATTTGAAAGGCGAGAATTTGGTTTTTACTGTGGTTATGGCGAAAAATTCATTTTAAGTGTTGGTATTTCGGAAAATTATTCGTAAGTTTGTGATAAACTTAAAAACACTAAAACTATAAACTATGAAGAAGTTTAGATTTTTTGCCGCTTGTGCCGCGGCACTCCTCGTTGCAAGTTGCGCAGGACCACAAAAATACACTATCAATGGCAGTATCTCGAAACACCCGCTGGCAAGTTATGTGGATTCGGTGTTCTTGGTAAATGACCTCGGAACATCGGCCAAAGTTGCAGTTGTGGACGGCAAATTCTCGTTTGAGGGCGAAGTTGAGAAACCTATCCTCACTTCGATTGTGTTCTCATACAGCACTCCCACTCCCGGCCAATTCAGTCTGCCTCTGATTTTGGAAGAGGGTAACATACACTTCCTGGGTCTGCCGTCGAAACGTTTTACAGGCACTCCGCTCAACGACTCGATTGTAATGCTCAACGCCAAAGCAAATGCAATTCACACCGACTCGGTGGACGCACAATATCTGGACGCTCTGGCTGACATTCTGCGCACTTATATTAAAAATAACCCCAACGACGCATCGACCGTTTATGCACTGCGTCAGGGAGTACAATCCGACCTGTTTGCCGAAGAGGAGGTTTGGGAACTCATCCAAGAGTGCGGTCCCGAGGTGAATACCACCAACTTCGCGAAACAGATTTGCGCCAAATTCGACGCCGAGATGGCCGAATAGATGACAAAAACAACACATAATTCAACAAACGAAATGAAAAGACTGAAAACTTTTTCAGCCGCACTGACCGTCGCACTTGCGGCGGTCGGTTGCGGTAATAGCAATGGCTACACCATCAAAGGTTCGCTGACTCCCAACGAGGAGTTCCGCTATGATTCGGTGATGGTGATGGTAGGCGACGTGCGTAATGCAGTTGCTGTAAATGACAACCAATTTGTTTTGGAGGGTGTGGTTGAAGCACCCGTGATGACCAAACTCGACGTGTCGTACGTCGATCCCGAAAGCGGTATGCTCGTGGGCAACGTCACCATTCCCGTGGTTGTGGAGCCCGGTAAAATCGTAGTTTCCGGCGACCAAGAGAGTTCGACCGTTGGAGGCACACCCCAAAACGACGCAATTCAAGCATTCAACGACGCTATCGAAGAGTGGGAACTGCGCGAGGGCGAATGGGAAGAGGTTGTCGGTATTGTCAAGGAGTTTATCGCCACAAACTCACAAAACCAAGCCGCAGTGTATGGTATCAATATTGGTCAAAACGCGTTGGAAGATGCCGAGTTGGCCGAGGCTATGAACGCTTGCGCCGAACAAGTCAGACAACACCCCGACATCGTTCCCATTGTGGAACGTATGGCAATTATCGAAAGTACCTCGGAGGGTAAACCCTTTGTAGACTTTGAGGTCGAGGGCAAAAAGTTGTCGGACTACGTTGGTAAGGGCCAGGTTGTGTTGGTTGATTTCTGGGCAAGTTGGTGCGGTCCGTGCCGAGCCGAGATTCCCAACATCAAGAAGGTGTATGAGCAGTACAAAGGTCAAGGTCTGGTTGTTGTGGGTGTTCCTACCAGCGACCGTCCCGAGGACACTCTCAAAGCCGTAGAAGAGGACTCTATTCCGTTCCCGCAACTTATGGGTAGCGAGCGCCAAGCCATCGGAGCCCGCACCTATGGAGTGAGAGGTATTCCCCACCTGGTGCTGTTTGGTGCCGACGGAACAATCCTTGCGCGCGGTATTCGCGGCGAGGCCGTTGCTACTGCCGTGGCCGAAGCATTGAAATAGGAAATTTCAAACATAAGTAATTCAAAGCGCTCCAATGTGGGCGCTTTTTTTGTGCCACATTGCCAAAAACCACTACGAATGGGATAAAAACGATAGGAACTATTTCTTTTTTTGAGCAAAAGTTGGTAACTTTGTGGCAAAACATAAACGAAAAACCCGTTATGGCAATTAAGAATAATGTGATGATTGTTCGACAACGATTGTTGACCAAACTCATCAAACTATGGAATGACAACAAACTTGTAGAGGAAATCGACCGACTCCCTATCGAACTCAGCCCTCGACGCTCAAAAGTTTTGGGCCGTTGCTGCGTTCACAAAGAGAGAGCCGTATGGAAATACAAATCGCTTCCTCTGATGGGTTTCGATATGAGCGACGAAACTGACGAACTCACTCCTCTGTCGGAGTACGCTCGCCAAGCACTCCAACGCGACAAACTCAAAGAGAACATTATGTGTGTGATTGATGAGGCTTGTTCGTCGTGTGTGCGCACCAACTACAACATCACCAATCTGTGTCGTGGTTGTGTGGCTCGTGCGTGTGCAAGTGCTTGCCCCAAGAATGCCATCGAGTTTGACCCCGAAACCAGCCAGGGACGTATCAACCACAGCATCTGTATCAGTTGCGGTAAGTGTTTCGAAAACTGCCCCTACCACGCTATCGTTTATATCCCCGTTCCGTGCGAGGAGTCGTGCCCCGTGGGTGCTATCACCAAAGACGAGTATGGCGTGGAGCATATCGACGAGTCGAAGTGTATCTATTGCGGTAAATGTCTGAACAGTTGCCCGTTCGGTGCAATCTTCGAGATTTCGCAAGTGTTCGACATTCTGCAAAGCATTCGCCGTGGCGAGCAAGTGGTGGCTATGGTTGCCCCCGCAGTGCTGTCGCAATACAACGTTCCTACCGAGCAGGTGTATGGCGCTATCAAGGCTATCGGCTTTACCGATGTGATTGAGGTTGCTCAAGGCGCTATGGTCACTACCGAGAAAGAGACTGCCGAGTTCAAAGAGCGTATGGAAGAGGGTGCTCCGTTTATGACCACCTCGTGCTGCCCCGCATACATCGAGATGGCCGAAAAACACGCTCCCGAATTGAAGAAATACATCTCGACGACTCGCTCGCCGATGTACTATACAGCCGAAATCGCCCGCGAGAAGTACCCCGATGCCAAATTGGTATTCGTAGGCCCGTGTATTGCCAAACGTAAAGAGGCGCGCAAGGATGACTTGGTAAACTATGTGATGACTTTCGAGGAGTTGCACGCAATATTCGACGGTATGGGTATTGATATGAACGAAGAGAGAGTTTACGAGATTCCGTTCACATCGATTCGCACGGCTCACGGTTTTGCCGCAACTGGTGGTGTTACCGCTGCTGTGAAGGCTCACGTCGGAGGTGCTTTTGAGTTTACCAATGCGCTGGTGTCGCCGCTTACCAAGAAAAATGTCGGCCTGATGAAGGTTTATGGTAAGGTTCCTGCCAAGGTGCCCGCCCAATTCATCGAGGTTATGGCTTGTGAGGGTGGATGTATCTCGGGTCCGAGCACCCACACCACCTTTGAGGCCGGTCGTCAAACCTATAACAAAGAGTTGTTGAAACGATAGAACAACCTTCGCTACAAATGAAAGAGTTGGCCGAACGTCTGACCCGCACGCACAGACTTGACGCCGCGGGATACCACACACTCCTTGCCGAGTGTGACGATACGACTCTTGCTTTGTTGCGTGATTACGCTGTCCGAACTGCACACACGCAGTTCGGACGCGGCATTTATGTAAGGGGCCTGATTGAAGTGGGTAGCGTATGCCGCAACGATTGCCTGTATTGCGGACTCCGACGCAGCAACACCCAAGCCGAGAGATACCGCCTTAGCGATGAGCAGATTTTGGAGTGCTGTCGTGAGGGCTATGCCGCAGGGTTTAGGACCTTTGTGTTGCAGGGTGGCGAGGATGCTGTGTGGAGCGACGTACGATTGGTGGCTCTTATTCGACAAATCAAAGAGGAGTGCGAAGGTGCGGCTGTTACATTGTCGTTGGGCGAACGTAGCAGGGAATCTTACGAGGTGTTGCGTCAGGCGGGTGCTGACCGCTATCTATTGCGTCACGAAGCAGCCGACAAAGCACTTTATGAGAGCCTGCACCCGAGCGATATGTTGTGGGAAAGGCGTATGAAGTGCATTTCGGACTTAAAAGAGTTGGGCTTTCAGACGGGTGTGGGTATGATGGTCGGAGTGCCAGGACAGACGGTAGAATCGCTTGTGGAGGATTTGCTTTTTATGGAGAGAATAAATCCTGAGATGATAGGCATTGGCCCATTTATCCCCCACCGCAATACACCACTGGGAGAGCACTCGGCGGGAAGTCTGAGGATGACTCTGTTGTTGGTGTCGGTCGTAAGGTTGATGTTCCCGCAAGCACTGATACCGGCCACCACAGCATTGGCAACACTTGCGCCCAATGGACGACGCGAAGGAATACTTTCGGGAGCAAATGTCGTGATGCCCAACCTATCGCCCCGAAGTGTCAGAAGTAAATACGCCATCTATGAGGGCAAGGCCAGCAGTGGTAGCGAGGCGGCCGAGGGATTGGCACAATTAGAACAAGAACTAAATGAAATCGGCTACCATGTGGATTATGCACGTGGCGATTTCGAACGATAAAACTGAGGAAGAAACTAAAATGGTCGAATATAACGTAAAATCGGAACACGCTGCCGAGTTTATTCACGACGGCGAGGTGAGGGCGACATTGGAATATGCCGCTACCCACCTAAATGATGTGGCTCTGGTAGACGAAATACTCACGAAAGCCGCAGAGGGCAAAGGTCTGACTCACCGCGAGGCTGCGGTGCTGATGGAGTGCGACCGCCAGGAGCAGGTGGCACGCTTGTTTGAATTGGCACGAGAACTCAAACAACGCATCTATGGCAATCGTATTGTGATGTTTGCACCGCTGTATCTGTCGAACTACTGTATAAACGGCTGCGTATATTGCCCCTATCACGCCAAGAACCGCACCATTCCGCGTCGCAAACTCTCGCAGGAGGAGATTCGCCGCGAGGTTATCGCCTTGCAGGATATGGGTCACAAACGCTTGGCACTCGAAACAGGTGAACACCCCATTCAAAGTCCCATAGAGTATGTTTTGGAGTCGATTGACACGATTTACTCGATTCACCACCGCAATGGAGCAATCCGCCGTGTGAACGTGAATATTGCTGCAACAACGGTGGAGAACTACCGATTGTTGCGTGATGCGGGAATTGGAACATACATTCTCTTTGAGGAGACCTACGACCGCGCAACTTATGAGCAACTTCATCCCACGGGTCCCAAGAGCGATTGGGCCTACCATACCGAGGCTATGGACCGTGCAATGGAGGGTGGAATTGACGATGTGGGAATCGGTGCATTGTTTGGATTGACCAACTACCGTTACGACCTGGTGGGACTGCTGATGCACGCCGAGCACTTGGAGGCTCGCTTTGGCGTGGGTCCCCACACTATCAGCGTTCCACGTATCCGACCTGCCGACGATATTGACCCTGCGGACTTCCCCAATGCTGTGACCGACGAGGTGTTCCGCCGTATTGTGGCGGTGCTGCGTCTGGCAGTGCCTTATACGGGTATGATTGTATCGACCCGCGAGTCGGCTCGTTCACGGGAGTTGGTGTTGGATGTGGGTGTGTCACAAATCAGCGGCGGCTCACGCACCAGCGTAGGTGGATATGCCGAAGGAGTAGAGGATGCCGATAGGTCGGCTCAATTCGACATTTCGGATACTCGCTCGTTGGATGAGATTGTAGGGTGGCTGTTGGAGTTGGGTTATGTACCAAGTTTCTGCACAGCCTGTTACCGCGAAGGACGCACGGGCGACCGCTTTATGATGTTGGCCAAGAGCGGCAAAATTGGCAACTGCTGTGGACCGAATGCACTGATGACCCTACGCGAATATCTTGAAGATTACGCCTCACCCCACACTCGTAGTCTGGGAGTCGAGGTTATTGCGAGGGAGTTGAAGATGATTCCTTCGGACAAAGTCAGACGTATAACCGAGGAGCGTTTGGGCGAGATTACTCTCGGCCGACGCGACTTCCGATTCTAATCCCCTGCCCTATGACCCAAACGCCCTCATCACAGAGATTACATATAGGTTTTTATGGCCGTTGCAACAGCGGCAAATCGTCGCTAATCAATGCCCTCACCGGACAACAAGTGGCCCTTGTGTCGAATGTCGCAGGAACCACCACCGACCCCGTGAATAAACCTATGGAGTTGCCCGACTTGGGAGCGGTGACACTTGTCGATACACCGGGACTCGACGACAATACTGCGCTGGGCGCGGAACGTATGCGTGCAACCCGACGAGTTATGGATCGCACGGATATTGCTGTGGTGCTGTTTACGGACAGCGACGATTGGAGCGTGGAGTTGGCCGTTATGGAGGAGTTGCGCCGCCGCGAGGTAGCGGTTGTGACGGTTGTGGCCGGATGTGACCAAGTGGAGGATACCGAGAGTATTGCCGCTCGCGTTGAGCAAACCACCAAAATTATCCCCGTATGCACTAGTGCGCTGACAGGTCAGGGTTTGGAGGAGTTGCGCCGTCGTTTGGCTGCGTGCCGAGTCGAGGAGCCGCGACTGCTGACCGAAGGTTTTTGTGAGGCGGGGGACACCGTGCTGCTCGTTATGCCGCAGGACAAACAAGCCCCCAAAGGACGACTGATTCAACCCCAAGTACAGACCCTGCGCGAGTTGCTCGACCGAGGTTGCAGGGCTATGTGTTGCACAACGGAGGATATGGCTTCAGCATTAGGCGCACTGGCCGAGCCACCACGACTTATTATTACCGACTCGCAGGTATTCGATACGGTGTGGAAAATGAAACCCGAGGAATCGAGATTAACCTCGTTCTCGGTATTGATGGCTCGCTACAAGGGCGACATCGGCGAGTTTGTAGAGGGTGCAAAGATGATAGGCGCGCTGACCGAAAAATCACGTGTACTGATTGCCGAAGCCTGCACCCACGCACCTCAAAACGAGGATATTGGTCGTGTTAAGTTACCGCAAATGTTACGCCGCAAAGTGGGCGAAGATTTGACGATTGATGTTGTGGGAGGAGCCGATTTTCCCGACGACCTCAGTTCGTACGACCTGATTATTCACTGCGGTGCGTGTATGTTCAATCGCCGCCACGTTATGAGCCGTGTAGCAAGAGCAAAGGCCGCCGAAGTACCTATTACCAATTATGGTGTAGCAATTGCAGCCCTGACGGGTATTCTGAACAAAATCGAATTTTAACGTGACAAAAATCAAGATTACGATATTGGCTGTTGCTATGGCAGCCTTGCTGTGTGTTGGTTTGTATCTGCGCCACACCACCGTGCGACCGGTAGAGAAAACCTGGCGTGACGGGTCAAGTTACAGAGGTGAGTGGTGGCGAGGAATGAAGCACGGCTGGGGTGAGTGGCACTTGGCCGACGGGACATCGTTTCGCGGAGAGTTTGTGTGTGACACCATACACGGTCGAGGACGACACATCTATGCCGACGGAAGTATATATCGCGGTCGTTGGCACAAGGGATTGCGTCACGGGCAAGGCTCACTATGCTTGGCTGATAGTGCGGCCATCTTTGAGGGTACTTGGCAGGCCGATTCGCTGATTTATGGAGAGTGGACAACCGACTCGACACGTTACGAGGGAGCGTTCCACAACTTTGTACCTCACGGAGTAGGCGTTATGCGTTACCGCGACCACAATGTCTATGCAGGACGCTGGAACCACGGACAACGACACGGTGTGGGACGACAACAAAACGACTCCACACGGTTGTTTGAGTTTGGATATTGGGCCTCGGATTCACTCTGTTGTCCCGAGGGTATGAAATATCGCTACGGCGACAAGGTATATGGAATTGATGTGTCGCACCACCAAAAGAGCATAACTTGGGGCGATTTGACACTCTACTGCAACCGTCGTGGAGAGGTTTTTCCCGTAGGTGGCGAGGACACGACCTATCTGCAACCCGTGTGGTTTGTGCTGATGAAATCGACCGAGGGTGCGACCTACCAAGACCCACAATACCGCCGCAACGTACAGATGGCACAAACCTATGGGTTGGTCAAAGGGTCGTATCACTTCCTGCGCACAACCTCAACCATTCCCGACCAAGTGAACAACTACATCCGAAATACAGTGTGGCATCCCGGAGATTTTCCGCCTGTGTTGGATGTCGAAATCGACCGCGAGAAGGTGGCCGAGATTGGCGAAGAACGACTACGCGAGATGTGTCTTGAATGGTTGGAGGCTATTGAGGCTTACTACGGAGTGCGTCCCATAATCTACACCTACACGGCTTATCGACGCGATTTTCTGACCGACAAGCGATTCAACAAATATGACTTTTGGATTGCTCGCTATGTGCATCACGACATCAAAAAGAGAAAGAAACCCAAACGTCCCGACAATTGGGTTGTGTGGCAATTTACCGACAGTGGCAAGGCGGGAGGTATCGCACCTCGGGTGGATGTAAACATCTGGGATGGCAATCTTGACAAGATGAAACGGTATCTCGACACACATACACGATAAACAAAGAGGCTGTTCGACCAATCGGGTCAAACAGCCTCTGCTTATCTAATTCGGGCACGTGCTACTCAAACGAGTGGATTACAACACCCGAACGCAATTTAGGTTCAAACCAAGTGGTTTTGGGAGGCATAATATTGCCCGTATCGGCGATGTCGATAAGTTGTTGCATCGACACGGGATAGAGCGCAAAGGCAACAGCCATCTCGCCACTATCAACCCTGCGCGACAACTCGCCCAAGCCACGGATACCACCCACAAAATCAATTCGGCGGTCGGTACGAAGGTCCTTAATACCCAAAATCTTGTCTAACACAAGGTTCGACAACACCGTAACATCCAACACACCGATAGGGTCGCTATCGTTATAGGTGCCCGGTTTGGCAGTCAGGCTATACCATTTGCCGCCCAGGTACATTGCAAAGTTGTGCAACGCCGAGGGGGTATAGATTTCGGCACCCTTCTCCTCAACCTCGAAATCAGCCTTCAAAGCCTCAACGAGTTCGGCCTCAGAGAGTCCGTTAAGGTCTTTAACCACGCGGTTATAGTCGATGATTTTGAGTTGGTTGTCGGGGAAAATTACCGACAGGAAATAGCAATACTCCTCGGTACCCGTATGGTTGGGATTATTGCGTTTACACTCCTCGCCCACCAAAGCAGCGGCTGCGGTACGGTGGTGACCGTCGGCAACGTAGAGCGCAGGAATCGACTCAAAGATGGCGGTAATGCGGTTGATGGTTGCCTGGTCTTCGATTTTCCAGAACGTGTGTCCGAAACCGTCGGCCGCTGTAAAATCATATTCGGGCTGGCCTGCCACAACCTCGGCAACAAGCGCGTCCATATCCTCGCGTGCAGGGTAAGCAAAGAACACGGGTTCGATGTTGGCCTTCTGGTTGCGGACGTGAATCATACGGTCCTCCTCTTTATCCTTGCGGGTGAGTTCGTGTTTTTTGATTCGGCCCTCCAAATAGTCCTCGAAGTGACAACAAGCCACAAGACCGTATTGAGTACGACCCTCCATTGTTTGGGCATATATATAGTAGCACTCTTGCTCGTCTTGTACCAGCCAACCCTTCTCTCGCCACGCAGCAAAATTCTCGACCGCTTTGGCATACACCTCCTCGGAGTGTTCGTCGGCTATGGGGTCAAAATCAATTTCGCGTTTAATGATATGCAACAGCGAGCGTTCGGTAGCCTCGGCTTTGGCCTCGGCAGAGTTCAGAACGTCGTAGGGGCGCGAAGCCACCTCGGCGGCGTGTTCACGCGGGGGGCGAATACCCTTAAATGCTTTAATCTTTACCATAGGTCTATTTATTAACTTGGAACTTGGTAACTCCGTCGCGCAGATAACCAACTGCTTGGCGTGCAGCAGCCAGGCCTGCATTGATATTGGCTTCGGCAGTCTCGGCACCCATCTTCTTGGGAGTTCCGAACACACGTTTGCCAAATTTCTCGTTCAACTCGGCTTGCGAATCGGCTGCAATATCGGTGGCGTATTTCATATCCTCACGCTCCTCCAACAATTTCATCAGACCGGCCTCGTCGATAACCTCCTTGCGGGCAGTATTGATAACGGTTGCACCTTGTGGCATACGGTTCAGCAGTTCGTAGCCGATACTGCCTTTGGTTTGGGGAGTTGCGGGGATGTGAATCGAAACATAGTCCGACGAAGCGTAAAGTTCCTCAACACTATCGACCTTGCGCACACCCTCGGCCTCAAAGTAGGCTGCATCGGTAATGAACGGGTCATAAGCCGACACCACCATACCCAGAGCCTTACCACAAGCACCCACTAGGCGACCTACATTACCATAGGCGTGGATACCCAGGCGTTTGCCCTTCAACTCGCTACCCGTACCGGGAGTATATTTGTTGCGAGCCATAAAAATCATCAAACCGATTGCCAATTCGGCCACAGCATTGGAGTTTTGTCCGGGGGTGTTCATAACCACAATTCCGCGAGCCGTGCAGGCTGCCAAATCGACGTTATCGTAACCTGCACCCGCACGTACTACAATTTTGAGGTTTTTGGCTGCATCCACAACCTCGGGCGTAACCTTATCACTACGGATAATCAGTCCATCGGCATCGGCTACAGCCTCCAAGAGTTGTGCTTTGTCGGTATATTTTTCAAGCATTGCGAGTTCGTAGCCTGCCTCGGCAACGATTTCACGGATACCCTCTACCGCCTTGCGAGCAAAGGGTTTTTCGGTTGCTACAAGAATTTTCATAATCGTGGATTATTTGACGTTTGCTGCTTCGAACTCCTCCATACAAGCCACCAAAGCCTTCACACTCTCGATGGGCAGTGCGTTATAGCACGATGCACGGAAGCCGCCAACCAAGCGGTGGCCCTTGATACCGACCATACCTTTGGATTTGGCAAACTCAAAGAATGCATCGGCCAACTCCTCGTAGCCCTCTTCCATAACAAAGCAGATGTTCATCAGCGAGCGGTCCTCCTTGGCTACGGTGCCACGGAAAATCTTACTGCGGTCGATAGCGTCGTACAGCAGACCTGCCTTCTCGACATTGCGGCGATAAATCTCGTCCACACCACCGATGCTCTTCAACCACTTCAAGGTCTCGTTCATCACATAGATGGGGAACACGGGAGGGGTATTGAACATAGAGCCGTTCTCGACGTGGGTATTGACATTGACCATTGTGGGTACGGTACGCACCACTTTCTGCAACATATCGTCGCGAACAATCACAAACGACACACCTGCGGGAGCCAGGTTCTTTTGGGCGCCACCATAGATAACGGCATATTTGCTGACATCAACGGGACGGCTCAAAATATCGCTACTCATATCGGCAATCAGGGGCACGGGCGAGTCAATATCGGTTTTGTACTCTGTACCGCAGATTGTGTTGTTGGTACATATATAAAGGTAATCGAGGTCGGTGGGAATATCGTAGCCTTTGGGGATATACGAGAATTTCTTATCCTCGGACGAAGCCAGCACCTCAACCTCACCAAAGAGTTTGGCCTCTTTGATTGCTTTTTTGGTCCACACGCCGGTGTTTACATAGCCTGCCTTTTTGCCCAGGAAGTTGGCGGGGATGTGGAAGAATTGGGTGCTTGCACCACCTCCTACAAAGAAGATTTGGTAGTTATCGGGAATATTGAGCAACTCGCGGAAAAGGTCGCGGGCACTTGACAACACGGCCTCAAACTCGGGAGTTCGGTGAGAAATACTCAGAAGCGACAGGCCACTGCCATTAAAGTCCAGAATAGCCTTTGCAGCATTTTCGAGTACCACGTCGGGAAGAATCGACGGTCCGGCGTTGAAATTGTGTTTTTTCATAGTTGCTATGTGTTTTAAGGTTAAATTTCGGGGTTCTCTATGTTACAAATATAAGGTTTTTTTTGCAGGTTTGTTCAGCGTTCGGGGCTTTTTTTTTACAATTTCGGTATTTTGTGGGTTAATGTGTGTTATCTCGGCGAAAAAATGTATCTTTGTGCAAATTTGAATTTAGCAATGATTAAATCTATGACGGGTTTCGGAAAAGCAACCCGAACCCTTGACAACAAAAAAATAACAACCGAAATTCGCTCGCTCAACAGCAAGCAACTTGACCTCGGCATCAAAATGCCCGGCAAATATCGCACACTCGAATACGAAATCCGAGCTCTCGCAGCCAAAGGTATCGTTCGTGGTAAGGCCGAAATCAGTATCTCGGTCGAAACTACCGCCGTCGAGAGCACTGCTTCGGTCAACAAAGAGATGTTTGCTGCATACTATCGCCAAATCAGAGAGGCGCAACAAGCAGCAGGTATTACCGACAGCGGCGACATCACCTCGATTGTGATGCGTATGCCCGACGTAGTAAGCCAAGAGGTTGCCACTATCTCGGAGGAGGAACACACAGCAATTATGGAGTGTGTCGAGGAGGCCATTGCCGAGTTTGACGCGTTCCGAGTGCAAGAGGGTGCTGTACTGATTGCCGACCTGTTGGCAAGGGTTGATTTGATTGAGAGTTACAAGGTTGCTGTGGAACCTTACGAGGCCAGCCGCATTGAAACCATTCGCACCCGAATCAACGACAACCTTGCAAAGTTGGCAGCAACTCCCGACAACAACCGTTTTGAGCAAGAACTCATCTTCTATCTCGAAAAACTCGATATCACCGAGGAGAAGGTGCGCCTGACAAACCATTGCAACTACTTCCGCACCACAGCCGGCGAAGAGGAGCAGGTGGGACGCAAACTCGGTTTCATCGCCCAAGAGATGGGACGCGAAATCAACACTATGGGTTCGAAGGCCAACAATGCCGAGATTCAGATTTTGGTTGTGAAGATGAAAGACGAATTGGAGAAAATCAAAGAACAGGTACTTAATATTTTGTAACAACCAACTATGGGTAAACTTGTGATATTTTCGGCTCCGAGCGGTGCAGGCAAAAGCACCATTGTGGGAGCATTGTTGAAATTGTTTCCGGAGTTGGAGTTCTCGATTTCGGCCACCTCGCGTGCACCCCGTGGTACCGAACAACACGGTAAAGAGTATTACTTTCTGAGCACCGAGGAGTTCCGAAGCAAGATTGAGAATGACTGCTTTGTTGAGTGGGAGGAGGTTTATGCCGGTAGTTACTACGGAACCCTGCGCAGCGAAATGGACCGCATCTGGGGTCAAGGCCACGTGGTGGCATTCGACGTGGATGTGATGGGCGGCATACGTCTTAAAGAGTTGTTTGGCGAGAATGCCTGCTCGGTATTTGTGATGCCTCCTTCGGTTGAGGAACTCGAACGACGACTGATTGGACGTGGCACCGACACTCCTGAGGTTATTGCCAAACGCGTGGGCAAGGCTGCAAGCGAAATTGAAAAAGCGCCCAAGTTCGACCATATTGTGGTAAACGACGACCTGCAAACGGCTATTGGTGAGGCCGCCGAGATTGTTCGTAACTTTATTGCCAAATAAGAGAATGGGTAAGCAACGAGTAGCACTCTACTTCGGGTCGTTCAATCCGATTCACAACGGCCACATAGCCATTGCCGAGCACGTTGTGGAGCAGGGATTGTGCGATATGCTGGTAATGATTGTGTCGCCGCAGAATCCGCTCAAACAGGCGGCCGACCTTGCGCCCGACTTGATGCGTTTCGAGATGGTGGAGGCGGCGTGTGCTGCTTCGAAATACCCCGTAAGGATTGTTCCCTCGGCCATTGAGTTTGTATTGCCGCGACCTTCGTATACGATTGACACACTGCGCGCATTGGAAAAGGAGCGGGGCGACGATATGGAGTTTGCGGTGGTAATGGGAGGCGACCTGGCCGAACAACTACCCCGATGGAAGGAGTGGGAGACCCTGCTCAAAAGTTATCCGATATATATGTATCCGCGCGACGGAGTGACCTCGACCCCCTACCCCGAAATCCGAATGTTGGACGGAGCACCCGACTTGCCATTCTCGTCAACCGACGTACGCGAAAGGTTACGCCGAGGTGAAAGCATTGAGGATATGGTCCCCGAGGCGGTGGCCAAATATATTGCCGACAACGGACTATGGAAGAGTTAAGCGGAATATCGGCCGAAGAGTTGAAACGGTTGGCTGTGGAGTTGCTAAAAGAGGGGCATAGGGACAAAGCACGCAATATTGTTGTGGAGATGAGCCGACGCAACCCGCACGATGAGTTCGCTCGCGAAATGATACGACACATTGATTCGATATTTGAGTTCAGACACAAAGATACTTACAACCCGTGATTGAAATTGACGACAAGATTGTCAGCGTTGATATTCTGACAACCGATTTTCTGTGTGACGTTGCCCATTGCAAGGGTATCTGTTGCGTGGAGGGTAACGCCGGCGCACCTCTCGAAATGGACGAGATGGAGGTGCTGGAAGAGTTGTACCCGATTTACGAAAAATATATGACCCCCGAAGGACGCGAGGCTATCGAACGCGATGGTTTTGCGGTGGTGGATATCGACGGCGACCTTACAACGCCGCTGGTGAACGATGCCGAGTGCGCCTACTCCTACAACGAGAACGGAGTTACACTGTGTGCTATCGAGAAGGCCTACCTGGCAGGCGAGTGCTCGTGGCGCAAACCTATCTCGTGTCACCTGTACCCGATTCGTGTAGCCAAGTTCAGCAACGGAACCTATGGACTGAATTTCCACCGTTGGAACGTGTGTGCGAGCGCTTTTGAATGCGGTCGCAAGATGGGCGTTCCCGCCTACAAAATGCTCAAAGAGGCTATCACACGAGCCTTTGGCGCGGAGTTCTACGAGGCTCTCGAAGCAGCCGAGCAACATATCAAATCACACAAAGAGTAACACACAATTATGGGATGGCTTCCGACAACGGCAAAAGAGGTTAAGGCTCTGGGATGGGACTACATTGACGTAATCCTTATCTCGGGCGATGCCTATATCGACCACCCGTCATTCGGAGTGGCGGTTATTGGCCGTATATTAGAGGCCGAGGGTTATCGCGTGGCGGTAATTCCCCAACCCAATTGGAGAGATGACCTGAGAGATTTCAAAAAGTTGGGAGCACCACGTCTGTTCTTCGGAGTGTCGGCAGGCAGTATGGACTCAATGGTTAATCATTATACGGCCAACATCCGACTACGTAGTGACGATGCCTACACCCCCGGAGGTAAAGCGGGATTTCGCCCCGACTATGCGGTAACGGTCTATTCGCGTATACTCAAAGAGTTGTATCCAAATGTTCCGGTGGTAGTGGGAGGTATCGAAGCGTCGTTGCGTCGCTAGACACACTACGACTATTGGTCGAACTCGCTCAAACCCTCGGTGCTGATTGATAGCGGTGCCGACCTGCTGATGTATGGTATGGGTGATAAATCGATTGTGGAGGTAGCGAAGGCTCTACATAACGGATTTAATGCCAAACTGTTGCGTCGATTGCGTCAGGTGGCTTTTGTGGCCGACAGGGCGTATGTCGAACGTCTGAGCGAAGAGAACACCCTGCGTCTGCACTCGTTTGAGGAGTGTGTGGCAAGCGGCAAGGCTTTTGGCGAGAATTTTAAATACATCGAGATAGAGTCCAATCTGCGTGAACAAAACCGAACCATCGTCGAAGCGGTGGGTGACAGATATGTGGTGGTGACACCTCCCTACACCACGCTCACCGAGCAGGAGATAGACCATAGTTTCGATTTACCCTATATGCGTGCGCCACACCCTCGCTACAACGGCAAGGGTGACATCCCTGCGTGGGAGATGATAAAAAACTCTATCAACATCCACCGCGGCTGCTTTGGCGGTTGCAGTTTCTGTACTATTTCGGCTCATCAGGGTAAGTTCATATCGTCACGCAGCGAGGAATCTATTCTGCGCGAGGTGCGACGACTGACAGAGATGCCCTATTTCCGTGGAAACATTTCGGATATCGGAGGCCCCTCGGCCAATATGTATCGTATGGGAGGTCGTGACACCGCGCTATGCGCCAAGTGCCGCCGTCCGTCGTGTCTGCATCCCAAGCCGTGCCCCAATCTGAGCCGCGACCACAGCCACATCATAGAGTTGTATCGTAAGATTACGGCCATCCCCGGGGTTCGCCACGCCTACATTGGCAGCGGTATTCGCTATGACTTGTTTGACGGTACTACGGACTACCTTCGAGAGGTGGTGACACGCCACACCTCGGGACGACTGAAAGTTGCACCCGAACATACCGAAGACCACGTTCTGAAACTTATGCGCAAGCCGTCGTTCGAAGGTTTTATTAAACTCAAACGCGACTTTGACCGAATATGTGCCGATGCAGGTTTGAAGTATCAGGTTATCCCCTATTTCATTTCGAGCCACCCCGGATGCACCGAGCAGGATATGGCTGCGTTGGCTGCTAAAACCCGCAAACTCGGAATGCATTTGGAGCAGGTACAAGACCTCACCCCAACACCTATGACACTATCGTCGGTGATGTTCCACACGGGCGAGAATCCCTACACGGGCGAAAGGCTCTATGTAGCGCGTAATCAAGACGATAAACGTCGTCAAAAGAGTTATTTCTTTGAAGGGCCCGCACCCAAATTCCAAACGCGTCAAACCCAAACCAAACGTGGCGACAAAGCCCCCGTACGTCGCAAGCGATAGGGTTATCAACAAATTCGACAAAGGTTGTCGAAAAGTGGCGCAATAAAAAGAAGTATAAATATTTCGACAGTCGGCGGAAAATGCGTATTTTCGCCTTGTTTTTCACACCATAAGTTATGGCAAAATCTTCCTCGACCGCATACAACCGCAATCGCGAAAAATACGACAACCTGGTGGACCCCGCAGGCAACCTGCCCCCACAAGCCGTCGAACTCGAAGAGACTGTCCTCGGTGCGCTGATGCTCGAAAAAGACAGCATCATCGAGATTCAGGATATTCTCTCGCCCGAAGCATTCTACAAGGATACCCACAGAATTATCTATGAGGCTATCCTCGGCTTGTCGCACGACCTGCAACCCGTCGACCTGTACACCGTAACCGAGCGACTCAAACTCGAAAAAAACCTAACCAAAGTGGGTGGTGCAGCATTTCTCGCATCGCTGACACAAAAGGTAGGCTCGGCAGCACACGTCGAATTCCACTCGCGAATCATCGCCCAAAAGTATATTCAACGAGAACTTATCCGCGTTTCGACCGAGATTCAACGTCAATCCTACGACGAGAGTCGTGACGTAACCGACCTGATTGACTTTGCCGAGGGCGAGATTTTCAAGGTTTCGGACGGACACATCAAACGCTCGATTCAGTCGGCCGACGACATCGTGCGCCGTGCAATGCAACAAATCGAGGAGGCATCCAACAACGAAGGCAATTTCAATGGTGTGCCGTCGGGATTTACGGGTATCGACCGCGTGACCCTCGGATGGCAACCCTCGGATATGATTATCATTGCGGCACGTCCCTCGATGGGTAAAACTGCATTTACGCTCACTATGGCACGCAATATGGCCGTGGAGTTGAATATTCCCGTGGCTTTCTTCTCGTTGGAGATGAGTTCGGTGCAGTTGATGATGCGTCTGATTGTGGCCGAGAGC
>JAFTYJ010000049.1 GCA_017464745.1 Rikenellaceae bacterium | reverse complement strand
TACCTTTGCACACAAGAAAACCGATATTGTTTTCATTAGAGTGTACCAAAAGTGTGCATTTCAAATCGTTCTTTAAGAATTAAATCATTGTTTATCAATTAGATAAATATCTTTTTAGGTGGTGTCCTGGTGGCACCACGGAATCCCTCCTACAAGTGCTTGTGGGAGGGATTTTCTTTTATTGGGCAATCAAAAAGTCTATTAGCGAGAAATGGGAGATATTGTTCCTTATTTCTGAATTAGTATCATCTATAAGGCAAGGGATTGCCACTGCGCCCCCTTTTCTACCTACAATCCCACGATGGGTGGGCAGGGTCGGTGGCGGTGAGGGCCTCAGCAAGCGAAAGTCCCAATGCCTTTGCTACACCCTCGCCATACGAAGGGTCGGCGCGGTGGCAGTTGCGGATATGGCGTTGCTTTATGAATACCTCCGCATCGCCCATTGCACGGGCCGTATTTTCACAAGTCACAACCTTGTCCTCGTCGCTCATCAGTCGCCACAACTTACCAGGCTGTGTGTAGTAGTCGCTATCGAGTTCGCGCTCATCGTAGTTGTATACTTCGCCCGAAACCGACAATGGTGGCTCTTTGAGGTGCGGTTGGTCTTGCCACTCACCATAACTATTCGGCTCGTACGGAATGGTGCGCCCTGCGTTGTCGTCTGTACGCATTTGACCATCGCGGTGGTAGGCGTGATAGGGGCAACGAGGCTTATTTACGGGTATCAGGTGATGATTTACACCCAGGCGGTAACGCTGCGCATCGCCATAGGAAAACAAGCGCCCTTGCAACATTTTGTCGGGTGAGAAGCCGATGCCGTCGATAATATTCATCGGGTTGAATGCCGCCTGCTCGGTCTCGGCAAAGAAGTTTTCGGGGTTGCGGTTGAGCTCCAAAATACCCACATCGTGTAGCGGGAAGTCGCCGTGATACCACACCTTTGTAAGGTCGAACGGATTGATGTGATATTCGCGCGCTTGCTCCTCCGTCATCAACTGCACCTGCATCAGCCAGCGCGGATAGTCGCCACGCTCGATAGCCTCGAAGAGGTCGCGCTGATGCGACTCTCTATCCTTGGCAATCACCGCCTCAGCCTCCTCGTCGGTCATATTTTTGATACCCTGCAAGGTGCGCAGATGGAATTTTACCCAGGTGCGGCGGTTGTCGGCGTTTACAAAACTATAAGTGTGGCTGCCAAAGCCGTGCATATGGCGGAAGGAATAGGGGATACCGCGCGGTGACATCGTGATAGTTACCTGATGCAATGCCTCGGGGAGCAGCGTCCAAAAGTCCCAGTTGCTATTTGCCGAGCGCATACCCGTGCGTGGGTCACGCTTTATGGCGTGGTTGAGGTCGGGGAATTTCAACGGGTCGCGCAGAAAGAATACAGGCGTGTTGTTGCCCACCAAATCCCAGTTGCCTGTGTCGGTATAGAACTTCATCGCAAAGCCGCGAATGTCACGTTCGGCATCGGCCGCACCACGCTCGCCCGCAACGGTTGAGAAACGGACAAAGCAATCGGTTTTCTTGCCTACTATGGCGAAAATTGAGGCTCGGGTGTAGGCTGTGATGTCGTGCGTTACGGTGAACGTTCCATAGGCTCCCGAGCCTTTGGCGTGCATACGCCGTTCGGGAATTACCTCGCGGTCAAAGTGTGCGAGTTTTTCGGTAAACCACGGGTCTTGTAAGGTTACAGGACCACGCACACCTGCGGTCTGCGTGTTTTGATTGTCGGCAATGGGACGCCCATTTTCGGCCGTTAGATGTTTTTTATCGTTTTGTTTCATTTTGGAAATGTGTCAATATCTGTGATTAAATTTCCAAAATTGTGCCAGATTGTGTTGTGCTGTGATTTCAGTTTTTTGGGGGGGGCAAATACGGGTGATAGGTGCGGGGATGTCGAATTTTAATCCATGATTGCTCAGGCTTACCCTAAAAAAAAGAAAACGGGGAAAATCTTTCGACTTTCCCCGCTTCAGTACCCGGAGCCGGGATCGAACCGGCACGGATCGCTCCATTGGTGTTTGAGACCAACGCGTCTACCAATTCCGCCATCCGGGCAACGCGGAATCACGCAAATCAAGACTTGCTCGATTTCGGAGTGCAAATATAGTAACTTTTATCTGACATCTCCAAATTTTTGCGATTTTTTTTGATAAATACTCTCAATAATTACTTTCGACAGGTGAATTATCCGAGTAAATTGGAGGTGGATTGCGCTTGGGAACTGTCGATGTCTTTCGTGAAGGGTAGGGCGAGCGAAATATTGTGGCTGTAATGTCGCTGCGACTTGCTAAATTTGCATTTGTTTTGTACCTTTGCAAGTTGCAGAGATATTGCTATGGAAAAGAATCAAGACAACATAATCGAAACCCTCGCCGAAGGCGAATACAAATATGGTTTCACTTCGGATATTGACACTGAGTTCATCCCCAAAGGTTTGAGCGAGGATGTGGTGCGACTGATTTCGGCCAAGAAGGGCGAGCCCGAATGGATGCTCGAATACCGACTCAAAGCGTTCCGCCATTGGCAGACTATGTCGTTGCCGACGTGGGCCCACCTCAATATCCCGCCCATCGACTTCCAAGACATCATCTACTATGCCGCTCCCAAGAACGTAACACCGGGTAGCGGTAACCCCGATGATATTGACCCCGAACTCAAAAAGACCTTCGACAAACTTGGTATTCCGTTGGAGGAGCAATTGGTTTTGGCGGGCGTGGCTGTGGATGCGGTGCTCGACTCGTCGTCGGTCAAAACCACCTTCCGCGAGACTCTGGCCGAAAAGGGAATCATCTTCTGTTCGATTGGCGAGGCTGTGAAGGAGTACCCCGAATTGGTGCGCAAGTATCTGGGTACGGTGGTGTCCTATACCGACAACTTCTATGCGGCGCTTAACTCGGCGGTGTTCTCCGATGGCTCGTTCTGTTATATCCCCAAGGGCGTTCGCTGTCCTGTGGAGTTGAGTACCTATTTCCGAATCAACGCCCGAGGTACGGGGCAGTTCGAACGTACACTGCTGGTGGCCGATGAGGGTGCCTATGTGAGTTACTTGGAGGGCTGTACCGCCCCGATGCGCGACGAGAACCAACTGCACGCTGCGGTGGTCGAAATCATTGTTGAGGCCGATGCCGAGGTCAAATATTCAACCGTCCAGAACTGGTATCCCGGTGATAAGGAGGGTCGTGGCGGAATCTACAACTTTGTGACCAAACGAGGCTTGTGCCGTGGTGACCGTGCACGTCTGTCGTGGACGCAGGTCGAGACGGGCTCGGCTATTACTTGGAAATATCCGAGTTGTGTGTTGCAGGGCGACGACTCCGTGGGCGAATTCTACTCGGTGGCGATGACCAACAACTACCAACAGGCCGACACAGGTACCAAGATGATACACCTCGGACGTGGCACGCGCAGCCGTATTGTGTCGAAGGGTATCTCGGCAGGTCATAGCCAGAACGCCTATCGTGGTTTGGTGCGTGTGGCTCCGAGGGCTTCGGGTGCACGCAACTACTCGCAGTGTGACTCGCTGCTGATTGGCGACAAGTGCGGTGCCCACACCTTCCCTTATATGGATATAGGTAACCCCGACGCAGTGGTTGAACACGAGGCTACAACCTCGAAAATCAACGAAGACCAACTCTTCTATTGCAACCAACGTGGTATGTCGACCGAGGATGCCGTGGGAATGATTGTCAATGGCTATGCCAAAGAGGTGTTGGCCAAACTGCCTATGGAGTTCGCTGTTGAGGCTCAAAAACTCCTTGCTATAAGTTTGGAGGGCTCCGTTGGTTAATGGTGTTTGGTGGGGTATGCTCTACGAATAGATTGAAACGAAAGAAACAAAAAACAAAATATATGCTTTTAGAGGTTAAAAATTTACATGCTAATGTAGCCGGTAAGGAGGTGCTGAGAGGTATCAACTTCGAGGTCCGTCCGGGCGAGGTTCACGCTATTATGGGCCCTAATGGCTCGGGTAAAAGTACCTTTGCATCGGTGTTGGCCGGTAATCCCAAGTTTGAGGTAACTGCGGGCGAGGTACTGTACGATGGCGTGGACTTGTTGTCGTTGCCTATCGAGGAGCGTGCTCGCCAAGGTCTGTTTTTGGGTTTTCAATACCCTGTTGAGATTCCGGGCGTGAGTATGGCGTCGTTTATGAAGGCCGCGGTAGCCGAGCGCCGTAAGGCTTTGGGCTTGGAGCCGCTGTCAAGTGCCGAGTTTCTGAAACTTGTGCGCGAGAAGTCCAAGATTGTGGAGTTGGACGGTAAACTTGTGAGCCGTTCGGTGAACGAGGGCTTCTCGGGTGGCGAGAAGAAGAAAAACGAGATTTTCCAAATGGCAATGTTGGAGCCGCGCTTGGCTGTGCTGGACGAGACCGATAGCGGTTTGGATATCGACGCACTGAGAATTGTTGCTACGGGTGTGCAACGCCTGCGTACTCCACAGAATGCAACGGTTGTGATTACCCACTATCAACGCCTGTTGGATTATATCATCCCCGACTTTGTGCACGTGCTCTATAAGGGTCAAATCATCTACTCGGGTGACAAAACTCTGGCGCTTAAACTCGAACGCGAGGGTTACGATTGGCTTATTGGCTCTCAACAATAGATTGACGATGAACGGACTGCAAAAAATATTCAAACAGACCGCACTCGGGGAGCGACCTACGGGTGTCGAGTGGTTTGATGCCGTGCGCCACCGAGCCGTGCTGACTTGGGGCGAGATGGAACTGCCCGATACCAAAACCGAGGACTACCGCCGTTTCAACCTTCGGGCTGCTATGGAGAGCGTTGCTTGCCGTGCCGAGGGCGATTGTTCGATGTTTGAACCGCTTGACTTGGAGGGTGAGGTTGTGCGTTGTGATAATGGCCGTGTAGCCGATGCGGAGTATTCGATTTTGACTCCCCCCCCCATTGCGGAGTATGGCTCGCTTACATCGGCCATAGCCTCGGCTGTGCTCAATACCGCCTTGGCCGAAGATGCTGTTGTTGTGCGTGTAGCACGTGGCGAGAGCCGTAAGGTGGTGCTGGATAGCCGTTTCAAAGGCACAAAAGGCGCTCTGGCTGTGAGCCGTGTGCTGGTTGTTGTCGAGGAGGGTGCATCGCTCGAATTGAGCGACGTGTGTCGTACCGAGGGCGAAGTTGTGGCCTTGCGTTGCCGTGAGGTGATTGTTGGCAGAGATGCGAATGTTAAGATAGCCGATGTTGTGGAGAATCCTGAGGGTACGGTTATTGACCATCGCTACACTTCGCAAGCCGAGGGTAGTTCGACACGTGCATTGTTTGGCGATGTGAGCCGTGGTGCAAGCCGTGTGGATGTTGTGACCCTGCTCAATGGCCCCCACGCTGAGGCTGTGTGTGATGGCGTGTATGTGGCAACCCACGGAGTGCGCGATATCCGATTGGATGTCCAACACCTTGCAGGTGAGTGCCAATCGTCGGAACTTATCAAGGGTATCGCTGCCGAGGGTGGCCGTGGCTCGTTTGCCGGTCGTATCTATGTAGCACCCGATTCACAGAAAACCGACGCTTCGCTGCTCAATCGAAATATTGTGTTGGGCACCGATGCCAAGATATATACCAAACCGACGCTCGAAATCTATGCCGATGACGTGAAGTGTAGCCACGGAGCCACCGTCGGACAACTCGATCCCGAGGCTGTGTACTATATGCGTCAGAGGGGCTTGTCCCAACAGGCGGCCGAACGCCTGCAATTGTTGGGCTTTGCTGCCGAGGTTGTGGAGCGTTTCGGCGGTCAGGCTGCCGAGCGTATTGCTGCCGCTGTCGAACACAAACTGCAAACATTGTAAGCGCGTATGAAACCTTTTGATGTCGCCGACTTCCGAGCACACTTCCCCATACTGAGCCGCACAGTCCACGGCAAACCGCTGGTCTATCTGGATAATGCCGCTACGGCCCAGAAACCTCAGTGTGTTATTGACGCTGTGAACGAACTGCACACTATGCTCAACGCCAATATCCACCGTGGTGTCCACTATCTGGCCGAGGAGTGTACCTCGCGCTATGAGGCTGCACGTCGCCGTGTGGGTGCAATGCTGGGTACGGATGTGCGCGAAGAGGTGGTCTTTACGTCGGGCGCTACGGCATCGTTGAACTTGGCTGCGTGGTCGCTGGCCGAGATGTGTATCCGCCAAGGCGACAATGTTGTTGTCAGCGAGATGGAACACCACTCCAATCTGGTGCCTTGGCAGGAGATGTGCCGCCGTCGTGGTGCAGAGTTGCGAATGTTGCCTATGAGCGACGATGGACGTTTGTGCGTTGAACGCCTGGATGAAATTGCCGATAGTCGCACTCGCGTTGTGGCACTTACCCAATGCTCCAATGTGCTGGGCTCCAAACCCGACCTGCGCACAGCCATAGATATTGCCCACTCTAAGGGTGCTTTGGCTGTTGTGGATGGCTGTCAGGGTGCGGTGCACGGTGGTGTCGATGTGCGTGAGTTGGATTGCGATGTCTATGCATTTTCGGGCCATAAACTCTATGCTCCTACGGGTATCGGTGTGATGTATGCTAAACGTGACCTGCTCGAACGTATGCCCGTGTGGATGTGTGGCGGCGATATGGTTGCCACCGTGTCGTTCGACCATACCACCTTTGCCGAGTTGCCACTGCGCTTCGAGGCGGGTACTGCCAACTATGTTGGCGCGATAGCCCTGGGTACAGCACTTGACTTTATGGCCGAGTGGGATAAGGAGGGAATAGAACGCCACCTGACCGAACTTTATAACCGCGCGGTCGAGGGCCTGAGCCAAATCGAAGGCCTGCGTATCTATGGCACCCAAGAGAATAAAGCCCCCATACTCTCGTTCGGAGTTGAGGGTGTTCACCACTACGACTTGGGAATGATTCTCGATAAGTTGGGTATTGCCGTTCGTACAGGTACCCACTGCGCCGAGCCTGTGATGACCCACTATGGTGTGACAGGAATGTGCCGTGCATCGTTTGCTCCGTACAATACCGTCGCCGAGGCCGATGCACTTGTGGCAGGAGTTCAACGTGCGGTAAGAATGCTTAAATAGAAACCAAAACGAACCCCAAATATGTTTATAGTATTGGAAGGCGTCGATGGCGCTGGCAAATCGACCCAAATAGCACTGCTCGAAGAGTATTTCAAACGCCAGGGTAAGGAGTGCGTACGACTGCACTTTCCCCGTTTTGAGGCTCCGATTTATGGCGATATGATAGCCCGCTTTTTGCGTGGCGAGTTCGGTAGCGTCGAGCAGGTGAATCCCTACCTTGTCGCCCTGTTGTATGCAGGCGACCGCGCCGATGCTGCGGCTATGATTCGCGGTTGGCTGACCGAAGGCAAGGTTGTGATTGTCGACCGCTATGTATATTCCAATATTGGCTACCAATGTGCCAAGGTTGCCGACCCCGAGGCACGTAAAGCACTCAAAGAGTGGATTCTCACCACCGAATATGAGCAGTTTGCAATTCCGCAACCCGACTTGTCGCTGTTTTTGGATGTACCGTTCAAGTTCACCGAACGCTCGCTTACATCGGCACGCGAGGGTGACGACCGCGACTACCTCAATGGTGCCGAGGATATCCACGAATCGTCGCTCGACTTGCAACGTGCCGTGCGCCAAACATACCTGGATGCCGCAACTACCGACACTGCACTTCGAGTGGTGGATTGTAGCAACGGCGCAGGCGAAATGGACTCGCCCGAGGCTATCCACCTCCGTATCCTGCAACACCTAAACCGCTAATAAACCCTGCTTCTTATGAAAAACAAACGACTCGCACTTGCTGCCAATATCTGCCGCATTGTGTTGGCCGTGGTGTTTATCTTCTCGGGCTTTGTCAAGACCATCGACCCGTGGGGAACGGCCATCAAAATCAATGAGTATCTCAATTCGTTCGGTTTGGATTGGATTGGTGACTATCGTTTTGGCTTTGCCATTTGGTTGTGCGGAGCCGAACTTATGATGGGCCTAATGCTGCTGCTCAAAGTGCGTACACCGCTGATTTCGATATTCTCGCTCTGTACGATGACAATCTTCACGGCCTTGACCTTCTATATTGCCAATTGGGGTACGGTCGAGGATTGCGGTTGCTTTGGCGATGCTCTGAAACTCGATAATTGGCAAACATTTTACAAAAACCTTGTGTTGTGGCCTCTGGCTATGGTTGTGTGGTGGGATGCCCGTCGTGGCCGTGTGTGGCCAATCTCGCGTGCCGAAGCTGCCAAAACGGTGGTTGTTATGTCGCTGGCTTTCGGACTTGGGGCCTATTGCTATCGCCACCTGCCGCTTATCGACTTCTTGCCCTATAAGGTGGGGGTTAATCTGCGTGAGGCTGTGAGTGCCGAGGGCGATGTTGAGGCGGTGTTTGTGTGTCGTAACATCCAAAGCGGCCAAACGGCCGAGTTCCAACAGGGCGACACCACTTGGTATGATGCCTCGCAATGGGAGTTTGTCGAGAGCCGCGAGGTGAGTGCTGCTGAACGTAATATGTCGCTTAGTGAGTTTTCGCTGTTTGACCCTTGTGGTGACCATACCGATGAGGTGCTGAGCGCTGACGGTACTACACATATTATAGGTATCATCAAACTCGATATGCTCACTCCGCGTATTGAACGTCGCTTGGCAGAGTTTGTGAGTGGTGCCCAAGCCGCAGGCGAACGTGTTGTGGTGATTACTGCAACCCCTTTGGAGGAGCCCCGCCAAATCTCGTTTGAGCAGAGTGGCGACCTGCCCCTTTATAATATCGATGCAACCACACTGATGACAATGCTTCGTGCCAAAGTGGGCTGTGTAACCCTGCAAGATGGCGTTATTCAAGAGAAGGCCAATTGGCGCGACTTGTAACCAATATCTGTCGGACGAAGAATAAAGACACACAAAAGGCTGTTCCAATCGGAGCAGCCTTTTGTGTGTCTTGCTTGTGTGCCGGCGTGTGACACCTTTGTGTGGTGCGCCTAAGCGTGCTATCTATTCGACCTCCACGCCATACTCACGTTTGACGTTGTTCACCCACTCCAATGTTTGGTCGGTCAGGACGTCGTTGCGGTCCACCCAGCGATAGTACTTTTGCAGGTGTTCTCGTTTGCTGTTGATACGACGCGATATGGGGAAACGGGGCGGAGTCAAAGACTCGTAAGCCTTGCGTTGCGAGGGTTTCAGCGTGCGGTCCCATACCTCCTCTTTGGTGGGTTTGCGCTCGGGTTGCCATTTGAACCACTCCAACTTGGTTGTAACCTCGGGCGGAATCATCTCGGGCGGATAGATTGTCCACTCGCTGTTGGTGTAACCATTAATATGAGTTACGGTTTGGTCGGCCAACAGGAATGTGATGTCGGCGGCGATGAGCGTTGCAAAGGCTATAATGTCGGGCGAACCCTCCTCCTGCATCCAATAGAGCGCTTGGGCATTGCTGTTTACGTCGTTGCGATAGACGTTGTTGTTGCGGAAGAATGCGGTCATAGTCTTGCCTGCAACCTGGTTGAAGTGCTCCTCATCGACCTGCGAGGCCATAATGGGGTCACCCTCAAAGAAACCACGGTCAAGGGCTTCACCATTGGTGTAGAAGGTCACCGTTTGTGCAGTGATTTGGTTCATTCCGTTCCACATCACGGGCGAGTTGTACATCACAATGGTCGAGTCTTTCGAGAACGCGGCCAGCGAGTCGGTCACGGCCTGAACGTTGCTCTTAAAGATTTTCACGTTGTGGAAACCTCGAATTACACGCTCAATGGTGTCCACCTCTTGTGTGGTTTCGGTCGAGTCGGCCACCACAACCTCCACACTGTCGGCAGGTGTTACCACACTCAGCGAATCCAACGAATCCACGACTATGCTGTCGGGCGGAGTCCACAGACCTTTCTTTTTGAGTTTGGCAATATATCGCTCCTCGCGTATGCGGTCTTTTTCGGCACGCAGAGAGTCGCGTATGGCTTGTTTTTGTGCTTTGAGTTTCGCTTTTTGGCGTTTGAGTATTGACTTGTAGGCCTTGGGGTTGAATATTCGGAGGCTGTCCACACGGCGCAACGAATCCACCTTGCGAATCGAATCCTGACGTACCAACTCGACGCTGTCTAAACCTATTTTGACCTCCACAGGGGGCAGGGTCTTGCGGATGTAACTCTCGACAATCATCAGCGAGTCGGCTTTGGGCCTCAGGCTGTCAATTATGCGGCGTAATCCTTTGGCTTCGTCGGGAATTATGCGTGCAGGCTTGGGCGGTGCCATCTGCGACGAGTCGGGCATACGCATAGTGCTGTCGGCACCCTCCATTGCTCCGCTTTGTGCCGACGGAGCCTCGTCGGGAGCGGGCAGGGGAGACTCTCCCTCCTGACGAACGGGCTGGTCAGTTGTAACCTTGGACGAATCGTTGGCGGCAATTACCGAATCTGCTTTGGTGATAAGTGAGTCTACCACGGTGAGTGCCGAGTCTACCACGGTGAGTGTCGAATCTGCTGCCACCAATGTCGAATCACTCAGCGCCACACGCATCGAATCCATATTTTGTTTGGCTTGGGCCATAGCCTTGTTTTCCAAACGCTTGGCCTTATCAGCAGCCTTTTGAGCCGCCCTTTCTGCTTTGTAAATGGAGTCGGCAATACGCTCTTTGGCTTTGAAAATAGAGTCCTCTTTGGCACGTTTGACTTTGTTGAGAGAGTCCAAACGTTTGAGTTTTATGCGGTCGGCCTCCAATTTGGCTTTGTAGGCTGCTTTCTCGGCTGCCAGACGTTGCTTTTTGGCCTCTTTTTCGGCTGCTTTTTGTGCCTTGACGTATTGGATTGCGTATTTGCGTTTGGCTTTGTCGTCCAGGGCGTTGATGCTGTCGCGCAGAGCCTTCTTGGCGGCCGTTATGCTGTCGTTTTTGGCCTTTTGTGCCAGGAATTTCTCCAACTCCTCGGGGTTGGCCCACAACTCAATACTGTCGGCCTCACGCTTCATGCTGTCCATTTGCGCCTTGTAGATGTCGATAATCAGTGTCAGTGAATCGGCCATCTCTGCACGGTAAGCCTCTTCGAGCGAATCAATCCAGCGCAAGTGTGCAAAATTGTCGATTTTCGGACGCTCTACGGGTGTCTCGGTCGCGGTGGTGTCGCGGAAATCCGACGGATAATAGACATACAGGAACATCGTGTCGGCACGCATAAAGGTGGTGTCGCCCGTCTGCTCGTCATAGGTGAAAATCGACGGACGACGTGTGAGAAGGGTCTGTCCACGCTCGTTCCAATACTTACCCAAATCGCCAAAACCCATAGTCGAGTGCTCCTTGTCGAGGATTTGGATATTGCCAAACATATCGACGTTCTCACTTTCGCCATAGTAATCCAAAGTGTCGGCCCACAACTCGCGGGTTTCGGTCAGGATGTATGCCTTGTCAATAAACGAATATATCTTGGTCTGGTTGTTATACACACCACGGTCCGAACTCAGAATTTCGTCATTGTTGTTCCAAATGTAACTGCGGGTGTAGAACCGTGCTTCGTCGGTATCGGTGTTGTAACTTATCGAGTCGGCGCTCATTCGGTAGTCCGAGTTTTTGAGTTGCACCTTATCGACACACACCATCACATTGTCGTCGGCATAGAAGTATCCGCGGTCCGACTCCATTGTGTTGTCGCCGTCAAACACCACACCCATACCCCAAAACTCTCCGATGTTGGTTTGGGTGTTGAATTTGAAGTTGTTGGTATAGAGCACCGCATCACCATTGCGCACCTTGATAAGGTGGGAGTAAATCTGTGCCTCGTTTTTGCGTCCGTTGTAGTCGGCTCTGTCACCATAGGCATAGGTGTCGTCTTTGTTGAGCAACACATTTTTGTGGCACTCCATATAGTTCTCGGAGTATCGTATGGCGCTGTCGCAGGTGATAACCGTTCCGTTGTGATAGAAAGCCACATTGCCCACAATACACAACGCCGACGAGTCGGCTACCTTGATAGGGAACATAATGTCACCCTTGATGTCGACAAGTCGTTTGTTGCTGTCGTCGGACTCCTTGTTGGGATTTTGAGCCAGGGCTAAACCTCCGAACAATACGGCCAGCAGTGCGAATATTGTGAGCAGTTTTTTTGTCATTACAGTTGGTGTGGTGTTAGTTTTTGTGTGGAGTGCGTACTATTTTGTCGATTGGCTTTTGCTCCACTCCTTGCGGTCGAATTGCGAGGTGTCGAACGACGGGTCGATGCGAATGTACATCGAACTGATTTTGCCGCTCAGCCACTCGTCAAAGTATTTTTGTTTTTTCTCTTCCAATGCGAGTTGTTCCAATACCAGATAGTCGGTGCTCATATCGGCGCGGTGCGAGGGTATAATTTCCACGGGGCTGAGGATTTTGCCCATTTGGTCGCCCTTGGCGTTGAACGACAACACGGCAGGACTGATTTCGCCGATTTTGAGTTTTGCCAACTCCTTGTAGTCGGCGGGTGCCACTTGGTCCTTAAAGAATTTGGTGGTTGCTGCCTCGGGGTTGCTCATTTGGTTCATCTTCATTGCGTCGATGTTGGTCACCAGACCGCCGTTCAAACGCGAACCTGCATCATCTGACTCGCGCAGTGCAGCCTCGGCAAAGGTCAATTCGCCGTTGCGAATTACATCCGCAATGCTGTCCAATGTGGTGAGAGTCTCCTGCAACTCGTCGTCCGAAAATATGGGTTTAAGCAGGATGTGACGTGCCACATAGTTCTCACCCTCCATACGGATTAGTTGGATAATGTGCAGACCATAGGTCGATTCAACAATACCCGACACCTGTCCGGGACGCAACTTTGCCAACGCCTCGCCGAATGCGGGGTCAAATTGGTTTTTGGGCATAGGGGGCAACTCGCCACCTTTGAGTGCCGAACCGGGGTCCACCGAATACATACGGGCCATCATATCGAAACGTGTGCCGTTGAGGATACGCTCGCGAATCTCCAACAATCGCTCTTTGGTGCGTTGCTTGGCACCTTCCGACGATTTGGGGAACTTGGTGATTTGGGCGTACACATACTGTTCGGGGATGATAGGCAACTCATCTTTGCTCATCTTCTTGAAGTGACGCTCCACCTCTCCCGGAGTGATTGTGATGTTGCGGGTTACGGTGGCCATCATATCCTGAGCATATTGGTACTCCTCCAAGCGGTTGATGATTTCGTCTTTGATTTCGAATGCGGGACGTCCCTCCTGAGCCTCGTACTTTTGCAGAGATCCGGCCTGCAAAATCAGTTGGTTTACCATATCCTCGGCATAGGTGCTGATTTGACCTTGCGCATAACTGATGTCGATTGAGTCGATTTGCGCTTGATTGTAGAGCAGTTTTTGGAGCATAAGTGCTTCGAGTGCTTCGTTTTCGGCGCTACGTTCGGGGGTGTAGTTCATCTCACGACGTTCGAGTGTGATTTCGTCGGCCTGTTTGACTACATCCGAGTAGAGAATAGCCGAGTTGCCAACCACCGCTACCACTTTGTCGGCAACGAACGATTGTGCTTTGATTTCGGCTGTTGTGCCCCACATCGCCATCAGTGCGAGTGCAAGGCTGAGATATTTGGTTTTGTTCATATCGTGTTTGTCGTTATATCGTGTTTGCGGTTTACTCTCCGAGGTGAATTACTACGGTCTCGTCTCTAAGTGCTCGTTGGTATAGACTATCGTCGCATTGGCGTACAATCTCGGCGCGTCGTTGTTTGTCCACAGCCCAACGAATCACATCCTGCACGGTCTCAAAGGGCGATACACTACCCGCTGTTTTGAGTTCTGTAATTATAAAATAGTATGTCACAGGGCCGTCGGTCATATCGTTCACCACACCCTCGCGCAACAGATGTTTGTACGACTCGTTACGCTTGGTGGGCAGCATTGCCAAAAACTCCGAATAGTCGGTCCACTCGTCAAGGCTTGTCAGTTGGAGTTTGTTTTTCTCGCACAGAGCCACCAGGTCGTTCTGTTTTTCGGCGCTCGTAGCCTTCAACAACTCTTTGATTTTGGCCTTTTGGCGGAATGTCTTGGGCATAGCCACGATGCGTCCCTTGACGATGTCGCCTTTGAGTTTGAAATCGCCCTTGTGACTCTCGTAGTATTGCAACAGGTCTTTCTCGCCAAACAACGAATCACCCATATTGTTCTCGACATAGTATTGTTCCAGTCGGCGCATCAGCAGCGAGTTTCGATACTCCTCGACCAACTGCTCGATGTCGGCCTCCGACGACTCAAACAAACGGTGTGCCTCTTGACGTTTGAGTTCCTTGCGAATCCAACTATCAACGTGCGACTCCACGATTTTGAGGCTGTCCTCGCTTGTGATGCCGCTCGGAACAATGCCTGCAAGGTCGCGCTCATAGAGGGTTACTTTGCCCACCCGAGCCACCACCGTGTCAATCTCAAAGGGGTTGCCCAGGCGTTTGCAACCTACGGCCAGCAACGCTATTGCCGCCATTATTAAGCCTGTCTGTATGCCTCTTTTCGAAATCATCATTTTCTTAGTTCTACTCATTAACGCCTTGATTGGCGGTGTTATTGCCCTCGGTAGCGGGCGCTGCAACGGTTTTGGTGCGGTGTCGTTTGACGGCCGTAAAGATGATTGTGCCGCAGATAATCACCGCCACACAACTTGCCGCATAAACACTCCAATACACCACATCCGAGGTAATCATACTGCGCAGAGTGTCGTTGTTGTTGGGGAAGAGAATCATCAACACATACGACAGCGCGTTGTTTATGGCGTGCAACACGATTACCGCCAACAGTGAGTCGGTGGCAATGTATATCGCACCCAGAATAACACCCACCATTGCGGCATTGATTGCCTGTTGCGGAACTCCGTGTACCACACCAAACAGCAGTGCCGACACCACAATAGCCCATATCTTACCCCAGCGACTGCGTACCGATTCGAGTATCACCCCGCGGAAAATCATCTCCTCCAACACGGGAGCAATCAATACGGTGTTGAGTATGGCCCACTTGCCTGTGCCTATGGCCTGCTCCACAAAATCCATCCACTCCTCGGGCATAAGGGCAAACAGCGGCTCCTCGATAATTCCGATGGCCGTGATAGCCACCAGACCCACAATCACCAGCGAGCCGTTGAACCATTTGAGGCGATAGCGCAAAGTTCTGTAATTTGCTCCTCGTGCTCGTCGATATATCGACATTGCAATCAGGCTTGTTGCCATTGATGCCGTGTAGATTATAATCTGGCTGGTAGGCGAGTCGCCAAATCCTGTTTGGCCATATTGGCTCATCAGGAAAGGCATAACGATAAGTGCGCCTAAAATCTGTCCTACTCCAAACAATAATACCAAAACCACAAGGTCAGCAAATGTTGGGAAGGAGCGACGTTTTTGGGGTATGTTCGAGAGTGTGTCGGACATCTGTTTTGCGTATATTTTTCCTATAATATATATAAATCAGGGCTCAAATATACGCAATTTTTCGAACACTTTATGAAAATTCGAGGAATTTGACTACATTTGTGGAATTGTCGGAGGGTGCAAAACCTTTCGATGGGATAACTAACTGCTTATGGGAAAGATAGTTGCACTCGCAAATCAGAAGGGTGGAGTGGGTAAAACCACCACCGCAATGAACCTGGCGGCCAATGTTGCGCTGCTTGGCAAAAAGGTATTGTTGGTCGATGCCGATTCACAGGCTAATGCCACCTCGGGCCTTGGTTTTGAGGTGACGGGCGACAATATCTACGACTGTATTACGGGTCGTAAGACCGCACGCGAGGTGATGCAACAGAGTGCCGACATCAAAAAACTTTGGGTCATTCCGTCGAGTATCGACCTTGTGGCTGCCGATGTCGAGATGCCCTCGATGCCCGATGCACACCACATAATCCGCAATCTGTTGATGCCCATTAAGGACGACTTCGACTATATTTTCATCGATTGCTCGCCGTCGCTCGGCTTTATGACTGCCAATGTGTTGGTGGCCGCCGATAGTGTGCTGATTCCCGTTCAATGTGAGTATTTTGCGCTCGAAGGACTCAGCAAACTGCTCAACTCGATTCGCCTTACGCAGTCGAGATTCAACACTTCGCTCGGTATCGAGGGATTTGTGATGACGATGTATAGCCGCAGCCGTATGGCCAATCAGGTTGTCGAGGAGGTCAAACGCCACTTCGGAAATATGGTGTTCGATACAATTATCGGCCGCAATATTCGTTTGAGTGAAGCACCCAGCCACGGCAAACCTATCATCCTGTATGACGCCTCGGCTACGGGAAGTATCACCTATATGAACCTGGCAAAGGAGTTTTTGAAACGTAACCGCAAAAAGTAAAGAAACAGATATATGGCAAAAGGTTTAGGAAGAGGACTTGATGCAATTCTTGCTATCAATAACGTAGGGGACGAACAGCCCAAAACCATTGGTGAAATGGTGGCTGTCGAGCGTATTATGCCCAACCCTACACAACCCCGTACGGTGTTTGACCAAGCGGCTCTGGACGAACTCACCGACTCAATTCGTGCGATGGGTATCATCCAACCCATTACTGTCAAACCCGAGGGCGACAAGTATATCATCATCAGTGGCGAACGCCGTTGGAGAGCCGCTTGCGCCGCAGGCTTGACCGAGGTCCCCGTGTTTGTGCGCGATGTGACTCCGCAGAATCTCCACGAGATGGCTCTGGTCGAGAATATCCAACGCCAAGACCTGAACGCTATGGAGGTCGCTTTGTCGTTGCGCCGCCTTATGGACGAGTGCGACCTGACCCAAGACAAACTCTCGGAACGAGTGGGTAAAAAACGCTCTACCGTAGCCAACTACCTCCGCCTGCTGAATCTGCCGCCTGAGGTTCAACTCGCTGTGCGCCAGGAGGCTATTTCGATGGGCCACGCCAAGGTTATCGCCTCGGCCGACGAGTCGCGCCAACTGCCTTTGTTGCGCAAATGCCTCAAAAAGAGCCTTTCGGTGCGCCAACTCGAAGATTATGCCGCCAAGTTGGCTAACGCTCGTGTGACTGAGCCCGAGGCCGACGAGGAGTACCCCGAAAGTTATGGCCGATTGGTCGAACTGCTCGAACGCTACTTCTCCGACAATATTACCCTCAAAACCACAAAATCGGGTAAGGGTAAAATCGTCATCGAGTTTGCCGGCGAACAGGATATCGAACGTTTTATCTCGAAACTTGACAAATAGACCCTCTGCGAAGTGAAAAGTTGGGCCAAAATAGTGATGTGTGCAGTGGTAGTCTGCGTTATGTCGGTGCTGGGAGCAATGGCACAGACCGTAACGCCTACGGGCTTCCAACGTATCATAATCAAAAACGGTATGGCCGAGCGCAGTGTCGATAACAAAGCCAATGTGGATATTACACAGATGACACTCGACTCGCTCAAACGTTATGTGACGGTGTTGGACTCGCTGCGTGGTGACGACAAACGATACGATTTGAGCGTCATCGACACAATGCTCACCGTGGTGTACGATACCATCCCCGTGAGCATTGACACTATTGCTATGCCTACGGCTCAGGACTCGCTGGGCTACCGACTTGTTGAGAACAAGAACGCTCCGCTGTCGTCAACTATCGCCAAGTACCTGATGAGCGAAGACCGCTTCCTTGACCTCTATGTTGCGGGTGCCGACACCCTGCTGCCCAAATTGATACCTGTTGATTCGGCGACGCTGGGTATGACACCGCGACAAATTAAACGCTACGAACGAAGCCTCCAACCGCGATACTCCAAACTCTTCCGCGATAGTATCAAAATCGGTACCGTGGCTGCCATTTCGATTGCCGCTCCGGGCTTTTCGCAAATCTATAACGGACAGTATTGGAAACTGCCGATACTCTATTCGACCGTAGGCCTTGGTGTGGGTTTCGGTATCGCCCAAACCAATATCCATAAAATCTACAAACAACGCTACGACGACTATATCAAGGTCAATGGCGTGGGACGTACCGACGAGTTGGATGCCATACAGTTGAAGATGAATAAATATAAGACCAATATGACGCTGCTGTATGGTGCCTCGGCTGTGTCGTATGTCTATTTTCTGGTGGATGGTGTACTCAATAGCCCCCAAAAGGGTGTGTCGGATGTGACCAAGGCCACAACGCTGGCAATGGTGTGTCCTGGTGCCGGCCAGATTTATAACAATCAGGCGTGGAAACTGCCAATCGTAATCGGAGGTTTCGGTGCACTGATTTACTGTATCGACTTCAATAATCGTGGTTTGGAACGTTTCCAACGCGCCTTCGAACTGCGTAAGGCCAATGACGACAAAATCACTTCGGCCGACGAGTTCCCCTATTTCGACTCTTCACAAATCAAAAAATACCGCGATTCGTATCGCCGTAACCGTGACTTGTGTATCATCCTGACAGCGGCTTTCTATGCCCTGCAAATTGTTGATGCACACGCCAGCGCCCATATGAAAACCTATGACATCAGCGACGATTTGTCGATGCATCTGACACCCTCTGTGGGCCAAATGACAACCCTCCGACGAGGTCAAACCAACTCGTTCGGACTCAATTTCAATTTGACATTCTGACACCGCTATGACCCTGCTTTCGCTTCTGATTCCTCTGACAATGCTGCTCGGCATTGACTCGACATCATTTGCTTCAAACATCACCCTCTCGGACTCGCTTGCAGTTGCTGCCTCGGCCGACTCTGTGGCTGTGGATACCCTCTACTCCGAGGAAGACCTGCTGCGTGCCGAGCGCTTCGACTCGCTGTTGCATACACTCTATACCTCCAACCCTGCGGGCGAATTTGAGTTCTATCGTCGCGAATTACTCGAAATCGATACCACCGAGGAGGTTAAAACCGATATCCCCGATTCGGTGTGGTTTGCCCGCCTGAACGGTATTATGTCGGCTATTGACCTGTCCTATAACCCCGTTGTCAAACGCTATTTGGTGGCCTATACCACTACCCGCAAAAGTACCGTCAGCGCAGTGCTGGGACGTAGCGTCTATTACTTCCCGATTTTTGAGGAACGCCTCGAACGCGACTCTATGCCTTTGGAACTAAGGATGTTGCCCGTAATCGAATCAGCTCTCAATCCGTCGGCTCGTTCGCGTGCGGGTGCTATGGGTATTTGGCAGTTTATGTATGCCACAGGCCGCCGCTATGGACTCGAAATCACCTCGTTCCTCGACCAACGATGTGACCCCGTAGCCTCGACCGATGCCGCGTTGAAATATCTCAAAGACCTCTATAATATCTATGGCGATTGGAGCCTAGCACTTGCCGCCTACAACTGTGGCCCGGGTAATGTCAATAAGGCATTCCGTTATGCAGGCCCCTCGGCCAAAGACTTCTGGGATATTTACCCCTTCCTGCCGCGCGAAACCCGTGGATACGTTCCCTCGTTTATCGCCGCAACCTATGCTTATACCTACCACGACCTGCACGGAATCACTATGACCGAACATCCCCTGCCGCTGGCAACCGATACTATCATAGTGACCCGCCCAATGCACTTCTCGCAGGTGGCCTCGACTATCGACCTTCCTGTCGAAACACTGCGTATGCTTAACCCTCAATATAAAATGGATATTGTGCCTGCACTTGGTAAACAATATAGCCTGGTTATCCCCCAAAACCGCGTTACACGCTTCATCGCTAATGCCGACGAAATCTATGGCAAGGATACCGTCTATATGGCCAAATACCTTAAACCTGCAAGCATAAACCCCAAATTCTTTGAGGAGCCGCAAAGCGTAACCCATAAGGTCAAAAGCGGCGAAACCCTGGGCGCAATCGCTCGTAAATACCGTGTGACCGTCAAACAGATTATGGCTTGGAACCACCTGCGTAGTACCACCATCCGAATCGGCCAGAAACTCACAATCCAAAAAAGTTACTAATGCGTCGTACCGATACCATAGTTGCACCCGCAACAGGACAGGGTGGGGCAATCGCCGTTGTGCGTGTCAGTGGAGCAGAGGCTTTCGATGTTACCGATCGTGTGTTCCGCTCGCGTCGTGGCCGAGTGGCCGATGCCGAGGGCTATACAATCCTCTATGGCCGTGTGATGGATGGCGAGTCGGTGCTGGACGATGTGCTGGTGTCGGTCTTTCGCGCCCCCCACTCATATACGGGCGAGAACTCGGTCGAAATCTCGTGCCACGCATCGACCTATATCGTTTCGCGTTTGGTTGCCCTGCTGATTGACGCAGGTGCACGCGCCGCAACAGCCGGAGAGTTCACCCAACGAGCCTTTGTCAATGGCAAAATGGACCTCTCGCAAGCCGAAGCCGTGGCCGATATGATAGCCTCGGCATCCGAGGCTGACCACCGAATCGCAATGAACCAAATGAGGGGCGGTTTCTCCCGCGACTTGGCCGAATTGCGCGCCGAATTGCTCAATATTACCTCGCTGTTGGAGTTGGAACTCGACTTCTCGGAAGAGGATGTGGAGTTCGCCGACCGCTCGGCAATGCGCCAACTGCTCGAACGAATAGATACCCGAATACATACTCTCGCCGAGTCGTTCCGCTTGGGAAATGCCATCAAAAACGGCGTGGCCGTGGCTATCGTCGGCGCCCCGAATGTCGGCAAAAGTACACTGCTCAACCGCCTGCTTAATGACGACCGCGCAATGGTGTCGGATGTGGCAGGAACTACCCGCGATGTGATTGAGGAGAGTTGTACGATAGATGGCGTGCGCTTCCGCTTTATGGATACTGCTGGAATTCGTGCCACCGACGACCGCCTCGAACAGATGGGTATCGACCGCACTCACGGCGCAATCGAACGTGCCGATGTTGTTCTTCACTTGTCGGTTGCTGGTGAGGAGTGTGAAATGTTGGAGTGCGATGCGCCTGTAATCCGAGTTTTCAATAAGGCCGACCGCTGTGGCGTGGAATCGGGTAGGGTGGCAGAGCAGACGGTTGTTATCTCGGCTAAGACGGGAGCGGGTGTTGATGCTTTGCGTGCTGTTTTGCGTGAGGTTGTCGATACCTCGGGACTCGAACAAGGCGCGACCGTTGTGTCGAATATGCGCCACTATGCAGCCCTGCGCGCGGCCGAAACGAGTGTTGAGGCTTGCCTTCGTGGTTTGGAATTGAACCTTACGTCAGATATGCTTAGCGAGGATGTCCGCGAGGTGCTGTTTCACCTTGGCGAAATCACCGGCGAAATCACCACCGACGAAACCCTCGGCAATATCTTCGCCAACTTCTGCATCGGCAAGTAAATTTACATACCAATGATAAAATGATTTATCATCGTTTATCGCAAAGCGCTCATTTTGAGCGCTTTTTTTGTTCTTGGTGATAAAGCCATTTATTACTGTTTATCATCGTTACGCAATATTTCTTCGCCCTATTTCACCCCCAATGTACAATGTCATCATTCAAGAAAATTTTAAGTGCTTGATTGAGCGGATTTTGGGGTGAAATGCAATGAGGTGCAATGGAGTGCAATGAGCTGCAATGAAATGGCGAAATAAATTATACATTCTACAAGAAAGTAACATTTATACCACATAGGACATCGTCGGTGGAGATTTCGCCGGTGATTTCGCTGAGGTTGCAGACACCTCCCAAATATCGCTAATATG
>JAFTYJ010000048.1 GCA_017464745.1 Rikenellaceae bacterium | reverse complement strand
TATCGTCCTCCAACTCATAGAACGCCATCTCGGGCTCAATCATCCAGAACTCGGACAAGTGTCGGGGATTGTTGGAGTTCTCAGCACGGAAGGTGGGGCCAAAGGTGTAGATACGACCCAGAGCCAGCGCACCCAACTCACCCTCCAACTGACCCGACACGGTCATACTGCACGGTTTGCCAAAGAAATCTTGCGAGTAATCCACTGCTCCCTCCTCGGTACGAGGCAAGTTGTTCATATCCATTGTGGTCACTTGGAACATAGCACCCGCACCCTCGCAGTCCGAAGCGGTGATGATGGGGGTGTGCATATAGTAGAAACCACGGTCGTTGAAGTATTTGTGGATTGCGTAGGCCATATTGTGGCGGATACGCAGGATTGCTCCGAAGGTATTGGTACGGGGACGCAGGTATGCGATTTCGCGCAGGAATTCGAGCGAGTGACCCTTCTTTTGGAGGGGATAGGTTTCGGGGTCAGCGGTGCCGTAGATTTCGATGGCTTTGGCCTGCACCTCTACGGGTTGTCCCGAGCCCATACTCTCGACCAGCACTCCGTCTACACGAAGGCAGGCACCTGTGGTGATGCGACGAAGCAACTCCTCGTCAAAGGCGGCAACATCGACTACCACTTGAATATTGGCCACACACGAGCCGTCGTTCAGTGCGATGAAGGCAACATTTTTGTTGCCACGTTTGGTGCGTACCCAACCTTTAACTGTGACATCGCAGTTGCGCTCCTCGGTGTGGAGGATTTCCACGATTCTTTTTTTGTCGGCGTTAAGCATAGTTATCTTTATTGTTTAAGTTCTTGGGAATATGAATTGCAAATATCCGAATTTTTTTTGAGAAAAATCGTCTTTCTCCCATTTTTATGGGTATATTTGCCCAAAATACGAGCAATATGTTGCACACAAGACCTATTTTGACACTTTCGTTGTCCGTTTTGCTGATTGTTTCCTCCGTTTTGTCGGCCGATGCCGCCGAGCCTTCGCGTCCGCGCAAGGAGGCACCGCGCAGCGAGTTTTTCAGTTATGATATTCGCGAGGATGCCGCGGCGGGCACAATCATCAACTCGCAATATTTCAAAAGCATACGCACCCGCACCGACGAGAATGGCGTGTGTGCCGTTAAATTCTATGCCCCCTTTGCATTTGGCGACCGCAATGTATTTTTCCGCAGCGAGGGCGGTACGGGAGCCTATCGCCTGTGGGTTAATGGCCACGAGGTGGGAGGCAGCGACGACACCCAAACCCCTTCGGAGGTATTCATCTCGCCCTATCTGATTGACGGTATGAACGACATCCGCATCGAGGCTCGTGAGCCGGGCAGTGTGGCGGCCGTCGAAGCGGCCTACGACGAGCCTATGCTCCCCGCAGGTGGCAACAGCCATATCTTCTCGCAACCCAAGGTCTATATCGAGGATTACGATGTTCGCACCTCACCCGATTCGACCACCCAACACGGCCTGCTGGACCTCCACATTGCAGTGCGTAACTCGGCTCGTACGGTTCAACTTCTGTCGGTTGGTTACGACATCTATGACCCCAAAGGCAAACTCAAAACCTACAACCTCAAAGAGGTGATTATGTTGCCCGGCCAACGCGACACGGTGCGTTTCCACGACATTGTATATTCGACAGCCAAATACCTGTGGGACAGCAACAAACCCAACCTCTATGCCGTGACGATGTATATCAAACAACACGGCAAGATTGTGGAGTACGTCCCCCTGGATTTGGGTTGGGGCACCACTACCTACACCCCCGCTACGGCCGACACTCCGGGCACTCTGTTGCGCAACGACGCACCCGTTGAGATTCGCGCCGTGGAGTTCACCCCCAAATACAACATCTCGGTCGAGGAGCAAGTTCGCGCACTCAAACGCAAGGGTTACAACACGCTGGTGCTTACTATGCCTGCACAAATTGCGCTCTATCGTGCGTGCGACCGAGTTGGTATGTATGTAATTGATTGCGCTTCGGTGAGCACCGACCCCCGAGGTGGCAACCGCAGCCGCAATGGTGGCACAACCCTCAACGACCCCTCCTATCGCGACGAGATTTTGCATCGTGTGGAGGCAATGCAACGCCGCACCCGCAATCACTCGTGCGTAGTGGCGTGGAGTCCTGCCGAAGGTGGCGGCAACGGCTACAATATGTACAAAGCCTATGAGTTGTTACACCGTTTGGACACCCTGCGTCCGGTGGTCTATCGTGAGGCCGACGGAGAGTGGAACAGCGACCTGATTATCAACCCCATTGCAACTCTCGAATAAACCCTCACAGCGATGAGTATAGATTTTCTGGTTGTAGGCAAAACCGACTCAGCACAGGTGGCCGAATTGACCCGTATGTATGCGGGCCGTATCTCGCGTTATCTGAAATTCACCGTCACCGAATTGCCCGATGTACGTAATGCCAAAAACCTGAGCGAAGAGAGCCAAAAACGTGCCGAAGGAGAGATGATTCTGCGCCAACTATCGTCGGACGACTATGTTGTGTTGTTGGACGACAAGGGGGTGCAACCCACCTCGTTGGAGTTCGCGGCGTGGATGCAGAAACGTATGAATAGCGGTGTGAAACGTGTGGTTTTTGTTGTGGGTGGGCCTTATGGTTTTTCGAAAGATGTTTATGCGCGTGCAGCCGAGAAGATTTCGCTGAGTCGTATGACCTTTTCGCACCAAATCATCCGTCCCATCTTCACCGAGCAACTCTATCGTGCCTTCACCATTCTGCGTGGCGAGCCCTATCACCACGAATAACATCACCAGCCCTATATAACAAAAGGCTACCTCGACGGGTAGCCTTTTGTTATAATAATTCGCGTAAGAGTTGCCCTGTGTAACTTTCGGCACACTCGGCAACCTGCTCGGGAGTTCCCACCGTAACAAGATTACCTCCTGCGGCACCACCCTCGGGACCTATATCTATAATGTGGTCGGCAACCTTGATAACATCGGGATTGTGTTCGATAACCACCACCGTATTACCACGCTCAACCAACTGATTGAGCACATCCAGCAGTTGGCGCACATCCTCGAAGTGAAGTCCCGTAGTAGGCTCGTCGAGGATATAAAGTGTGCGACCCGTCTCGCGTTTTGACAACTCGGCCGACAATTTGATACGCTGGCTCTCGCCACCAGACAATGTGGTACAGGGCTGACCGAGGGTCAGATAGCCAAGACCCACCTGCTGAATAGCGCGTAACTTTTGGTATATCACGGGAATACTCTCAAAGAACTCACAGGCCATATTGACCGTCATATCGAGTACATCGTTGATACTTTTGCCCTTGTATTTAACCTCCAAAGTTTCACGATTGTAGCGTCGTCCGCCGCACGCACGACACTTGACATATACATCGGGCAGAAAGTTCATCTCGATGGTCTGCACTCCCGCACCACGGCACTCCTCACATCGGCCACCCTTGACATTGAACGAGAATCGTCCCGCCTTGAAACCCCTCACTTGGGCATCCTGCGTAGCCTCAAACAGTTTGCGAATATCGCCAAACACACCCGAGTAGGTTGCAGGATTGCTTCGAGGCGTGCGACCAATGGGTGCTTGGTCCACCACTACAAGTTTGTCCACACCATCCAATCCCTCGACCGCAGCATAGGGCAGCGGACGGTCGTAGGAGTTATAAAAATGGCGGCTCAAAATCGGACGCAGAGTGTCGTTTATAAGGGTCGATTTGCCACTGCCACTCACACCCGTAACACATATCATCACTCCGAGCGGGAATTCGACATCTATGTTTTTGAGATTATTACCCGTAAGTCCGCGAAGAACAATACTTTGTCCCGTACCTTTTCGTCGCACGGCAGGCACTTCGATACGTCGGCGACCCGACAGATAATCGGCCGTAATGCTATCCGAAGCGACCACATCGTCGAAAGTTCCTGCGGCCACAATACGGCCACCACGGCGACCCGCTTTGGGGCCCACATCAACAATGTAGTCGGCGGCACGCATCATCTCCTCGTCGTGCTCAACCACAATCACCGAGTTGCCCGCATCACGCAGCGCTTTGAGGCTGTCAATCAGTCGGCGATTATCCCTTTGGTGCAGTCCGATACTCGGCTCATCAAGGATGTATAGTACATTGACAAGTTTGGAGCCTATCTGGGTTGCCAATCGTATGCGTTGGCTCTCGCCACCCGACAGTGTACGCGACGAGCGCGACAGCGACAAGTAGTCCAAGCCCACATCGACCAAAAAGTGCACACGTTCGCTGATCTCCTTGACAATCTCGCGTGCAATGGTCCATTGTTGCGGAGTCATAGATTGCTCCACCCCTGCGAGCCATTTTTGAAAATCGGCTATCGAAAGCGCCGAAGCCTCGGCAATGTTAAGTCCTGCAACTCGGAAGTTGAGAGCCTCTTGTTTGAGCCTTGTTCCGCCACACACCGAACACGGCACGCGCACCAAGAACTGCTCACGCCACTTGGCACCCTTTGCTGCACGCCCTTTACCCTTACTCTCGGCATCATCTTCCTGCTGTTCGAGCCACTCGGCCATACCCTCCCAGGCGGCCATCTGCGTTCCTCCGACCAACGCAAAGTCGCGCGAGCCGACAATCATTGGCTGACTATCACCATAGAATATCGCATTGCGTGCCTCCTCCGAGAGTGTTCCCACGGGGTCGTCGAGCGTGAAATCGTAGCGATGACCGAGCGCTTCGAGGATTGCAAAAAGTCGGTTGCCACGCGCCTTGCCAAAAGGTTCGATACCTCCGTCACGGATACTTCGGTCGGGGTCGGGCATTATCTTATCGGCCGCAAACAGAGCCTCCTCACCCAAACCATTGCAATGGGGACAGGCGCCCTCGGGCGAATTGAACGAGAATGTAAACGGCTCGGGGTCGTTGAACGCAAGGCCACTCGACGGGCACATCAGGTGGCGACTATAATACCTCACCGCATCGGTTCCGTAGTCATACACCGCCATTGTACCTTTGCCGTGGCGCATAGCCTCGGCGAGTGCCTTTTGGAGTCGGTCGGAAGCCTCGGCGCTTGCGGTCATACGGTCAATCACAAGGTCGATATTGTGGGTTTTGTAGCGGTCAAGGCGCATACCTGCCGAGAATTCGGTCATCTCGCCGTCGATACGGGCATAGACATAACCCTTCTTGGCAAGGCTCTCAAACAGTTCGCGATAGTGACCCTTACGGCCACGCACCACGGGTGCCAACAGCGCTATACGTCGGCCACTGAAACCTGTGGTTATGAGTTCCAGAATTTGGGCATCGGTGTAGTGAATCATCTCCTCGCCCGTGACGGGTGAATAGGCTGTCGAAGCACGTGCATAGAGCAGTCGGAGGTAGTCGCTCACCTCGGTAATGGTACCCACGGTCGAGCGCGGATTCTTGGAGGTTGTCTTCTGTTCGATAGCCACCACGGGGCTCAATCCCCGAATCGAATCCACATCGGGACGCTCCATAGTACCGACAAACTGACGTGCATAGGTCGAGAGTGTTTCGAGGTAGCGTCGTTGTCCCTCGGCATAGAGTGTATCAAAAGCCAGTGACGACTTGCCCGAGCCCGACAGACCAGTCACAACAACCAGACTATCGCGCGGGATTTCGAGCGACACATTTTTGAGATTATTGGCACGAGCGCCCTCTATGATGATTTTTTCGTCCACTTTCCGAGCGGTTTAACCCCGTAAAGATACGATATTCGCACGGACCTCGCAAGTTTTTTCGGCATTTTGCACCGACAAAAACCTCAATCAAGGCCTTAATATTTTAGGTATATATTTCGAAAATCTCACGGAATATTGTACTTTTGTCGCAAATTATACACCAGATTATGATTAACGCCGGACGAACCCATACCCTGACGGTAAACCGAATCTCGGATTTCGGACTCTACCTTGCCGACACCGAGGGCAACGAAGTGTTGTTGCCCAACCGCTATGTGTCGATGAAAGACCGCGTAGGCGACACCAAAGAGGTGTTTGTCTATCACGACTCCGAAGACCGACTCGTGGCTACCACCGAAACTCCCCACGCCAAAGTGGGCGACATTGCACTGCTCGAAGTGGTGGACAAAACCCCACACGGAGCATTCCTCGATTGGGGCCTGTTCGGCAAAGACCTGTTCCTGCCCAACCGCAACCAACAAGGTGGGGTGGTGGTAGGCGGCAAGGTGCTGGTCTATGTCTATGAGGACCACATCACAGGCCGTACGGTGGCTACAAGCAAGTTGAGCAGCATCGTTTCGAACCTCGACATCCGTGTACGCCCCCGTCAGAAGGTCGAAATTCTGGTGGCCTCGCGCAGTGACATCGGTTTCCGTGTGGTCATCGACAACCGCCACTGGGGTATGCTCTATCACAACCAACTGTTCCGCCCCGTAGCCGTGGGTGACCGACTGACCGCCTATGTGAAGTTCATCACACAAGACGGCCGTATCGACGTGTCGCTGCAACAACAAGGCTACGACGAGGTGAAACATTCAGCCGAGAAGTTGCTCGAAATGTTGGAGCGTGCAGGCGGTATGTTGCCTATCAACGACCACTCGTCGCCCGAGGAGGTGACCGCCTTGACCAAGATGAGCAAAAAGGTGTTCAAACGTTCGCTGGGCGTACTAATGAAGAGCGGCAAGGCTATCGAAACCGAAAACGGAATTAAACTCATCAGATAATGGGCGCAACAGCAGAGAGAGTATCGGTCGAGGCGTCGGATAACTACGTTTTCCAACGCTCGCTGCTGGCCTACCACACGGCAGCACAGATGATTGAAGGTGTGGTGTTGGAGATTGGCACGGGCAGCGGCTATGGAATTGACGTGGTGGCGCCGGGTGCCGAGAAGTTCATCACAATCGACAAATTCGACTGCGGAGCCGACCTTTCGCAACACGCCAATGTGGAGTTCCGCAAGATGACCGTTCCACCTCTTACGGGCATTGCCGACGAGAGTGTGGACTGCGTAATTTCGTTCCAGGTTATCGAGCACATCGAGGACGACGTTAAAATGGTGGACGAGGTATGGCGCGTGCTGCGTCCGGGTGGCCGTTTCATCGTATCGACCCCCAACCGCCTGATGTCGCTCACCCGCAACCCGTGGCACGTCAGGGAGTACACCCCCGAGGAGTTCACCGCCCTGCTGCAAACCCGCTTCAACAAGGTTGAACCTATGGGAGTTAGTGGCAATGCCAAGGTTATGGAGTACTACACTGCCAACCGCGCCTCGGTTGAACGCATCACCCGCTGGGATATTCTCGATTTGCAACACCGTCTGCCCCGATGGATATTACAGATTCCCTACGACATTCTCAACCGTCTGAATCGTCGCCGACTGTTGAAGGCCAACACCGACCTGACGTGCGGCATCCGTATGGACGACTACCGCGTAGAGAGCATCTCTCCGGAGTGTTTCGATTTGTTCTACGTTGCGCACAAAAGTCCCCAAGCGGCAGAATAAAACCCCGACACGTTACGTTAATTTGCGTGTGCGGCGCTAACTTTGCGGCACACCAAGCAACAGAATACTATAACACATATCACATACAATGACTGAATTTAAGAAAAACGGCTCCGAGGGTTGGCAGAAGTTTGCCAAAGAGAGCCGCACGCACACCTCCGTGACGAGCGATGTTGCCGAGGGTAGCAACCGACCTGCGCGTTACCAGAAAGTTGAGCGCAATCACACTTCGGGCGTTCGTCGCTCGTTCAACCCCAACTTCACTCCCGACAACCGTCTGCGCGACGGCGGCGAGCGAAGCGGCTATGGCCACAAACCCTACAAAAAGAGTTACGAACAACGCGGCGGCTACAACCGTGATTTCAACCGCACGGACTACAACGCCGACGACCGTTTCAACCGCGTAGATTACGGTCCCTCGGAGGAGCGCAATTTCAACCGTTCGGAGCGCCCCTACAACACCGAGCGCAACTTCAACCGCTACGACAGCGACCGTCGCCAACACCACGGCGAGCGCACACAATATGGCGCCAATCGCAAGCCCTACGGCAGTAAGCCCAACTTCAATAAGTCGTACAACAAACCTTATGGCGAGGGCGGCTACAACCGCAACTCCGAGGTGCGTGGTGAGGAGGGTTTCAACCGTGAGGGTGGCTACAAAGGCGGCTACAACAATCGTCGTCAAGCACAGGGAGAGGGCGAAAAACCTCGCTATGAGCGTCGCCACTACCCCCGCTACGATGCACCCAAAGCCGAGGACGAGATTCGCCTGAACAAATATGTTGCCCAATCGGGTCTATGTTCGCGCCGCGAGGCCGACGAGCACATCCTGGCAGGCGAGGTGTCGGTAAACGGCGTTGTGGTAACCGAGTTGGGTACCAAAATCAAACCTTCGGACGAGGTTAAATTCAACGACAAAGTACTGCGTTGCGAGAAGTTGGTTTACATCGTGATGAACAAACCCAAAGGCTTTGTGACCTCGATTGACGACCCCCACGCCGACAAGACCGTTATGGACCTTGTAAAAAATGCTTGCACCGAGCGCATCTACCCCGTTGGTCGCCTCGACAAGAATAGCGTTGGCGTGCTGTTGCTCACCAACGACGGCGAACTCACCAAACGCCTCACCCACCCCGAACACAACCGCCGCAAGGTGTATGAGGTAACACTGAACAAGTCTATCAACGATGCCGAGTTGAGCAAGATTGACGAGGGTATCACCTTGGAGGATGGCGACATAGCCGCCGACGAGGTTGCAACACTCGACAACACCCGCAAACTTATCGGAGTTGAGATTCACTCGGGTCGCAACCGTATTGTACGCCGCATTTTCGAGCACTTCGGCTACTCGGTAGTCAAACTCGACCGCGTGTACTTTGCAGGTCTTACCAAGAAGAATCTCAAACGCGGTCAGTGGCGTTTCCTGAGCGACAAAGAGGTCCGAATGCTCAAAACCGGAATGTACGACTAGAAAAAAGTGCAAATAAAAAGTGCGTAAGGATTAGGAGTTTCCGAAAAAAGTCGTATCTTTGCGGCACTTAAACGTAAACCATTTTAATTACAAAACACTATGAAAAAGGATCTTCATCCTCAAAATTACCGCATCGTGGCATTCAAAGATATGTCGAACGAGCAAGTGTTTTTGTGCAGGTCCGCTGTTCAGACGAAAGAGACTATCGAAGTGAATGGCGAAACCTATCCCGTCTACAAAATGGAGATTTCTAACACATCTCACCCCTTCTACACCGGTAAGATGAAGTTGGTTGACACCGCAGGACGTGTTGATAAGTTTATGAGCCGCTACCAAAAGCACTACGATAAACGTAACGCCGCAAAGAAAGCGTAAGTCTTTTGGGCGCGAGTTTTTATAAAGCAGGTCTGACTTTCGAGTCGGGCCTGCTTTGTTTTTGCCCGGAGGTCGCAAACCGACAGGTCGCAGACCGACAGAAATTGCTGCCGCACGGGGTCGCAGACCGACAGGAGTTGCTGCCGCACGGGTTGTCTATATTATGAAAAAAACTCTTAGCCGTCGGATTTTTCGGGGTTGAGCGGGGGCGGAGTGGCGAACGCGCGGAATCGGCTCTCGATTCTATCGCGCTCATAGCGGCCGATTCAGTAAGCCACGACGAAACCGCCCCGAAAAAACGAAAGGCCAAAGCCTTTTGGTTCTTTTGGGCCACAAAAGAACAAACCACCCCGTGGACGTAGGTGGGGGCTACAAAAGTTATGGATGCGAGCCACGCAAAACTACCCCGTGGACGTAGGGGGAGCACAATGAATGTTATGAGGAGGCGAGGGACGCGAGCAACGCAAAGAACAAAACCCACCCCGTGGTAGAACAGAGCATACGCCCCGAGGTGATTTCGTATCAAAATAGAACCAAGCATATACCCCGAGGTAGGACAGAGTCACAGACCGACGGAACGAGTCGCACCAAAGTAGAACAGAGCATACGCCCCGAGGTGGTGTCGCATCAAAATAGAACCGAGTCGCAACCTTAATTCGCCATAGCGGCGGATAATCAAAAAGAAAGGCGCTTGCCCCAAAGGGACAAGCGCCTGATTTATGTTGTTAAGCAACCAGTAGGATTACTCCTCTGCATCCAAAACAACGGGTTTGATACAACGTACGGGGTGACCATTACCCATCCACTCTGCCCACGACACAGCGCTGTTGCGGTAGAAGGTACCGTCAGTCCACATCGACATCGACATAGTTTGGTGTTTGGTCCAAGTTGCACCTTCCAAAGTGATGTTTTGGGGTTGGTTACAGTGGTAACGGCAAACCATACCGGGATGGTTGATACCGGGGTTGTAACCCATACGCCAACCTACTGCGGGAACGAACATAGGATTGGTACCAGCCTCATCAATCGGAGTGGTAGGACGACCCTCGTCGATACCATCAGCGTGAGGAGTGAACGCACCGGTAGGACAGTTAGCAGCGGTGATGTAAGGCTCAATCTCACCCTTAGTACGGTTCGATTGGCCGGTGAATACGTTGAAACCACCTTTCCAATCACCACCACGGGTAAAGTTAATCATCTCACTGGTATTCCATTTACCCTCGTCGGTGTGAGCCCAAGGCCAGAAGGGACCCTCTTGGTTCCAACCACCGTATTTGGTCCAAGCATCCGAAGCCTCTTGAACGTTCAGTTTCCAAGGAGCATACGAAGCATACCAAGTACCGATGTTGTCAGAGTGCGAGGTAACGATGTGCCAGTGGTTACCGCAAGGAACTTGCCATCCGGGAGGACAGGGGTCGTGCAACGATTTGAGACCCTCGCTATTCGAGTCGGCAGTGTAGTTGCCCCACAGGTAGCCCCACCAGTACGACGAGTTGTTGTTTTCGTCGCAACCATCAGTATAGTTGGTAGGCAGGTTCGAGTAGATACAGTTGTCACCATAGATACCAACCGATTTCAGATAGATAGTGGGGTGAGCGATAGCCCAGTCAATGTTGTCGTTAATCTTCTCGTAGGGAGGAGTAACGTTGTACATAGTAATCTCGGTGCTCTCTTGGGGAGTCAGATCCTCAGGAATATCAACGTCGAGGTCGTGGTAGTACATAATAGCGTTAGCGCCAGAGCTTACAACCTCAGTGATGTTAGGATAACCTGCGGGGAACGGGTCTTTACGGCCCCAGTTGTACAGATAACCGAACGATGCGAACAACTCGTCGAGCGAGCAGTTACCGTGGTTACCATTGTGGGTAGCACCAAGGTTCAGACCCATAAATACGCTGGGTTTAGCATAACCGGTTACGTGCTCACCGCTCTCCTCATCCCAACCGTCGGGAGTCATACCTACGGGGTAGGTGTTCTCGGCAGCGTCAATGTTGAAGGGGGTAGCCCAGATGTGCCAGCTCCAAAGGATGTTACCTTTCTTGTCTTTGATAGCGATACCGGCGTTACCTACTTTGAACTCCTCCATAGTGAAGTAAACGTAGCCACCGCTGTACGATACATCCGAAATCAGACCTTTCTCCTCGTTGGTTACGGGATCAACGCTCTTCTCGGTCGACCACAGCAGAGTTGCTTTGGCGATGTTAGCAGCGTCAATGTTTACGGTACCACCGGGGATGTAAGCGATATCCAGGTCATAACCGTCAGCATCGTAGAAGCCCTCACCATTACCTTTAACGGTAGCGGGGAATTTGTAAGCACCGGCCTCATAGATAGCGTAGCAGTTTGCGGTCTCGGTCTCGCCCTCAGCGTTTACAGCCAGGTCTTTTGCGAATTGGTTTTGTTTAACGGGAATCTCCAAAACGAAGTTCTCGGCACCTGCCAACGAACCGGTAAGTTTCAGAACGGTCTCACGAGTTTGACCATCGTTAGCCGAGAAGTTCACGGTAACAACTTTGGCCTCAGCGTCGTACGAACCACTTACCCAGTTTGCATCAGCCGAAACGGTGATGTTGGTAGCGTTGGTCTTAACGGGAATCTCAACAGCAACAGCGTCGTTACCGATAGCCATCGAAGCGTATTGCTCGTCAACCTCGATGAAGCAACCTGCGCCACGTTGAGTTACAGCAACAGTAGCGGTAGCGTCACCACAAGTGAAGGTCAAGTTTACGGTACGGGTTGCGGGAGTGTCGTTGTCAGCAAAGATAACAACAACTTGGTCGTCGTTAGCGGTGTACTCGCCCTCGCCTACGTCAGCCCAATCAGCATCAGCAGTCAGAGTCCATACGTCGTTAGCCGAAACCTCGAACTCCAACTCAGCGTCGTTAGCCTCAACGGTAACAGCACCCTCAACAACGCCCTCAGCCTCTACGCTGATAGCGTGAACTTGAGCAGCTTGTTTAACAACGATTTTTTTAGCCAGCGAAGCCAGACCCTCACCTACGGGAGTAACAACCAGAGTAGCGGTACGCTCCTCGAACTCAGACGAGTACTCAGCGGTCAACTCGATTTTGGTGAAAGCGTCGTTAACCTCAGCGGTCAGCCACTCGGGCATCTCACCCTCAGCAGCAGCTACGGTAAAGCCGGCGGGGATGTTGGTGCTTACGGTGATTGCTACGGGAGCATCAACGTTACCCTCGGCAGCGATTTGCACGGGGTTAGCCTCATAGTCAGCGTCGAGCAACAGGTTAGCCTCAAAGCCCATTTGGGTAACTTTGATGGTGGCTTTCAGGTTCTCGTCGTTGGTCAGAGTAACGACAGCCACACGCTCAGCGGGGTTAGCATTCTCATCAGCAGTCAGACGAACCATCTTGCTACCTACCAGAGAAGCTTCCAGCCATTCAGCGTCATCGGTTACGTGGATAGTCGACGAAGTAACCACCGAGATAGTGGCTTTCTTACCATCGGTACCTACACCTTTTGCAGTCAGAGTGACTTCGGTCACTGCGGGCTCCAATTTGCCATTGTTCTCGACTGGGGTGTCTTTACACGAAGTAAAAACCAAACCTGCGATAGCAACAAGGCTCAACATTTTTGCCCAGAAATTAGTGCGCATAATGTAAAGATTTAGTTAATAAAGTTAAAAAATAGTTGTTTGTATTCGGTTTAATTGGTTGTGAAATAACGCCACAAAAACCCCATCGGCGCAGGCCGACAGGTGCGATTTTGGGGTTTTTCCAAACACAAATATAAAAGGTTTTTTATGATTTTGCAATTCATTCGCATCTTTTTTGTCAGATTTTTTTACATTTTTTTCTACTACACCCAGCGCAGAGCACTCTCAACGCGATTTAAGCGGGATTACAGAAGTCGCACGAGCGCAGCAGCAACCCACACAAGATTAGCAAAGCAAAACCAAAATAAATGTTTCGAAAACAAAAGCAACCCATCCAAAACGGACGGGTTGCTTCTCTTCTTATGGTCAAAGTCCCAAACTTGCGTCTTAGCGGAGCAGGGTTTTGAGTTCGCCGGCAAGGTGGCCATCGACATACACCTCAACGAGGTATTCGCCGCCGGTAATGCCACTACCATTATAATATATACCAACCGACAGGTCGTTGTTTTGGTAATCAACCTCGCGGACTGCCGAATAAATCAGAGCGTCGCCCTGATACTCGAAAGTCTTGGACTCCTCGGTCGCCATAATATAGCCGTCGGGAGCAGTGATACGCACATAGACATTGCGCAGACCGGGGTTGGCAATATCGTTGGCCGACAGCACCATATCCACACGCAGGCGGGCAGCACGCGACGAACGGGTAACCTCCTTGTCGTTGTTATTCAGCATCAGCAATTTGATGTCGCGGGCGCGGATAACCGAGCCTTGACGGATTTTGAGAGCCATCTCGTCGGCCTTCTCCTCAGCCTTCTCGGCACGTTGGGTCGTGGCGGTAATCTGTTTGCGATACGACACGTTCTCCGAAATCAACTTTTGGTTGAGCGTATTGAGCGAGTCGATTTGGCGAACATAGTCCTTCATAATCGAACGCAGAGTTCCCACCTCCTTTTGATATTTGCGGATAGTGGCACGGCTGATACTGCGCTCTTTTTGGAGTTGTTGAATCAGCGAGTCGGCACGGTTACGCTCCACATTGAGGTTGTAAGTAATTGTGTCGTTGGTTGTTTTGAGGTTTTCAAAATCGTTGCGAATAGTACTCAACTGATAGGTCAGCGTATCGCGCTCGATAGCAAAATCGGCTTTGAGTTGTTTGGTCTGCATAAAGTACAGGCCCGAAACTCCCGCCAGAATAATCACCAGCAGCACAATGACAATCTTGTAGCCTTTGAGCGACTTATCGGCGCTGTTTTCGTATTCGTAATCGTCCTCGTAGTTGTAATTTCTGTTGTCTTGTTCCATAGTTATCAAACTGTTTATCTTTGCAAATATACGCATTTTATCGGAAGTTTCGAAAAAAAAGGTTACATTTGTTGCTCACAGAACCAATACAACCAAAAATACAATGAAAAAAATCATAGGAATCGGCAACGCACTGACCGATATGCGTATCAATCTCCAAGACGACAACGTGTTGCTCTAATTGGGCCTTGCACGCGGCAGTATGAGTCTTGTGGACAGCAACTTACAACAACAAATCTCTCAACGTGTAACTGACCTCCCCACCACAATGTCGCTGGGTGGTTCGGCCGCCAACACCATTCGTGCTATGGCACATTTGGGCAGCAGCGTAGGATTCATCGGCAAAGTGGGACGCGATGCCACGGGCGACTTTTACGAGAAAGCACTGGCCGACCTCGCAATTCAGCCCGTCATCTTCCGCAGTGGAGAGAGTTCGGGACGCTGCCTGTCGTTGGTTTCGCCCGACGGCGAGCGCACAATGGTCACCTACCTGGGTGCTGCACTCGAACTCGTAGCCGAGGAGTTGCAACCTTCGGTTTTCGATGGCTACGACTGCCTCTACATCGAGGGCTACCTGGTTCAAAACCACACACTTATCGAGAGCGCTATTCGCACAGCCAAACAACAGGGATTGAAGGTTGCCATCGACCTGGCAAGTTTCAATATCGTGGAGGAGAATCTCGAATTCCTGCGTCGCATCACCACCGAGTATGTCGATATTCTGTTTGCCAACGAGGAGGAGGCGCGCGCTTTCACGGGCTTGGATGACCCCGAAGCCTCGCTCAACCTTATTGCCGAGTCGTGCGAACTCGTCGTGGTCAAGATTGGCAAGCGTGGAGCACTTGTACGCCGCGGAGAAGAAAGTCTGCAAGTCGGAATTTTGGAGTCGGCCGTACGAGTAGACACCACAGGCGCCGGCGACTTCTACGCAGCAGGTTTTATGCACGGACTGTGCAACGGTATGGACCTGCGCGGATGCGCCACCCTCGGCTCGATTGCCGCAGGATATGTAATTCAAACCGTCGGCACCACCCTGCCCGAGGAGCATTGGAACCAGATGCGCGGATGGGCTGAACGTATTGCAAAACAAGATTTTCTATTATAGCGTATGATTACCACTATTCGCGTGGAGGGTGCCGAGTTTCGCGCCTACCACGGCTGTTATGATTTGGAAAAAAAGGTGGGCAACCGCTTTGTGGTAGATGTGTGCATCGAAGCCGAAATAGGCGACGCTGCCGAGCGCGACGACGTCACATCAACAGTCAATTATCTCACTGTATATGAGTTAATTCGAGAGGAGATGGCCATCACATCCAACATTGTCGAAAACGTAGCACTGCGTATCGCCGACCGCATCAAAGCCTCGTGGAACGACATACTCCGAGTCGAGGTTCGAGTGACAAAACTTGCACCGCCGCTAGGTGGCAAGGTTGCGCGCGTTTCGGCCACCATAATCCGATAATTCGCCACCACGACAACCGCTTTACGGCACGTCTATTGCAGCAACACTTTACGCCCCGACGCAACGCCACAGAACGGGCCACAAAGGGGTGCTGTATATTTTTATATCAAAAAAAATTGTACAAAGATTTGGAGTTTTTGAAGAAAAATACTTACTTTGTACCATATTATACTACGCGCGAAAGCGACCGAATACCTCCGAAAAAGGGCAAACGGCAAGATTGTTGCAAGAGCCCAAAATCGAGGTAACAAGTTACCTAGCAGCAGATTAACGAAATAAGAAAACAGAAAAATAAACACTTGAAAGTATGAAAAAATTATTACTTACTCTTGCACTTGTGTTTGCTTCGACTGCCCTGTTTGCAGCCGACGGCGAGACTAAAAGCGAAAAATCTCACGGCCCGTACGTTACCAATGGTTTCTGGGACAACTGGTACATTAGCGTAGGTGCCGGTATCAACACCTGGGGTCGTATGGACGTTCAAACCCCCAACAACGCCACCAACCTTCACTATCGCAACAAAGTACGTTGGATGATTGAGGGAAGCGTAGGCAAATGGATTACTCCCATCTTCGGAGTTCGTCTGCACGGACAAGGTACTCACTACCTGACCAGCTACACCAACGCCAAAGGTGACTATTTCAACACCAACGTTCCTCAATCGAAATGGGGTAAATACACCTCGAAATTCGGTTATGGCCTGATTGACGTTGACGGTATGGTTAACCTGTCAAACTGGATTGGCGGCTACCGCGAGGACCGCGTTTATAGCGCCGTAGGTATCGTAGGTATGGGTGTTGCTTGGAGCCGTGGTCACGACGAGAACGACCATTGGAGCACCAACTCGGAGTATGCAATGTCGTTCGGCTTGAACAACGTATTCCGTGTATGCGAGCAAATCGACATCAACCTCGAACTCAAAGCGATGATGGTTCGTCAAGAGTTCGCCGGTGAGGGTATTGTTGGTATGGTTGGTGTTATCCCTTCGATTAGCGCAGGCATTACCTACAAATTCAAACAACGTGGTTTCCAAACCGCTGCTGCTGTTGCCGCTGCCGCTGTTGCCGCTGCCAACGCCGAGGTTGCTCCCTACCAAGACCGCATCAAAGACTTGGAGAACGAGTTGGCTAATGCTAACGACCGCGCCGACAAATTGGCTAACGACCTTGCAAGCGCCAACAAAGATTTGGAGGAGTGCAAAGAGAACCAATGCAAACGCCCCAAAGGCTATGGTACCAATGGTGCTAACTTGGAGTCGGGTGTATCGTACACCGTATTCTTCCCCATCAACAAGGCTGACATCACCAAGAAGGATATGATTAACCTGGGTTACGTTGCTGACGAGATCAACGCCAACCCCGACCAAAAATACACCGTTGCCGGTTATGCCGACAAACAAACCGGTACCGCAGCATACAACCAAACCCTGTCGCAAAAACGTGCTGACAACGTGAAGAAGGTGTTGGTTGAGAAATTCGGTTGCAACCCCGATCAAATCGAGGCTGTGGGTTATGGTGACACCGTTGACAAATACGGCGCACAAATCCTCAACCGTGCTGCTTACGTAAACTAAGACTCCTCAGTCGAGGACTTATCACAAAGGGCTGTTCGTTTGGACAGCCCTTTGTTGTATCAACCCACCATATCATCTCAAAACTTCATCCTATGGCGTGCAATTTGGAATTTATAGAGTTTGTACAAACGCAATTGGAAAGTCTCAATCTGGGAACTGTACTGATGCGAAAAATGTTTGGCGACTATACTATATATATAAATGGTATAGCCGTGGCTGTGGCGTGCGACAACTGTGTGTACATCAAACCTCACACTGCTATTGATACCCTTATGAGCGATGCCGAACGCGGAATACCCTACCCCGGCGCCAAAGAGCGCTACATTCTGGATGTCGGCCACAAAACCCACACCGAGCAGGTGTTGCAAACCCTCCTCGACGTACTGCCACCACCCAAAACAAAATAACCACTACAAAAACTACGGGGCTGTCCAATCAAATGGACAGCCCCGTAATATTTCAGGCCGTAAGCACTATTTCAACGGTATACGTTTGTCGAGCGGTTTGTCGATAAAGATAGTACCACCGAGCGGCTCTTCGGGACGCATAGAGTTGCTTGTCGACTCATACAGCGGACGGGCAATACGTACCTTGCGGGTTGCACGAACATCCTCGCTCGAAAAACCAAGACTCAGTGTATAGGTATCGGCATCCACAACCCAGCGACACCCGGGGTCGTCGTAAGCGGCCAAATAGCGCAACGGAACGTTGATTTCGACCTGCTGACTCTCGCCTGCGGCCAACTCGCGCGTCTTGGCATAACCACGCAACTCAATAGCGGGCTTGGGCATACTCGGGCGATGTTGCGACGAGTAGAGTTGCACCACCTGTTTGGCAGGAGCATCGCCAACGTTGCTCACACGGCAACTTACGCGCAAAGTGTCGCCATCCACACGCGCTGCCATACGGCTTACCTCAAACGACGAGTAGGTAAGTCCGTGACCAAACGGATAGGCTACGGGGATGTTGTGGGTTGCATAGTCGCGGTAGCCCACCCAAATACCCTCGTAATAGTTGGTATAGTCAATATCGGGTTGCTCATACATCTTTTCCGAATCGGAGTAGCGATAGAACGATGCGTTTCGGTCGTCAACATAGATATTCTCGGGGAAAGTCTGCGCCTTGACATCGGAGTAACTCATAGGCATCGAGGCAGTAAGGTGACCACTCGGCGAGGTCTTGCCACTCAGCACATCGGCCACAGCATTACCACCCTCTTGTCCGGGCAGCCAGCACAGCAGAATTGCATCCACCTGCTCCCTCCACGCCGTAACATCCACCAAGCCACACACATTCAGCACTACACTGACCTTTTTGCCTGCTTTGTGGAACTCGTCGCTAACAGCCTTTATCATCTCCAATTCATCGGCTTTGAGCAGATAGTCATCCTTGATGTGGCGATCGTAACCCTCACCCGAGTTGCGACCAATAGTGATGAATGCTGCATCGGTTGCGGCTGCGGCATTACGGGCAACCTCAACGATATTGGGCAGTTGGTCCTCCATAAACTTAGGCACACACCACAGACGTTTGGAGTTGATGGGGTCCAAGCGCTCCTTCTCGGCAGCCATATGTGCAGCATAGAGTGCATCTACCGTGGGGTCGAGTTTATAACCCGCCTCCTGCATAGCATCACGCATCTCGACCACATAGGCTTTGTTCACCTCACCCGAACCTGTACCGCCTGCAATGAACTTATAAGAGGTAGTACCAAACAGGGCCACCTTTTTGGTCGTTGCGACGGGGAGTGCTTTATCTTCGTTTTTGAGCAGAATCATACCCTCGGCTGCGGCCTTACGAGCCACCTCGGCGTGTGCTTTGAGGTCGGGTGCATCGGTATGTTTGTAGCCGCGGAACTTGGGCGACAATACCACAAGTTGCAGAATACGGCGGCAGCAGGCATCCAGGTATTTCTCGTCCAAACGGCCATCATTAACAGCCTCTACCAGACGGGTGAAGAGGTGAGTAAAACCGGGTTGGAGCATATCGTTACCGGCCTGCATCTGTTTGACGACATTCACACCGCCGCCCCAATCCGACACTACGGCACCACGGAATCCCCACTCACGACGCATAATGCTGTCGAGCAATCCGGGGTCCTCCGAGGTGTAACGACCATTCACAAAGTTGTAGGATGTCATCACGGTCCAGGGTTGCGCCTCCTCAATAGCGATTTGGAACACACGCAGGTACAACTCCCTAAGGGTACGAATATCCACACGCGAGTCGTTGGCCAAACGGTTAATCTCTTGGTTATTAACAGCAAAGTGTTTGATAGAGGTACCCACGCCCACGGATTGCACACCGCGAATCATTGCCGCAGCGCTCTTACCTGCCAACAGGGGGTCCTCGGAGTAATACTCGAAGTTACGACCACACAGCGGGTTACGCATCAGATTGACACCCGGACCGAGAATTACGTCCACATTGTACTCCAACACCTCTTCGCCCGTGGCGCGACCAACCTCCGAAATCAGTTCCTCGTTCCAAGTCGAGGCCATAGCCACACCAATAGGGAATCCCGTGCAATAGAACGTCTTGTCGGTGCCACGACGAGTAGGCGAGATACGCAGTCCCGCAGGGCCGTCGGCAAATACCACAGCCGGAACGCCATATTTCTCCAACGGGAAGGTAGTTCCGGCAGCACCCGGCACAATACTACGGGTATAACCCACAACGCCACGGGTCTCCTCATCCGACAGGAACGAAGTTCCCACAACAAGGTGACACTTATCTTCGAGACTCATAGCCTCCACCACTTGGTCGATATTATCGGCCGAGAGTTTAATTTGTTGTGCCGAGGCCGACAACATCGAGGTAATGGCCAACAGCGAAATCAGTAGTTTACGCATATTGTAGTATTTTTAGATATTATCAGACAACAGGAGTCTCGGGTCCCATATTGACCTTTTCGAAACGGTAGCCCAAGCGACGCAACTCCATAGCGGCACCCAAGCGGAACATCACACGTGCCGTGCGTGCAAACACATAGAACGCTTGTGTGGTTTGTCCCTCAATCTGCTCGTGACGGATGGTCGTGATGGCTGTTTGTGCCAATCCACGCATCACATCCTCGATGCGTGTAGCCTCGGGCCCCTCCAAGCGCAAGCGGAGAATATCCTGCACAATATGTTCGTCCATATCGTCGAATCCGCGCGGACCGAGTAGGTCGGCATAAGGCTCGGTCGAGTACAAAATCCAATCCTCGTCCCAACGGTGAGCCACAGCCATACCTACATAACCCGCCCAAGCGATAGCGGCAGCGGGATAGGTATTGAGTTGGGGTACAGCATCGGCCATATATTCGGGTGCGAGGTCGTGCCAACGGGCATCAATATCCTCGGAGCCGAGCAACGTACCCTCCAACACGCTGAGCGAGGTGAGTTGTCCGAGCAGTTTCTCCAACAGATTGTTTTCGAAATCGTCGTAGTATTGAGTATCTTTCTGTTCCATATTAAAAGCGACAACAGGGAAACACTCGGTGGTATCTCCCTTGATTAGTATTTTTGTTATAAGATTTGGGGTTGGTGTTGTACAACTGACTTTTGGGGTCCGCAAATACGGCGCTCCCTGTCAGTTCGCCGCCAAACTAAGCCTCGCCAACATTATAGCCCATCGTAACCTGCGACGGGTCCTCGTCTTTCATAGGAGGTGAGGGGAGATTTATTCGTCCCATCGCACTCTCATAGCGAGTAACATTCTCCTGCAACGACAACAGCAGACGTTTGGCGTGTTCGGGTGCCAACACTACACGGCTTTTGATTTTGGCTTTCGACACACCGGGCATTGTTGCGGCAAAGTCGAGTACAAATTCCGACGACGAATGCGAGATAATCGCAAAGTTGGAGTAAACGCCTTGCGCCAACTCCTCGTCAAGTTGGATGTCAATTCCGAGTTTTTTGATTTCAGACATAGTTTTTGGTGTGATGTCAGGCGTTGCATCTTTACACTATTTTCTCTATCGCGTGCAACAGCCAACCACAAAGGTACAACATCACAGCGGTGCGAAAACCATTCCGCGCCACAAGTTATCCCCATATTATTAACATTTTGTGGGGGTTTTGGGGGTTCAGCCCACTTTGGAAGAGGTTTTAGAGCGCTTCGGCCACTACAAAGGTGCTTCCGCCGACATACACTGCGCCATCTTTGGGAGCGTGTGCGCGGGCATAAGCCACAGCCTCACGAACCGAGCCGATGACCTCGCCCTCAATTCCCGCCTCACGGAAACGGGCAGCCAACTCCTCAGCAGGCAGGGCACGCTCAACACTCGCACGGGTGAACACATAGTGTGCTCCACGGGGCATAAGCGGCAAAATTGCAGACACATCCTTGTCGGACACAACACCCAGCACCATCCACAACTCCGAAACGTCAAGTTCGCCGACCTGAGCCATAGCATCGGTCAATCCGTGGGCATTATGTGCGGTATCACAAATTGTCAGCGGCGAAGTACCAATGGTCTGCCAGCGACCCATAAGTCCCGTTTGGAACGCAGCATCACGGAAGCCCTCACGCAGAGCACGATTGTTGATACTCAGCGAGGTGTAGTCGTGCAGGATTTTGAGTGCCGTAAATGCGGTCACTATATTTTTGCGTTGGCAGCGGCCTTGCAGGTCATACTCCAACTCGCGTGTCGTACCATTTCCCAGAGCCTCAATGGTATAGCGACTGCGACCTCCTCCCACGGGCACCACATCCACACACTCAAAGGCTTGGTCGGCAAAGCATATCGGGGCTGTCATCTGAACAGCCGTCTGCTCAAACACCTCATCGCTCTCGGGGTGGCTCTCACCGATAATCACAGGCACGGCACGTTTGATGATACCGGCCTTCTCGCGTGCAATCTCGCTAATGGTACCTCCAAGCAGAGCAGTATGGTCGAGTCCGATGTTGGTGATAACGCACAACTCGGGGGCTATGATATTGGTAGCATCGAGTCGTCCGCCGAGTCCCACCTCGATAACGGCCACATCTACCGAGCAACGCTCAAAGTATTTGAAAGCCATTGCGGCGGTCATCTCAAAGAACGACAACCCGAGTTGCTCCATACGTCCGCGATAGCGCTCCACAAAACCCACAACCTCCGAAGGGTCAATCATCTGGCCATCGACACGGATTCGCTCGCGGAAGTCCAACAAGTGGGGCGAGGTGAACAATCCGACGTGGTAGCCCGCCGATTGCAACACCGAGGCTATGGTGTGCGACACAGAGCCTTTACCGTTGGTTCCCGCGACGTGGATTGTGCGGTAACTGCGGTGGGGGTTACCCAGCGTGCGGCAGAACGCCTGGATGTTGTCAAGTCCTGGTTTGTAGGCATCACTACCGATATTCTGGAACGACGGCAGCGAGTTGTACAGATAATCAAGGGTCTCTTCGTAGGTCATTATTTCGAGCGTTTTTTCTTGGATTTGTTTTTGGTTTGGGGTGCGGGTGCATCCACCAGCAGGTCTTTGCGGCGATAGGTGTAGGCCACAAAGTAGAGCGCACTGAGAGCCAACAGCAATCGGCTCAGGCGTGCCAGCAAGTCACCGTGACGAGTGTAGAAGGTTAGTTCGTCGCTCAGCGGCACCACAGCCGACAACACACCGCGCGTATCCCAACCCAGAGTTTGGTAAACATCGCCACGCGGAGTGATAAATCCCGAGATACCCGTATTGGCACTACGCGCAATGCTTCGGCGAGTTTCGATGGCACGCAGGCGCGAGAAGTCGAAGTGTTGGCGATGAATGGGCGAAGTACCCCACCAGCCGTCATTGGTAATTACGGTCATAAGTTCGGCACCACGGCGCACATACTCCGCAAAGTGGGCACCATAGATTGACTCATAGCAGATACCCGTAGCGTAGGCCTTGTCGCCCACACGGAACACCTGACGCACGGAGTCACTACCCAACTGCCCCGTTGTACCACCCAGGTCGATAATCATATCATAGAGTGGGCGCAGGATAGCCCAATCTGGCATCATCTCCACACCGATAACGAGTTTGGATTTGTGACTCAACTCGATATGGCTGGTAGTGTCGATACTCAACGCGGTATTGAACACATCGTACCACGGACCACGTACACGTCGTGCCGTGGGGGTAGGTTTATGGTCGGTATTATAGATACGGTAGGTTGTGGCACCTGCAATGATTTCGGCCTCGGGATAGCGTTCCGTCAGCACTTGTCGCAGACTCTCGGTCGATTCGCTGCCCATATCGTCGCCCTCCACAAGGCTCTCGTCGATTGCCGTTTCGGGCATAACGATAAGTTCGGTACCCTGAGGTGCACGACAGGCAAGGCTCACCAGGTTGGCCGTCTGCTCACGTTGCGAGAGTGTAAACTTCTCGGTATAGGAGTCAATATTGGGTTGGACGATAGTCACCGCCATTGTGCGCTCCGAGGGAGTGTAGGTAAAATAGAGGGTCAGCGACACCGCCACGGGAACAAGCACCGCAGCCGCAACGCCCACCAAACGACGACGCAACTGCTCTCTGGGAGCCTGAATCATCTCCCACACAAGGATATTGACCAACAACACCCACAGCGTACCGCCATAGACACCCGTCCATTCGTACCACTGCACCAACAGAGTTCCGTAGCCGTGTGCAAAACCGTTACCGAGGTTGAGCCACGGGAACGAAGCCTGCGAGATATTGTAGAGGTGCTCGCCGGCAATCCACGCCGACACCAACACCACATAGGCCAACGATTTTGGGGCTCGTTTCGACACAAAGTGATAAATCATAAAGGGGGTTGCCGTATAGAGCAATCCAAAGAACAGCGCCGCAGGAACACCCACGGGGGCAGCAATCCACACACCCCACACATCAAGCGCATACCACAGAGTCCACAGCAGAGTCACCCACCCCACCATACGCCAGAAACCGCGCACCGAGCCATCCTCCGAAGCACTCACCGACAACAGCGGCACCAAAGCCACCAACAACGTAAGGCCCGAACCACCAAGCCACGCAGCAGCCAACAGCACGGCCGACAATACTATTTTCAGAAAATTTTTCATTTTGATGTCCGTCAAATTTTCCACAAAGATAATATTTATTATTTTTGCAAAGATTACGAGCGAACTATTTTCGCCGACAACCCACGCAATGACACTCGAATTTCTCATACGCGGCTTCATTATTGGCCTTATCGCATCCATCACCCTCGGTCCCGTGGGTGTGATGTGTATTCAGCGTACATTGAGCAAAAATCGTCAATCGGGTCTTGTGTCGGGTCTTGGTGCCGCAACGGCCGACACTCTGTTTGCCACCGTGGCATTCTTCTTTATCGCCCTTGTCAATGCCTTCATCGAGGAGCATATGAGCATCATAACCCTCATCGGTGGCGGCTGTGTGGCTTTTGTGGGTACCCGCATCTATATGACAAACCCCGTGATACAGATACGACGCAACCGCGCAGGCAAAACCAACCTGTGGCAGGACTACCTCTCAACATTCCTGCTCACACTTACCAACCCCGCATTCATCTTGTGGCTGATGGTCATCTTCACAGCCTTCAACCTCAACTACGACCCCTCGGCACCCGACAAACCAACCCGTGTAGCCAGCGGTATTCTGATGATTTCGGGATTCTTTGGCGGCGCGTGCTCGTGGTGGGGACTGCTCACCTGGGGTGTCAACAAACTGCGACGACGATTCCGTCCGCGACACCTGCTGTGGCTCAACCGCATAACAGGCGTAATTATTGCACTGCTCGGTGCATCGGCCGTAATCTCAACCGCCATAAAAATGATACGATAATGACCCAACCTGCACATAAACTCACCATTGCTATCGACGGTTTCTCGTCGTGTGGCAAAAGCACCTTCGCCAAGCAGATTGCCGCACGTCTCGGCTATGTGTTTATCGACACGGGCGCAATGTATCGTGCTGTGACGCTCTATGCCATCGACCACGACATCATCTCGGGAGGTATTCTCGACACCGACCGACTTATCGCCGCACTCGACGACATCGAAATCACCTTCCGCTACAACCGCGCACGAGGTGCTGCCGACATTTATATCAATGGCGACGCTGCCGAAGGACGCATCCGCACCATCGAGGTGAGCAACTACGTGAGTTCGGTCAGTTCGGTGGGCGAGGTACGCCGCAAACTTGTGGCTATACAACAGGCTATGGGTCGCAACGGAGGTGTGGTGTTGGACGGACGCGACATCGGCACGGTGGTGTTCCCCGACGCCGAAATCAAACTGTTTATGACTGCCGACCCTATGGTGCGTGCCGAACGACGTTACAAGGAGTTGCAGGCCAAAGGCGACACTACCACCCTCGACGAGGTGTATCGTAATGTGGTGGAGCGCGACCACGCCGACCAAAATCGCGCCATCAGTCCTCTGCGTAAAGCCGACGACGCCATTGTGTTGGACAACAGCCATATGACCGTCGAGGAGCAGATGGAATTCTTTATGGGTATTTACAACGAACGCCTATGCAAGTAGAGATTGACGCAGGTTCGGGCTTCTGTTTTGGAGTCGTAACCGCCATAGGCAAGACCGAGCAGGCCATAGGTTCGGGCCAAAGAGTGTTCTCGCTGGGCGACATCGTTCACAATGCCGAGGAGCAACACCGACTCGAAAAACTCGGACTTCATACCATCGACCACCAAGGAATAGCACAAGTCAGCGAGGGCACCGTATTGGTTAGGGCACACGGCGAGCCCCCCTCGACATATCAACGCCTCAAAGAGTGTGGCGTTCCCTATATTGACGCTACCTGCCCCGTTGTGGCACGGCTCCAAAAACGTGTCAAAGAGGCCTATGCCAAGATGCGCGAGGTGAACGGACAGGTCGTAATTTTGGGTAAACGCGGCCACGCCGAGGTGGTGGGACTTACGGGTCAGGTTGGCGACGACTGCACGGTAGTCGAGAGCGTAGCCGACCTTTCACAGGTGGACTTCACACGACCCGTGACACTGCTGTCGCAGACAACCCAAAGTCTGGAACTCTTTGGCGAGATTGCCGACGAGATTCGCCGCCGCAGCACCAATCCCGACAACATTGTAATCCAAGATACCATTTGCCGTCAGGTGGCCAACCGCGAACAGGGTTTGCGTGAGTTTGCAGCCCGTTTCGACGTGGTGATATTTGTGTGTGGTCGCAAGAGTTCGAACGGCAAGGTGCTGTACGGCGTATGTCGCAGCACCAATCCCCGCTCCTACTGCGTCGAGAGCGAGAGTGAGATTCAAAACGAGTGGCTCGCAGACGCCCAAAGTGTTGGCGTGTGCGGAGCAACTTCCACCCCCGCCTGGCTGATGCAGCAAGTGGCACAATACATCGAAAAGTTATGAGCGAAGTAAGAGCCAAAAAGGCACTCGGCCAGCACTTCCTGACCGACAAAAACATATCTCGCAGAATTGCCGATGCGGTATCGGGTCCCGCCACAGTATTGGAGGTGGGATGCGGTATGGGTATGCTGACCCAATTTTTGTTGGAGCGCGACGACCTCGAAGTGTGGGGTGTCGAAATTGACACCGAGAGCGTAGCCTATCTGCACGAGCACTTCCCCGACTTCACACCCCGACTTTTGGGTAGCGATTTTCTGAAAATGGACCTCGCCGAGAAGTTCCCCAATGGGGTTACCGTGGCGGGCAACTTCCCTTACAATATTTCGTCGCAGATTTTCTTTAAGGTATTGGAGAACCGCGAGTTGGTACCCGAGTGTGTGGGTATGATTCAAAAGGAGGTGGCTGTTCGTTTGGCCGAGCCTCCCGGCAGCCGCGACTACGGAATTTTGAGCGTTCTGTTGCAGGCGTGGTACGACATCGAGTATCTGTTTACGGTTCACGAAAACGTATTCAATCCTCCGCCCAAGGTCAAGAGCGCCGTAATTCGTCTGCGCCGCAACGATGTCAAGGAGTTGGGTTGCGACGAGGCTCTCTTCATCAAGGTTGTCAAGGCTTCGTTTGGTCAGCGTCGCAAGATGATTCGCAACTCTCTGCGTGCGGTATTTGGTGCAATGGGAGGTCAGGAGCACCCCTTTTTCAGTCGTCGTGCCGAGCAGTTGAGTGTGGCCGAGTTCGTCGAACTCACCAACTGGGTTGCCGAGCACAAATAAGCCTAGAGCAACTTTTTCGAGGTACACAAACACAAATAAGGCTGTCCAAATGCTTGGACAGCCTTACTTTTTCGCTCTCCGCGGGAGAACTATTTCTTCGAAGCGATAACTGCTTGGAGCGCTTTGATTTGATCAGCAGCATTGGCTACGTTGTTACCTGCGACTACTTTCTTGTAAGCCTCGATAGCCTCGTTGAGTTTGTCGCTGTTGCTCAGCGCAGCACCTTGCATATAGTACAGGTCGCTTTGCTCCTCGGGAGTTGCTTGCAGGGCAGCAGCAACACCACCAAGTTCGGCAACTTTGGCCCAATCTTGTTTCGAGTTGTAGAGTTGAACCAACAGTTTGTTACCTACGGCGCTCAGCGAATCCATAGCGATAATCTCGTTGGTGTAAACCAAAGCCTCATCGAATTTCGACTCAGCAGCGTTGTTCGAAGCAGCAGCCAACAGGTAGTTGGTGAAGTTCTCTTTTGCAGCAGCCTTGTCAGCATCGTATTTGCTGTGGGTCAGCGCCATAATTTGTTTGTACACCTCGCCACCTTTTACAAGGTCACCCATCTCGCAATAACTCATAGCCAGGTTCAGACCGAGTTTGGTGTCGTTGGGGTTGGCAGCGTAGCCGTTAGCAAAAATTGCAGCGGCAGTTGCATAGTCTTTGGTATTGAAGGCGTTAGCACCTTTCATAGTATAAACACGCGCAATCATAGTGTTGGCGTTACGCATACTCTTGGTGTCGCCATAGAGTTCGCCGGTTTGAGCCGCTTTGTTGAATTTCTCCAAAGCCTCATCGAGTTTACCTGCTTTGGCCAAACCCAGACCACTTTGGAAGTAGCAAGCGGGCAACAGTTTTTGAGCCAAATCAACGGTAGCCTCAGCACCCTCGGTTTCAAGACCCATATTGATAGCCTCGTCCAAGATAGCGATTGCGCCATTGTAATCTTTGGCTTGAACTTTTTGAACGGCCTCATTGTACTTGGCGGTAACCGATGCCACGTCCTGAGCCGAAAGAGTCGCCGAAGCGAACAGAGCAACGATAAGAGTTGCTACGATTTTCATTTTCTTCATATTGTGATACACTTGTTTAAGTTATTTTCCAAAAGGCAAATTTAAGACTTTTCTTTTAGATGTCCAATTATTGTCTTAACTTTTCAAAAAAACGACTCACCATATCACTACACTCCTCGGCCAATACTCCACTGTGAATCAATGTTTTGGGGTGCAAAATTCGGCCACCTACGGTACTAAATCCGCGTTTAGGGTCATCGGCGCCCCACACAATCCGTCCGACTTGGCTCCAACAGCACGCTCCCGCGCACATCACACAAGGCTCCACAGTCACATACAACGTACACTTATCCAAGTACTTACCTCCCAGCGACGAAGCCGCCGCAGTGATAGCCTGCATCTCGGCGTGGGCCGTTGCATCACCCAACATTTCGGTCAGATTGTGTCCTCGCCCCACCACCTGGTCGCCACAAACGACAACCGCTCCGATGGGAACTTCTCCTAGTTTTAACGCTTTGGCAGCCTCGTTTATTGCCATACGCATAAATTTTTCGTCACTGCGGACAACACTTTCCATAATAATTAGTACTTTTGTGTCTGCAAAGTTAGCGAATATTTATCTAAAATCAGAAATATGTACAGAACGCACAACTGTGGAGAGTTGCGTCTCTCCAATCTCGGCAGCGAAGTAACTCTCGCCGGCTGGGTGCAAAAAGTCCGCAATCTGGGCGCAATGACATTCATCGACATCCGCGACCGCTACGGTATCACCCAACTTGTGGTGGACGAAAACTCTTCGGAGGCGACCAAACAGACCGCCGGACAACTCGGACGCGAGTATGTAATCCAAGCCACAGGTAAGGTTATTGAGCGCTCGGCCAAGAATGGCAAAATCCCCACAGGCGATATCGAAATCGCTGTCAGTGGATTGACTATCCTCAACGCCTCGGAGGTCCCCCCCTTCACCATTGAGGACAACTCCGACGGAGGCGACGACCTTCGTATGAAGTACCGCTACCTGGACCTCCGTCGTGGTCCGCTCAAAAATGCGATGATTCTGCGTCACCGTATGGCGCAATCGGTTCGCCAATTCCTCGACAAAGAGGGATTCCTCGAAATCGAAACCCCCTACCTCATCAGTTCGACACCCGAGGGTGCTCGTGACTTTGTGGTGCCCAGCCGTATGAACCCCGGACAGTTCTACGCCCTGCCCCAAAGCCCGCAAACCTTCAAACAACTGCTGATGGTGGCCGGCTACGACAAATATTTCCAAATCGTACGCTGTTTCCGCGACGAGGACCTGCGTGCCGACCGTCAGCCCGAGTTCACCCAAATCGACTGCGAGATGTCGTTTGTTGAGCAAGATGACGTGATTGACGTATTCGAACGTCTGGCCAAATATATGTTCAAGACCGTACTCGACATCGACTTTACCGAGCCCTTCCTGCGTATGCCGTGGGCCGAGGCTATGGACCGCTTCGGTTCGGACAAACCCGATATGCGTTTCGGAATGGAGATTCACGAGATTACCGACCTGACTCGCGACCGTGGTTTCGGCGTATTCGACGGCTCGGAGTATGTGGGCGCCATCGCTGCAACCGGCTGTTCGGGCTACTCGCGCAAACAAATTGACGAACTTACCGAGTGGGCCAAACGTCCCCAAATCGGCGCCAAAGGCCTTGTATGGGTCAAAGTGGAAGCCGACGGAAGTGTCAAATCGAGTGTAGACAAGTTCTACTCGGCCGACGACTTGAAGGCTTGGGTTGAGCGTTGCGAGGCACAACCCGGCGACCTGCTGTTGGTTGTTTGTGGCAAAAAACGCAAGAGCCAAACCATCCTGTGTGAGTTGCGTTTGGAGATGGGCCGTCGTTTGGGTCTGCGCGACAACACCAAGTTCGCACCAATGTGGGTTGTGGACTTCCCGCTTGTTGAGTGGGACGAGGAGACCGAGCGTTACTACGCTATGCACCACCCCTTCACCGCACCCAAACCCGAGGACGTTCAATACTTCGACACCGACCCCGGAAAGATTCGCGCCAATGCCTACGACTTTGTGGTTAATGGTGTGGAGGTCGGCGGCGGCTCGATTCGTATCCACGATGCCAAGTTGCAACAACAGATGTTCAAAACCCTCGGTTTCTCCCCAGAGAAGGCTCAATTGCAGTTCGGCTTCCTGATGGATGCCTTCAAGTATGGTGCACCTCCCCACGGTGGTTTGGCATTCGGTTTCGACCGTATGTGTTCGCTGTTCGGCGGTGTGGAGTCTATTCGTGACTACATCGCATTCCCCAAGAACAACTCGGGACGCGACACTATGATTGAGGCTCCCTCGACCCTCGACCCCGCACAATTGGAGGAACTGAACATCCGCCTGGCTTTGGACGAGGAGTAACGAGTCGTTCAAACGCACATAAAAAACCGAGGTTGCCCCACACGGAGCAACCTCGGTTTTTTATTGGTCCGACGCGCAACCTACACTATCGCGTCCATCTTATTACAGATTGTTAATTTGAGTATCGAGCCAACTCAAACGGAACTCCAAATTGGAGTATATGCGTGCAACTGCCTCATCAAACGACAGGCTTTCATCTCGGTTGGGGAAGCCATATTGTCGGGTATACGAAGAGTTCACAATCATACCCTCAATAGGCCACATTGCGTGATTGTACTCATCCGAAACTTTAACAAGAGCCGCCTGTTGGTTCAGATAATTGAGAGCAGATTGGAATTTAGCTTTATTTGCAATCCAACGCTCCTTAACCACAGCCTTAAATGCGGGGTCATTAAACAGATAGGTATACCACATCGTATAGCGCATAGTAAACTTATCTTTGATTTGGCCGGCGGTACTGCTCACCTCACTGTGGTTTGCATTACCAATCAAATCCTGCGAGATAAAGGTAGCCCAGTCATAATCCCACGCAGGTCCCGCTTTAAGTTTACCACCTGCATCCTTGTGCATATAGAAACTTTTGGGGTGCTTGGACTCTTGGTTGGCCGTAAGTTCGGTAAACATCCAATGATCGGCAAACGATTGATAATCTATCAACTCGGCAACCGTTGCCCAGTTACTGCGTTGAAGTGCCGTACCAATCTGGGTGAAATACTTTTTAATATAGGTATATCCCACGGTTGTATTGACACCATTACCCGGGGCGGCTACACTGCTCGGGTCTTTGACATACACATAGAAGGGTACGGGCGAATTGACCTTAAAATAAATCTCGGTAGCATCGGCACCTTGATCACATTCGAGCAAGAATCCCATCTCTGCAGCCACAGCGTCTTCGGTCTGAGCCGAGAGTTCGGTAATATCGATATCGGCAACAGCCACACGGTTATCATCCATTTTTGATTTGCTCACACAGGAAATAGTTACCCACGTGCACACCATTGAGCACCAACTCGACAGATTTACCACGCGGCGCCCAGGCACCAGTTTGCTGCGCCAAATAGAACGCCAAGTCGTTACGTAACATTGTTCGGTCGAGCCAGTTTGCCAACAGCACCCAACGTTTGTGTTTGGGCATACCCAATACTTCGGCCTTTTTGTCAAGTTTGATAGCATAAGGCTTTTTGGGCATCACCTGAGTTGAGTTACCACGCAGACGCACTCCTGCGGTATAATCCACACCATCGATATTCACTTGCGAAGTACCCTCAATATCATCAAAATCGGTACTTTTGGAATACACCGTACCATTGATAGTCACAACAGGCAATCCGGTATTTTGCACCTTCACCTTTACTTTGCGTGCTGCACCATTGGCCGAGGTAACCACATAAGTAACCTCACCATTAAAATCATTAGCCGTAACACCACTAACTTGTTCCACGCCATCAACACTCACTGTTGCCCCCTCCTCGGTAGTGGTAAAATCGGCTACCAAGTCACTAAAATCGCACAGATAAGGGATTGTAGCAACCCAGGCACCTTGTGCGGCATCATAAGTTGCAGCAACATCATACTCGGTTGTTGAGTTGGTGTAATAGGCATTGGTCAAAGGGCCCTCATAGAGCGACGACGCAATCATTTTGGAGTTATTGGCATTTTTGAAACTTACAGCAGCCAATGGATTGCCCTCATAGACAAGGCGGTCTTCCAAATCGGCCAATGCAAGTGAGATTGTATATCGCGTATTAGGCTCACAATTTTTGACCGATGTCATTCGAATAGAAGCAGTCGTACCATCCTCTGCACAAATAGTAATCAACAGCGGCATACCCTCCTTAACGGACTCGGGGTTGAAGAACATCGAAGCCGTGGCTTTACCGTTTGTCAAGGGATATGGTTCTGCCCAAGTCAGCGTAGCATAATCATACGAATTACCCGTGAAGGTGGTTGTACCCGAGGTTAAGTCAAGTGTAAAATCACCCGTGAAGGCAGGCATAGGGTCGCCCTCGGCCAGCGGCAAAGGTTGAACCGTGACACTCGAAAGATTCAGATATTGGAAAGGGCTGTCAGCTGCATCAATTTCGATAGTGTACATCGACAACACACTTCGGAAGTTGAGTGTATATTCGCCTCTGGTTGATCTTCGAGCAACATAGATACTTGTTCGGAAATCATAATCCGAAATCAGTGTCGCATTTTGCTCGGGACTGAGCGACAACGTTAGGTTTGTAGGGTCATCTCCCGCATTAGCGCTATACGGATAGTAGGCATAGGCCGGTATCTCACCATTAAGCACACCTTTAAACTTACCACCATAGGCATCCGATGCGCTTTCAGCCACAAACATCAAGTTATCACTACCCTCTTGGGTGTAGATACCCATTTTGTCGCCTGCGCTCCAATAGACCGTCAGACCATCAACTCCAAGGTATGTTCGAGTGTCTGTGGCATTGTGAATTGCTGTTACATACTCTGCGGCAGGTTGATTCTCTTCGGGCTGAATTTCTTCGGGAACTTGCGGCTCATTCTGCGGGTCGATACTACACGACACCATCATAGCCATTGCCAACAGGCAATACAGAAAATTCAATCTTACTCTCATAATCTTCATAGTAGTTATAGGTACGGCAAAACCGGAAAGGCTGTTACGCCCACCCGGTTTTATATTAAAGGTTTAGTTTTTCCACGTTCGTAAACAACTGTTTTTCAGCGCAATCCACCCCGCAAATCATCCAAAACTTTGCTTTTTGTTTTGAAAACTTTTGTTTTGGAAATGAATCACAATGCAAAGGTAAAAACAAATATCTACAAATCCTAATATTTTATAGACAAAAGGCTAAAATACATCGATTTAGCCTTTTGTTTGATTTTGTTCGGGCGATTTTCGAAACATTTTAGAAACATCCATTCCTATTGGACTCCGTCGCCACCGTCGCCAAATTCGCCACCGGAACTCGGACCTGAACTCAAATTATCTTTCACACAACGAACCACACCCGATTCTGTTGCATTTTCAATGCTGGTAGTCAAAGTACGAGAGATTCGAGCCTGCGAAGCATAATAAAGGAATATACCAAAGTTATTATCAACGTCTTGTCGATTCAGTTCCTGACCATTCACCATAAGATACGAACTATAATTACCCGCTTGCGAATCCCAGCCGTCCAACAAACGAGTCATAATCTGCATCTCACGCTGGTTGGGCACACGATAACCATCGGGACACACTCGGCTGTAACGATTACCATCCTCATCGGTCATCATCATCTCACCCAAATATGCTCGGTACCAAGAGGTACGTCTGTTAGTATTTGTAGTATTTTGCAACCTGGTCGCATTGACACCCGAACCATTAAGAGAGTAATAGTCGGGATCAACAAAGAATCCATAATACGGACGGTTGTTTTGTCCCACGTCATTCAGCAGCGCATAGGGCAGAGCTCCACCATTATCCGACACCGTACGCAGCGCCAACGGGTTGATATAACTGAGGTCGAGTTGGTACTCATTCTGAGTGGACGAGGTCTTATTGGTACCCGGGGTAGGCGACACAATCACATAGTCCTGAGGCAATGCGGTCGAAGTGTAAGCTGCACCAAAGTTACGCACACATCGTAGCGACACGACTGCATTCGTCCTTGAAATCTGACTAGTTGTCGTGCTATAAGTAAGCATCGGAGCCTTACGCCATTCTATTGCATTACTATGAGTTGATGTTGCGCCGTACTCCTCAGCCCAATAAACCCACGGACTATTACTCGAAATGGTACTTGTCACAATGTGAGTTGCAGGAGTCTTGGCATTGCCTGCATCTTTGTCATTATAATAGCCATCGGGATTCTTCTCATCAAACAACTTAGCATAAGGAGGCATTGCGGGCTCACCCACCCACAAGTCGGTCATCATCGCCAAGGGAGCCAAATACCACTGCACCTCATTAGGGTCAATATTACCATCACCATCAAGGTCGCGGTTTCGTAATGCACAAGCATACGACGGGTCTATATAACTACTACCAAGGCCATATTGCTCAGTTGCACTAACCACATTGGCCCAAGTATTCATCGTTCCTGTTGAAGAACCTGCATAAGCCGTCAGACGTTGTGAGTACGCATAATCGTTATATGTGCTCTTGCTGTGGTACGACGTACGACTCACGGTCATTGGAGTTGTTTCGTTGATGGTCTCGGTACCCCAAGCCGTTTTGAGGTTCACCAAGGTAGGATCGGTATTGTAGAATGTTTGTACCGCACGTTGTTTGAACGACACAACCGAACGCGAAACCGAACTCTCTCCATCGGCGCTATACTTCATATCACCCGCTTTCACGATATGCATCATACGGTCGGGTTGGTTCACACTCTGTTTCCACAACAGCAGGCCATCGGCAGTAGCCGTAGTTACACCCGCATAGGTAGTGGCTAACGCAGCGTGGTTGTTGACGCTATAAGTACCATTAGTACCCGCTGTCACACCCGAAGCCACTTTATCGGTAGTGGGGTTATAGTAATAGATATTCTCGTCAATAAATGCAGTAATATAAATCTTGCCATCCGAAGCTTTTGACGCTGTACGATTTGCCTCCTGCGACAGATAGGTTGACAATTGACGAATATCGCGCAAGGTTACACTCTTGTTATAAGTTGCACTTGTAGCCGCAGTTCCCGTCGCAGTCTTACCGCCGTCATAGCATTGTTCGCCGGGATAGCGGGCATAGTTGGTAGTAATTGCCGTATTATCAGTCAGCACATCCTTATTGATAAGGAATTTAACCCACTTATAGTCCTTCAATTGGTCACCAACATTCATAAAACCATTTGCGTCAATACCACGCTCCCAAGGAGTGCTGACCGAGAAATAAATTTGTTTGGCCTCCTCATCAGTAAGCGCAATCAGCGCACGGTCGTAGTGACCATCGACATTGATAATCTGAGTCGCCGACAACACCACATCACCCTCGGCACCGGGACGATTCTCGGTATTATTCGTAGCATCGTCATCATTATCGGTATCAACCTCCACCACAATATCATTCACACCTTTAATGGTAACATTATAGGTATAGTGGTGGTTACGCAAGGTGGTATAGTTATTAAAGTTGGTTGCGCTGCTATGACCCAGGTGAACGACATACTCAACATCGGCCATTACATAGTCCACTGTTGTGGTAGTTCCCGTTGTACCAGTCACCTCTTTATCTTGGGTATAACTCAACTCGCCCGTGAACACTACATAAGTAGCCCACTTGGGAGCATAGATATAATCACCATTACTACCATCTGCCTTTTTGACCTGTTTCTCACGCAGAGCATAACCGGCATCGCCCGAAGCGGTAATGGTCGACATAGGCGCTTTCATATTCTCGTACATATAGAATGTGAAAGTACCACTATTATCAACACCCGCAATTACATCCTCGAATTGGGTGGTCATACTTTCAAAATAGTCGCTCTCAACACTACCCGTAGCATCCATATCGGCACTCAGCACGCCACTGCCACTTACATTTCGAGGCAACACCCACGTAGCACGAGGAGCATTCACAACACGCCACTTACCGGGGATAAACTTCAAATCGGTAACCTCGGAGTTCTCGGCCTTAACATTAAAGGTAACTTTGGTATCAGCGCGGTACAGGTCAATATTGATTCTGGTAAAATCCGCCTCATTGGTACTCGGCGCAAGGTTTACATTACGCACCTCACCTGTCATCAGGAACGATGCACCACGGAATACGTCGTCACTATCCAACTCAACAGCCAGATTTTGCAAATCCTGATAAGTTTGGATAGCATCCATCTTTTGGATATCCTCGTCGGTAACCTCATTATCATCCTCACCCACATCTGCACGAGTCAGTGCCGAGTTCGACGTACCGATATTGGCAACACAACACACTGTAAGGTTCGAGCCAACCACACCCTCAAATACGATTTGTCCACTCGATTCGGTATTGCCGTTTTTATCGTCTTTATTTTTGTAGTTACGAATAGAGGTCGCATCAAAGAAATTTTTGGACAACTCAATACGACGGCCGTTATTAAACACAAACACGTAGACATTCTGAACCAAATACTCATAATAGGTAGACTGTGCGGCACGAGTAATTCGGGTATCATCCTTAATATTGAAGGTAAGCACGGTTTTTGCAGTGGTGTCGTCCGACACTACTACGTTTTCACCATCCACAAAGTAGTCATCTGCGCACGACGTCAAGCCCAACACGCTCAACGTCAGCACCATTGACAATATTTTGATATATCGTTTCATAGTTCACTCATTTCAAATTAGTTGAAACTCGGCACATTAACCGTTTGAGTACTCCAATCGGTAACCTTATAGGTGATAATAATACCACCCGTAACGGTAACCTCAACAGTAGCCTTAATTTGGTAGTCGTGATTACGCACCACCTTAGGCAGAGCCACATAGCGAGTCACAACCTCATTTCCTGCGGCATTTGCATTGTAACTACCATTTGAGTTTATCAGCGCACTCTTATCGCGATTGAAGATATAATCAATCTTCAAATAATATCCACCATTACCGCCGGTAGGAACTGACATATAGTCCTCGGCATTAACAAGTTCTTGGTCATTCTCATAAAGGAATGCACCGCCAACCCAGGTATAAGTTTCATTGTCGCTATCTCCAATATAGTTCGTAACGGTTGTTGCAGCAAAACTTGACGTACCCACACCTCCGTTATTTAGAATCTGACGTTCGCCTGCGCCTAGCGTAGTGAATGAACGTTGGAAATAGGTCCAGCCATCAGTTTGGTTAGGATAACCCTCACCCTCGGCTCCCATAGACGGTGTTTTCTTGTCAGCATAGGGTTTTGCACTTCCACTAAGGCTTTGACCCGTCATTATAACAGCCGAGTTCGGCATTTTGGACGAGCAAATTTTGGCATCGGTAATCACCAAACCAAACTCATCACTCGATTTGCGGACAAGCAACTGAGTCTTGGCTACGGCACGATAAACCGGAAGTTCAAGTTGGTAGCAATTATTGCTATGGGTGTTTGTGTTATCCACAGTAAAGGTTGCCCAATTCGACACAGGCATCAGTTCGGGTGTGCGACCCTCGTCATCGGGGTAGGTTGACCAAAAGCCATCTGCCAAAGGAACAAAGATACCCGTAAGACCATTAGTAAACGGAGTTGAACGATTGAATGTAGTGTGACCCGTACCAAAAGCCTCCAAGTTGAGTAGCGCCACAATAACATACGATTGTTGCGGGCTGTCGGTACTACACATAGGCAGAGGAATGTGAACATTCATCGAACCATAGGTATTAAGACCTGTCACATAACGCCAACCCGCTGCCGTAGATTCAATATTAGTGGGTTTGCCGTCGCCATCGAGCGAACATTTGTAGACCCACAGCATAGCGTCCTCGATACCGTCACCCTGTTCTTGGGAAACATTCCCTTGGGCATCGGTCTCTGCGGCACGTGTCAACTGCACGTTGAGTGTCGTCGTATTAACCACATACGCCTCTTCTTTGACGCACGAGGTAAGGGATGCGGCGACTACACTTGCGAGGAGCACAATGATATGTTTAAGTTTTGTCATCGTCGTATCCTTTTATTGGTTATTATTTTCGGGCTGTTCCGCATCGGGTGTAGGCTCGGTGGAGGGCTCTTCGTCGTCGCCCTTGCCAAATCCGGGGGTTACATCCTCCACGGTCCAGTCGTTAATTGTGACGTTCACGCCTATATTTTTGAATTCCAGCAAAATGGGAATCAATACTTCTTGTTTGGTCACATCGATTTGGGGGAAATCACGGAGGAAATCCGCCAGCAGCAATGTGTGTACAACCTCGCCTGATGCGCGGTCCACCAACTCAAACTCAACATTACAATCGGCCGAGTGGCGCATAATATTGAGATAGGTTGTGTGGTCGCCATTGGAGGTGTTGAACTTGAACGCGGGGTTGTAAGTCATCAGTTCGCCGTGTGCTCGGTTGGTAAAGTCGGTTTGCGGCAACAGGTTTTTGATGCGCAAATCGAGATAGCCTTGTGCGGCACGAGTGGCGTTGGGATTGACGTAGTCGCGTACGGTGTACGACACTTTGAGGTGCGACGAGTAGAAACGTACGGTGTCGTGATACCAATACGATTCGGGGATTACAATCTCTTTGGAGCCGAGATACAACGAGTCGTTGCTTTGAACCACACCCTCAGCGCGAGTTTTGCAGTTGGGGTGGTGGAAAATGATTTGGCTCATATCGCACGCGTCGGTATTCGACACATCGGTCAGTTCGTAGTCGTTACCTACGCCCACGATGCGGTATTTACCGGGTTCGAGGTTGAAGTTCACACCCTGATGTGCTTTCAGTTGGTTCTGCTCCAAACGTTTGGTACGCACCAATCGTTCGTTTTGGTCGAAAACAAACAGGCTGACACTGGTAATATGGTTGGGGAAGACATCCGACGAGCCGTCACCCAGATAGGTGAACACGAGTTTACAACGCTCGCAATCGCTATAATCCTCCTTGATGCAGCTCGTGAGCAGAACGAACGAGACGAGCGGCAAGCACAAGTATAGAAGTTTTCTCATAATAGTCTTTTCGTTTTTTGTGACACCATATTGCGTGTGCCTGTTGTTTATGGTTTCAGGTAATATGTAGTATTGTTGGTATATATTCACTCTTGGTGGGAGTTTATCCCGCGTGGGAGTGTTTCTTGTAGTTGGTGTTTTGTTAGTTGCCTTGTGGCGTGTATATGTGTTGTTTTTTGTTGGTTTTTAGGGTGTTGCCCCTCCCCTTGATTGGCGAGGGGCAGACATCCTAAAAGTTTTGTGTGTGACCCATAGGGGTCAGATAGTAATTACTCGCCGAATACGGGCTCAACGGGAACAACTACCCAGTCTTGGATGGTAACGGTTACGTCAACGCAAACACCCTCTTGACCTGCGATGTCATCCTCGGTAAAGTTAACTGCGAGTTGGTAGATTTTACCAGCCTCATACGAAGTAACATCAGCACCCTCTTGAGTCAGACCGGTAACGTTGATAGCCAGGTCGGTTGCAGGCAGTTGGTAGTCATAAGCCTTAGCCTCCATCGAAAGAATCATCTTCGCGAAAGCTTGGGGAACGATATTCCACGACCAAACACCGGTAGCGGGTTTGCAAACACGTTTAGTCTCATCCTCAACAGTCGAGTTAGCTTGACCCGAAACATACGAACCTACCAGAGTACCCAGTTGAGCGGGATCAATGGTGTAGCCACCCCACTCAAACGAGTTGAGTTTCAGCTCATCGATACCTACGGTTTCGAGTTTGTCATCGTCGTTGTCGTCACCCAGGTCAGTACAGCTGATTTGGCTAATCTCCAAGCGAGCCATAGCGGGAGCAACAGTTACAGCAGCGGGATAGATGTAGTATTGAACACCGTCAATCTCAACACAGTCGTCACCTTTTGCACCCAGAGCGCCCTCACCATACAGGCAGATGTCATCAATCTCGCGTTGCTCGTTAATGGTCGAGGTAGCCAGCGCCAGAACCTCTGCCAAAGTGGTTTCACCCTCCGTGATAGTGATGTCATTAGTCTCATAACGTACAACTGCAACCTTGGTAACAGCAGCGGGAACGTTGTGGAAGAAGTAGTCACCATTGATACCGCTTGCGGGTTTCTTACCGTATTGGTACTCTGCATTTGCACCCTCCTTGTGTTCAACCTCAGTACCAACCAGAGCCATCTCTTTCAGAATGGTCTCACCGGCAGCGAACAGGATTTTGAGGTCAGCAGCGTCAGCAACTGCTTGGTAAGTCTCGCCAGTAGCGGCAGTAGTGTTACCGGCAGCACCCTTAGTTACGCGGGCTGCGTTCTCAATAGTGATAGCAACGGTCTTGTTGTTCGACTCGATAGGAGCATCAAAACCTGCCTCTTTCTCACAAGCTACCAAGCCTGCAACGGCCAGCATAGCAACGAAAAGTTTTTTCATAATAGTAAAAATTTAGTTAATAAAAATTGTTGATTAGTTTGTTGTTCAATTTGTTATATATTCACACTAATAAGTGGCAAGATATTTATCAATCTCGGCGAGGTTGTGGGCCGCATCGGCGTTGCCTGCATCGGCAGCCTTGCTCCAACATTCGCGAGCCTTGGCGGTGTCGCCCTTACCCCAATAGGCGTTACCCTGGGTGGTGATGATGCGAGCATCCGAGGTGTCGCTCTTGGCGAGTGTAGCCAGCGCTGCATCCCATTGCTCGGCCTCAATCTGCATCACAGCCTTATTGACAGCCGCAGCAACCACACTCGGGTAGGTTTCGGCCGCAACGTCCATAACGTGGCGATACTCCTTGGAGTCACGTTCATAACTACCTGCAACCTTATACATTTCGCTCACCGACAACTTGCGGGGGTCGCTATCCACCAGCACACGCGCCTCCTCCAAGTTGAAGTTACGCACCTTATACTCGATACGATAGTCGTTACGACGCAGGCGCGGGTACATCTCGTCCATCAGGCGTTTATAGATGGTGGGAGGTTGCATTCTGCTCAGTTTCAAGTCCTTTTGGTCTTGGGTCAGACTTGCATCGTCGATAATGGCATACACCTTGTCGCGGTCGAGCAGGCCGGGGGTAGCATCCACACGGGCACGGAGTCCTGCCCAGTCCTCACCACAACCGATAGCCTCGATTTTGTCGCGGTCGATACCTGTCTTTTTCGAAATCCAGTTAGCCAGCGAGTTTGCACGGTTTTGCGACAGCACTTGGTTGTGGTATTGGGTTGCCTCGGGCGACGCCCAACCCTCGATGGTGATGGCGGTGATGGTAAGGTCCTCATCGTCGGCCACCTTCTCGATTGAGTTCAGCACACCTGCCAACTCAGTGGCATTGTTTTTATACTTCTCGCGGATGTCGTATTTATCGACCCAGAAGTTGATATAGGCCGTAAACGACTCGTCACGCATCTTGATAGGCTCGGGATCGGGCTCAGCATACGAGATTACATATTGAGGCTCATACAACTCGGGCAGCAGCGAACCTACGGGTTTGTCGGCATTTTGCACAACCTCGGGGTTACAACCACAACTACCCTCTTTGACACGAACGGTAGCGCCACGCATCCAATCCTCAAAAGCCACATCGGTAACATAGGCCAGCGATTGTTTCTCGCCCGCTTTGCGCTCCTTGCGGGTAGCCTCGCGCGAGAAATAGAGTGGTTGGGGAGTTACGGGGCCTTTATCGTTACGGATGAGATAGAGGTCGGCACGGCGGCCCAAAATCTCAACCGAAGGCAGTTCGAGGCTGTCACCTCCGTTTTCGAGGGAGGGGGTGAGGATATAAATCTCGGTGCTTCCGACATCGAATTTCGACAAGTCGATATCCATAGCAATCTTAACACGGCCGTCGGCACGGGTTACTTGGAGGTTGTCAATCTCCTCCGAGGCGTTCATAAGCGACTGACCCACAGCGGGCAGGCAGAACAGCAGGCTAACTATATATGCAACACAAAATCTTTTCATAACTAACTCTCTTTTTTAGAAAAGGTACACCAGGTTGATTGCAGCCTTGGTCACACCGTAGTAGATGTGGTCGTCGGCGCCGATTTTCTCGCCACAGCGGGGGCAGTAGTATTTCTCGTAGCCCGAGTACACAACACCCAGACCTATCTCGGCCTCCAAGTTCCAGTGTTCGCCCAGCATCCAAGCGTAGCCATAGCCAACACCCGCACCTGCAAACCAACCATAGAAGCGATAGTCCTCCAATTGCGAGAAGGGAGTACCCAAGAAATCGGGCAGATTGTGAACATTACCGATATTGTACTGACCGCCAACAAGGTGTGCAGCAAAAAAATGGCCGTCGAAACGGTGACACAACCAATAACGTGCCTCCGGTTGGACGAGCCAATGCTTCCATTTCTTGTTGTTTTTGAATTGGTAGGGGTTCCAGTTACCAGAGAAGTCAAACGTCCACTTCTCGGCAAGTGCAACCTCAACGCCAAGGTTCATTGTCGTTGTAGCATCGTAGAATAGGTTGGTTTTGATTGCCCAGTCCTGCGCATACGCCTTCTCAACCGAGCAAACGGCAATCAAACCAAAAATTGTCAGCAAAAGCTTTTTCATAAGCATTCTATCAAATATCGTTTTCAAATGCGGATACCTATTTATATATATAGAACCAACAAATCAGGACTGATAAATCTTACAATTCATCAAAATCCTCCCACATCAAGCATCTTCCGCCCGATCTATGTACTCTTACAGGATATATCCCCCTCTCGTCACTCTCCTCAGGGTTACGACTCTGTGTTGGTGGCAGAACCGATAGACACCTTACCCTCTCAGCACCGCGCATCGCTGTTAGTCGAATAATGCGCTCTCTTTATTTTCTCTTGTTTGGGCACTTTCTCGAACGGTCCGAATCCGTGTCGGAAGGTTCTTTTTCGTCCCACTCCCTGGTGGGCCTGATACAAAGATACTACATTCGAAACCAAAATTCCAAACGTTTAGGCAACAATTTTCCCAAAAAGTGAACATTTTTGCAGGGGGGGGTAAACTGCTGATTTTCAATACATTACAACCTTAATAAAGACAAAATAAACAATTTTATAGACAAATAGCCAAATTATATCGACCAAAGTTCTGACTTTCGTTTTGAAGCACTTTTGTGGATTTTCGAAATTATACATTTTCAAGCGCCAACGAACATTTTTCAACACCCAAAAATTTCGCTCGTCGCCAACGATTTACTTATTTCGTCGGCAACATTCTTTTTGTCCGCCAATTTCGCACTCTCTACAAACACCTTTATTCACTCTCCCCCTCCCCCAAAAATCACCTCTGCCGAAAAACTTTTTTGCACGTTTTTGAAAAAAAACACTACTATGTGATACCAAGTATTAGAATTTTATTATATCTTTGCGACAGACAACAACCCGAAAATACACTTCATAGTTATGAAAAAGACAATCAACGCCAATATCGGCTCGCTTGCATTCACCATTGACGAGGACGCCTACCTGATTCTCGAACGCTATCTGAACGACATCCGTTCGAGGCTCGACGCATCCAACTCCTGCATATTGGAGGATGTCGAGGCGCGTATTGCCGACCTGCTGAACGAGGAACTGTCGTCGCCTATGCAGGTTGTGACGGCCGAGATGGCACGCCGCACCACCGCACGCATCGGCCGCCCCGAGGAGTTTGGCGACCGCAAGACCACCAACACCTCCGACACCGACAACGATCGCCAACGTCTGTCGCGTCCCAAAGACGACCGTATGATTGCGGGAGTATGTTCGGGTCTGGGTCGTCATTTGGACATCGACCCCACGCTGATTCGTGTAATTGCAGTTTTGGCCGTCATTTTGGGTACTGCGGGAGTGTGGATTTATATCATTATGTGGATTTGTCTGCCCGAGGAGAGCGAGGTGGAGCAATACCAAAACCAAAACGAAAGGAGGTAACCTATGAACATCCGAAACATCGAACTCGACACTGTCAAGACCCAGATGCGACGGGGAATCCTCGAATATTGTATCCTGTTGATTCTCTCGCGCGAGGACGCCTATGCACCACAAATTCTGGGAGAGTTGAAATCCTCGGATATGATTGTGGTCGAGGGCACGCTGTATCCTCTGCTGGCAAGGCTCAAAAATCAGGGATTGCTCTCGTACCGTTGGCAGGAGTCGCCCCAAGGTCCGCCACGCAAATACTACGGCCTGACCGATCTCGGACACGAAGCACTCCAAGCACTCGACCGCTCGTGGGACGAAATGGTCGACCAAATTAACGCGATTCGAAACTCCAAAAACTAACACGCTATGAAACAGACCCGTAACATAAGTCTTGCCGGTATCGGCTTCACCCTTGACGACGATGCCTACGCCGCACTCGAAGCCTACATCGCCTCGCTGCACCGCGCCTACGACAACGACCCCAATGGTGCCGAAATCATTGCCGACATCGAGGGCCGTATTGCCGAGTTGATTCTCTCGGAGCAGTCGTATCGCCAAGTGGTATCGCTGACCAAAATCAACGTTATCATCGCCCAACTCGGCTCGCCCGAAGGAGAGCAGGAACCGCACAAAACCGAGCCACAAGCCCATATTCCCCGCCGCCTGCACCGTTGGCGCGAAGGACGCATCTTGGGTGGTGTGTGCGCAGGTATGGGACAGTATTGGAACATCAACCCGATGTGGTTGCGTTTGGGATTTATCACACCGCTGTTTCTGGCTATATTTTTCAGTATTTTAAGCCACATATTAAGTTTCTCGACCCACTTTGTTCACATCTCAACCGACCTGTCGTGGATGTTTCTGTCGAGCATTATCTACATTGCGCTGTGGATTATAATTCCGTTGGCACGCACCCCTCGACAAAAACTCGAAGGTCGCGGCGAGAAGATAACCTCGGAGTCAATCCACCGAAACTTCCAAGCCGAAGCCACCCCTACACCCGAGGGTCGTATGCAGGCCTCACGCGAGGCCCAAGCCGTTGATTCGGGTCGCAGTGCATTGTTGGTAATTCTGCGCGTGTTGGCAGGGTTTGCCGCTGTGTGGGTATTGCTGTCGTGGCTCGCAATGATTGGCGTGATGACCACCGCGTCGATTGCAAATTGCTCGTGGGAGTGGATGGCCGATTTTGATACCGAATTGGAAATAATCTCAGGCGTGTTCGGCAATATGCTATGGGTTATGTGGTTTGTCGTGGGACTTATATCGTTGCCGTGGCTGATATTGGACTATGCACTGTTTGTGTTTGCCTTTGGTGGTCGCATTCGAGGCTGGGTCATTGCCGTTATCGTCGCCGTGTGGATTGCCGCACTCACACTCTTTGGTATCAAGGCCGTGCAACAACCCTCGTCGGCCGACAATCTCAATCTGCGCGAACAGTTGGAACTCTTGGAGGAGCAACTCGACAATTTGGACGAAAACGCCCTGTTTGAGGCTTTGGACGAACTCGACTTGGAGTCTATACACGACGCGCGCTACTACCACTACACGAGTATGAACCCCGACAGCACCTCGACAACACATCACGTCATTCAGGCCAAAGACGACAACAATCGGGATGTGGTAATCAACATCGACGAGCGAGCCTCGGGCGTGTACGTCATCTCGATTAACCACAAAGAGGTGGAATAGTTGATTATTCGCCCAAAAAACTATACCTTTGTTACCGCTGCGGAGTGTCCGTGGCGGTAATTTTTTGAACTATGCGCAAAACTATTCTCGGCCTTACACTTATGGCCGCAACACTATGGTCGTGCCAAGTGGACGGCCCCGGCACTGCTACCCCTTCGGGACAAATCACCATCGACTTCGAGCAGATGGCAACCTCCGACAACGGCTACGGCACGGGGACCGACAGCGGAACTAACGACCAGACCAACACCTACGACATTCTCACCGCCCAACAAAACGGTGCAACATTCAGCACTTGGACCGATGCTACTTCGGGTTTCTGGTGGGGTTGGGCATTCAGTCGTAACGTAGGCTCGGAGTATTTGGAAGGTTATCTGCACCAATACAACTGCCCGCTTCCGCCCGTATCGGGCAACGTCTTTGCCGTCTGCTACTTCTCGGATTACAGCAAAGACCAATACGTGCCGACCATTCGTTTCGACCACGCAGCAGCACCCCAAAGCGTGAAACTCACCAACAGCACCACCGTGGAGTGTTACACCTCGGGCACAGATGCCTATTCGCAATGGGACGACACCGACAAACTCGCGGTCGTAATCAGCGGACACAAAGGCAACGCACAGACGGGCGAAGTGGAGGTTACTTTGGCCGAGGGCAAAGAGCGCATTACCACTTGGCGCACAATCGACCTCACACCGCTGGGTACGGTTGACCGCATAGAGTTCCGTTTCACGACCACCGACGTGGGTGAGTGGGGTATCAACGCCCCGACATACGTATGTATTGACGATTTAAAGTATCAGATTCGATAACTCTCTAAAACACGCCACCATTGAGCGGATGTGACTCTTCGAGGGTCTTCTCGGTATCGGTCACATCGACGTGGGTATAGATTTCGGTGGTGGTGATTGATTCGTGACCGAGCATATCCTGCACCTGCGAGATACTCGCTCCGCCTGCCAGCAGGTGGGTAGCAAAACTATGTCGCAGTGTGTGGGGGCTCACCTCACGAGTAATGCCCGCATCGGCAGCCGCCTGCTTGATGATATAGAACACCATAACACGCGACAGAGGTTTGCGGCGCTGATTCAGAAAAACATAGTCGGAATTAGCCTCGGGACGTGCTGTGTCGCGATACTCCCGAATCATATCTATGGCCGCCTGGCTCATCGGCACAAGGCGCTGTTTGTCGCCCTTGCCCGTGACACGCACATAGCCGTCGTCGGCAAAAATATCCGAAAAACAGAGTCCCGTAAGTTCGGACACCCGAAGTCCCGAACTATACATCATCTCCAACATCGCAGCATTGCGCACTCCGTTGGTAGGGTGTGTGGCCGCAGCATCAATCAGTCGATTCACCTCGTCGGGAGTGAGTACATCGGGCAATTCTCGCGGAATACGCGGCCCTTCAACAAACTGCGCAGGCGACTCATCGATTATCTCCTCCATCAGCAGAAAGTTGAAAAATCCCTTCACACTGCTCAACATACGGGCTTGGGTACGCGGGGTGTGCCCCAAGTCATACTGCTCGGCCATAAGACTCTCGACCATTGCACGCGATACCCAACGCGGTGTAACCCCCTCCTCGGCGGCTCGGCGGCGAAGGTGCGCAAGGTCGCTCATATAGGCCGCAACGGTGTTGTCCGACAGGTTCTTTTCGAGTCGGAGGAACTGCTCATATCGAGCCAGAAGTCGTTTCCACGATTTGGGATTGTCGGCCATAGTGCGCTGATTTGTGATAAATGTTGGACAAAGTTACAAAAAACTTTATAACTTTGCGGAAACAACAATTAACTCACACTTTATGGATACCGATTTTCTTGTGATTGGTAGCGGCGCGGCAGGACTTAGTTTCGCGCTCAAAGCAGCCGAATATGGCAAAGTGGTGGTCGTCACCAAAGGCGAAATCGACCAATGTAACACCAACTATGCACAAGGCGGAATCTGCTCGGTGACCGACGAGAAAGACTCCTTCGAGAAACATATTCACGACACACTGGTGTGTGGCGCAGGCAAGTGCGACCAACAAGCCGTGGAACTCGTGGTGCGACGCGCTCCCGAACTTATCGCCGACCTTGTGGCGTGGGGAACCAACTTCGACAAAACCGCCGACGGCAAATACGAACTCCACCGCGAGGGCGGACACTCCGAACACCGAATCCTCCACCACAAAGACCTCACAGGAGCCGAAATCGAACGAGCACTCGTGGCCAGCGCACGCTCGCATCCCAACATCACAATCCTCGAAAATCACTTCGCTATCGACCTGCTCACGCAGCACCACCTGGGCGAATTTGTCACCAAACATACCAAAGGTATAGCCTGTTTTGGAGCCTATGTGCTCGACTTAAAGAGTCATCAAACCATAACCCTGCGTGCAAAATTCACCGTTGTGGCAACAGGTGGCGTGGGCAACATCTACAACGCGACCACCAATCCGCTGGTTGCCACAGGCGACGGCATAGCAATGGTTCACCGAGCCAAAGGTATTATCGACAATATGGAATTCATTCAGTTCCACCCCACCTCGCTCTACAACCCGGGAGAGCGTCCGTCGTTTCTGATTACCGAGGCGATGCGTGGTTTCGGCGCTGTATTGCGACTCAAAGACGGCACGGAGTTTATGCACAAGTACCACGAGATGGGCTCGCTTGCTCCGCGCGATGTGGTGGCTCGCAGCATTGACCACGAACTCAAAATCAGTGGCGAAGACCACGTCTATCTGGACGTTACGTTCAAAGACCCCGACGAGGTGCGTAACCACTTCCCGCATATCTACCAGAAGTGTCTTTCGATTGGTTTGGACATCACCCGCGACTACATTCCCGTAGTTCCTGCGGCACACTACTGCTGTGGCGGTGTGAAGGTAAACACCAACGGCGAGACCTCAATCAAACGTCTGTACGCTCTGGGCGAGGCCTCGTGCACGGGACTTCACGGAGCCAACCGTCTGGCCAGCAACTCGCTCATCGAGGCGGTGGTTTATGCCGACCAGGCTGCACGTCACGCCGTGGCCATGCTCGACCGCGTACAGTTGCAGGAGGGTATTCCCGATTGGAACGACGAGGGAACGAGTGCAACCGAGGAGATGTCGCTCATCATTCAAGACTACCGCGAGTTGCAACAAATTATGAGCAACTATGTGGGTATCGTGCGCTCGAATCTCCGTCTGGAACGTGCCGAGCGCCGTCTGCAAATCATCTGGCGCGAGACCGAGGAGTTATTCGAAAAGACCAAACTCAACAAGAACCTGTGCGAGTTGCGCAACCTGATAACCATCGGCTATCTGATTATCAAACACGCCAAAGCACGCAAAGAGAGCGTCGGTCTGCACTACACTACCGACTATCCCCCCGCAAACTAATACACAGAAAGGCAAGAGAGCAACACTCCCGCCCCATCTGCTACAAACAAAAGGCTGCCCAACCGATTGGTTGAGCAGCCTTTTTGGTATGCTTGTGTAAAGCAGTTTTCTTACTTGATACGCTCGTAGTACTCGCGGGTGCGGGTATCAACGCGAATCTTGTCACCGGTGTTGATGAACAAGGGAACCTTAACGGTTGCGCCGGTGTTCACGGTAGCGGGTTTGAGCGAGTTGGTCGAAGCGGTGTCACCTTTGATACCGGGCTCGGTGTAGGTAACCTCCATATCAACGATGGGAGGAAGTTCGGCCGACAGAACCATATCTTTGTCGGTGTGGAACATAACCTCAACGATTTGACCATCAACCATCAGGTCCGAGTTGGTGATAAGGTCACGCTCGATGGTAATCTCCTCGAAGGTTTCGGTGTGCATAAAGTGTGCACCCAGGTCATCCTCGTAGGTGAATTGGTAGGGGCGACGCTCAACGCGAACGGGGGTGAGTGCAGCACCTGCCGAGAAGGTATTGTCGAGCACGCGACCGTTTTCGAGGTTTTTGAGTTTGGTGCGCACGAAAGCGGGGCCTTTACCGGGCTTTACGTGTTGGAAGTCGATAATCTGCCAGGTCTTGCTGTTCAGCTCGATGCACATTCCGATTTTGATGTCAGCTGTTGTTGCCATAATATTGTGTTTTTGATTTAAAATTTCGTTATAACTGCGCAAAAATAGCGATTTTTTTTGTTATTACCAACTTATTTGCCCCATTCGTAATGTTCGGCCTCAACACCCATAAGGCTCAACACGCGTTCGGTTACGGTGCGACACACAGCCTCGATGTCCTCGGGATGGCTGTAAAACGACGGTGCAGCGGGCAGGATAACACCTCCGGCGAGAGTCACACGCTCCATATTTTGGATGTGGATAAGGCTCAACGGGGTTTCGCGCACACACAGCACCAAACGGCGACGCTCTTTGAGCATAACATCGGCCGCGCGACCCAGCAAATCCTCCGACACACCCGAAGCGATACGTCCCAGCGTGCCCACCGAGCAGGGCACCACGGCCATTGCATCATAGCGGGCCGAGCCCGAAGCCACGGCATCGAACATATCGTTGGGGGCAACATAGCGCAGTTTGTCGTCTTGGGGCAGAGTAACTCCCTCGTGGGCAGCCACAGCACCACCATAAGCACTTACAATTACCGCCACCTCCTCAATGGCAGGGCACGCCACAAGGCTCTCGATTACCTGACGGGCATAGATACTTCCGCTGGCGCCCGTCACTCCGACAATAACTTTGCGAGGGGTCATAATACTATGGGTTTGCACTCCAAGCCACGCTCATAGATAAGGTCGAGGGTTCGCGGCAGGGCGTAGGACATATTCTTGAAAGTTTTGACCGAGTCGTGAAACACCACAATCGAGCCCGCTTTGATATGGTTGGTGGCATTCTTGAAGCAGGTGCGTCCGTCAATATCGGTATTGTAGTCGCGGCTCAGCACGTTCCACAACACGATATGATAACCTGCACGGGAGAGAGCCACAGCCTGACCGGGAGTGAAACGGCCATACGGCGGACGATAGAGGTTGGTGTGAAGGATTCGGTCGGCTCGTGTGATATTGGCCATATACTCCTCGGCACCACGACCCCAGCCTTTGATGTGGTTGTGGGTATGGTTACCTACGGCGTGACCTTCGGCGCGAATCATATCGAGCAGTTCGGGATACAACTCGGCGTTCTTGCCTATGCAGAAGAAGGTCGCTTTGGCATTGTATTTGGCAAGTTGGCCAAGAATCCACTCCGTGATGGCAGGTGTCGGCCCGTCGTCAAACGTGAGAAACACTCCGTTGGGGTCGGGAATGTGCCACACCAGGTCGGGTGTTATCTCTCGAAGTATTTGTGGTACCGGAATATGCATCTTCGGGGTGGAGTACTCGTTTTTGGAAGCGCAAAGGTAGTATGGCCGAGGGGAATATGCAAATTTCGAGCGATGCTTGTGGTATTTCCGACTAAATTTGTATCTTTGTGGATGAAGTTTAATCTAAATGAGAGAGTTTTATGACTTTGAAATCAGTTTTTCATAAAGGTCTGCGCGCTGTGGTGATGGTTGCATTTGCCGCCGCGCTTATGGGCTGCGACGCATTCCGCACACTGTTCGACGAGCCTGCCAAACCCGGAAGCAAAGGTGCCGCCTACGAACTTATCGTGGTGTGCAACCAAGAGTTGTGGGATGGCGAGGTTGGCGACACCCTGCGCTCGGTGCTTCTGCGCCGTGTCGAGATGCTCAACCAACGCGAGCCCTATTTCGATGTGCTGCGTATCACTCCCGACGGCTTTCTGAAACTCAACACCGAGCACCGCAACGTGCTTATCATCAACGTAAATCCCGAGAAGTACGACACCACACGCCTGGTTGTAACCCAAGATGTCTATGCGCTCAATCAGTTGTTGCTGTCGGCGACAGCCCCCACCGCCTCCGATATGGTACGACTGCTCGACACCGAGCGTGAGAACATCCTCGGAGCCTATGAGTTGGTGGAGCAACGCCGCAATGTGGCTGCCTACGAGAAGTTCGGCCCCAAACACTTGCGCGACTTGGTTAAGGAGAAGTTCGGTTTCGAGATGCACCTGCCCGCTGGTTTCAAACTCGCCAAACAGACCAACGATTTTGTGTGGATGCGCTACGAAATGCCCAAATCGAGTCAAGGTGTGCTGATTTACAGTTATCCCTACAACGGCCCCCAAGACCTCTCCGAGAGTCACATCATCGCCCAACGCAACAAATACGCTGCGCTGGTACCCGGTCCTGCCGACGGCTCATATATGACAACCGCCTATGGACAATCGGATGCAATTCGTATTGACGGCCGTCTGTGGATTCGCACCCGTGGTTTGTGGGATGTCGAGGGCGACTTTATGGGTGGCCCGTTTGTAAGTTTCACCACGCTCGACACATCGACCAATCGCGTGGTTACAATCGATGGATATGTCTATTCGCCCGAACTGCACAAACGCAACTACATCCGCGAGTTGGAACACATTGTTCACACCGTAAAGTTCAGCGAGTAGCATCACTCGCAATAGTCAATGTTTTGAGCGAGATTGTCAGCCCGATGCGGGTAGGCAATCTCGCTTTTGTTTCGGTACGGTTTGTGCGATACCTCGGGATGTTACAAAACTTTACCAACTATGAAAACAGCAATTAAAGGTCTGCTTGTGGGAGCAGCCGTTATGGGCGGGGTGGGTCGGTCGGTAGCCTGTACAGGAGTGTCGCTCACCGCAGCCGACGGAAGTTATGTTCAGGCGCGCACTATCGAGTGGTCGCACGGTGCGCTCAAAAGCGAATATGTTGTCATCCCGCGCGGGGAACATCTGCGCTCGTTCACTCCCGTGGATGCCAACGGTATGCAATTCAAGGCTCGCTACGGGGTTGTGGGATTGGCCGTCGTGGAGCGCGAATTTATTGCCGAGGGTATCAACGAGGCGGGGCTGTCGGCGGGGTTGTTTTTCTTTCCGCAGTATGGTAGTTATGTCGCCTACGACGCCTCCAAAAATGCCACAACGCTGGCTGACCTGCAAGTTGTACAGTGGATTCTGACACAGTTTTCGAGCATCGACCAACTCAAAGCGGCCATTGACAGCGTGCGCATCGTGGGATTGGAACGTTCGGCGGTGGTACATTGGCGTATAGGCGAGCCATCGGGTCGTCAGGTGGTGATGGAGATTGTGGACGGCCACGTGAACTTCTACGACAACACCGTGGGTGTGCTCACCAACGCCCCCGGATTCCCTTGGCAACTCGCCAACCTCAACAACTATGTCAATTTGCGCCCCGGCGATAGTACCGACTACACATTGGGTGGAGTGACACTGCAACCCCTGGGTGGTAGTTCGGGTATGTTGGGACTTCCGGGTGACTTCACTCCTCCGTCGAGGTTTGTACGCGCGGCATTCTTTCGCAACACTGCACCCCAACGTGCCGACGGATGGAACACGGTACAGCAGTGTTTCCACCTGCTCAACAACTTCGATGTGCCCATTGCAATCGAAAACCCCGACGAGAAATCACTGCCGAGCGCCACTCAATGGACCTCGGCCATAGACCTGACGGCTCGCAAGGTCTATTACAAGACTGCCTACAACAACACTATTCGCTGTATCGAATTGGCAACCATAGACTTCGGCTCGGTCGGCTATCAGTCGCATCCTCTTGACCAGGTGCAAAGTCAGCCCGTCGAGATGGTTACGATTAAATAACAAAAAGAGGGGAGTGTCGCACTTGACACTCCCCTACTCTATACTTTCGAACGCCCTTAACTGAACAACGGTTTCAGAACGCCAAACATCAGATAGGCCACCGCCAGGGTTACAAAGATATTAAACGTCTGTGCGGTCAGGAAGGCGTAGAGTGGACGGCGATTCTCGCGGCTGAAAATGTCGCGGAACGAGGTTTCGAGTCCGATGCACACAAAGGCCACACTGAACAGCGTATTACTGAATCCTTTGGTCACCTTGCCGATAGTCTTGGCAACCTCGGGCTCAAAGCAGAAACTGAACACCAGCGAAGCCACGATGAATCCCACAACAAACTTGGGGAAGCGGTCCCAAATCACACCCAGCGTAGGTTTCTCGCCACTCTTGTAGTTTCCTTTGTAGGCCCACGACAGCGAAATCACAAATGCAGCCACACCGAGCAGGATGTTTTGCGACGATTTGACGATAACGGCGGTTTGGGCAGCGGTTTCGCCAATGAGCGAGCCCGAAGCCACAACAGCACCCGTGGTATCGATAGTACCACCCATCCACGCGCCTGCAACCTCTTGGCTCAGTCCCAGCACCCCTGCCAACCACGGCATAAGATACATCATCGGGATAGCGCACACCAGCACCAACGACACAACGTACGAGAGTTTCTTGTTGTCGCCCTGAATAACACCACAGGTTGCGATAGCGGCCGAAACTCCACAGATTGACACCGAACTTGCCAGCATTGTCGAGGTCTCGTCATCGACCTTCATACGGCGCGATACCCAATAGGCAAAGTACCACACCGAGAACACCACAATCAGCGATTGCGCCAGACCATAAACGCCCGATTTGAGCACCTCGCCAAACAAAATGGTGCTACCCAGACAGATAATGCCGATTTTGATATAGAACTCGCTTTGGATTGCGGGTTTCATCCACTCAGGCACACGAAGGCAGTTGCGGATAAGCAGACCGAAAATCACCGCAAAGAACACCGACTCAAAACCGAGTTTCTTGACTGCGGGGATTGCAGCCACGGCTTGGGCGGCCAGCGTGAGCGCAAAAATCATCAACAGCGACAGGAACACACCTTTGACGGGGCGACGCAACACCAGCGAGGTAGCGTAGGTCATCACCAACACAAAGCCGAACATATAGGCGGCATCCAGCCAATTCTCGACCGAACTGAGAGTTTTGGGCATTGTGGGCATCCATTCGGGAAAAATCACAGCCAAAGCGAGAATAATCATTCCGGCAAACACGATTACCCAATCCTCGGTAAGTAGTTTTTTCATAGTATTTTATGATTTTGTTGTTGCATTACGGGCGTGCTCCACGCACGCGGGTTTATCTCTGCAAAGGTACGCAAAACTCTTTGATATATAATAGGTATAAATACCACTTTGTCGGCAACAGTTGTCGGCAAAAAAAGAGGACTACCCAACCAAGTATTGGATAGTCCTTCTCTTGTATAGCGGTTTACGCTCTACTTTGTCAGTGCGGCCAGACGCTCCTTGATAGCGGCAATCTTGGCCTCGGCATCGCGTTTCTTGGCGTGTTCGGTCTCGACAACCTTGGCGGGAGCCGACGACACGAAACGTTCGTTGCTGAGTTTCTTCATAACACCCGCAAGGAAGCCCTCGAAGTAGGTCAAATCCTTGTTCAGTTTCTCAACCTCGGCATCAACGTCGATTTTCTCGCTCATAGGCACAAAGTATTGGGTGGTCTTAACCATAAAACTCTCGGCCGTAGCGTCCTTCTCGGTGACATACTCCACACCCGACAGGCCCGCCATCTTGACAAGCAGCGGCTCAAACTCGGTGTGATAGTTGTCGTCGCAGATGACTTTCAGCGCCAGCGGCTCGCGGTTGGGAATATTCTTGGCTTTACGCACGGCACGAACCGCACTCACAGCCTCACCCACGGGACCGAACTTCACAATCAGTTCCTCGTTCCACTCCTCAACGCTCGGCATCGAAGCCAAGCACAGGCTCTCGTCACCGCGCGGTGCAAGGTCTTGCCACAACTCCTCGGTGATGAAGGGCATAAAGGGCGACAGCAGGCGCAACAGTTTATCGAAGAATCCGCGCGTAGCCTCCATAGTGGGAGCGTCAATGGGTGCTTGGTAAGCGGGTTTCACCATTTCGAGATACCAACCCGAGAAGTCGTCCCAGAACAGACGATACACGGTTTTGAGTGCATCCGAGATGCGGTATTGTGCAAAATGGTCGTCCATCTCGGCAACAGCCTTTTTGAGCGTTGCGTCAAACCACTTGATGGCCATCTTGTTGCCATCGGTTTGCGCCAGCGACTCGTCCACCTTCCAGCCACCAACCAAACGATAGGCGTTCCAGATTTTGTTGGCAAAGTTACGTCCCTGCTCACACAGTGCCTCGTCAAACATCAGGTCGTTACCTGCGCTGGTACACAGCAACATAGCACAACGAACACCATCGGCACCATATTGGGCAATCAGGTCGAGCGGATCGGGCGAGTTACCGAGCGATTTGCTCATCTTGCGGCCCAACTTATCGCGTACGATACCCGTGAAGTAGACGTTGCGGAAAGGCATATCGCCGTTGTACTCATAGCCGGCCATAATCATACGTGCCACCCAGAAGAAGATGATGTCGGGACCGGTCACAAGGTCGCTGGTCGGGTAGTAGTATTTGATTTCGTCGTTGCCGGGGTTGTTGATACCGTCGAACAGCGACACGGGCCACAACCACGAACTAAACCAAGTGTCGAGTGCATCCTCATCTTGGCGCAACTCCTCGGCCGAGATATTTTCGTAACCGGGGATTTCGCGTGCCAGACGCAGAGCCTCAGCGGCACTCTCGGCAACTACAAAACGCTCCTCACCCTCGCCCGCAGGCAGGAAGTAGGCGGGGATGCGGTGGCCCCACCACAATTGACGGCTGATACACCAATCCTGAATGTTTTCGAGCCAATTGCGGTAGGTGGTTTTGTATTTCGAGGGGTAGAATTTCAACTCGTCGTTCATCACGGGCGGCAGTGCGATGTCGGCAAAGTGTTGCATCGACAAGAACCACTGCATACACAATCGGGGCTCAACTGCGGTCGAGGGGTTACGCTCCGAGTAGCCAACCTTATTGACATAGTTCTCGACCTTCTCCATCAGACCTGCGGCCTGCAAATCAACCACGATTTGGCGACGAACATCCTCACGGTCCATACCGACGTACATACCCGCAGCCTCGCTGATAGTTGCATCGGGGTTGAAGATGTCGATAGTTTCGAGCGAGTGGGTTTTGCCCAGCATATAGTCGTTGGTATCGTGTGCAGGGGTGACTTTCAGACAGCCTGTACCGAACTCTATTTCGACATAGCGGTCCTCAATCACGGGGATTGAACGGCCCACCAGAGGCACAATCACACGTTTACCCTTCAACCAACTGTTCTTGGGGTCTTTGGGGTTGATACACATCGCGGTGTCACCCATAATGGTTTCAGGACGGGTGGTAGCAACCACAGCGTAGCGGCGACCTTCGGCATCACGGTGCAGGATTTGGTGTTTGACGGTGGGGTCAAACGGTGCGTCGGGAGTGAGGGTTACAGCACCCTGTTCCTCGCCATCGGTGCTACCCGCGGGCTCATCGACGTAGTAGCGCAGATAGAAGAGTTTGCTCTGCTCCTCTTTGTAGATAACCTCCTCGTTGCTGAGTGCGGTTTGGGCCTTGGGGTCCCAGTTCACCATACGCAGGCCACGATAGATAAGTCCCTTGTTATAGAGGTCGACAAACACCTTGATAACGCTCTGGCTGCGAACCTCGTCCATAGTGAACGATGTACGGTCCCAATCGCACGAAGCGCCGAGTTTGCGCAACTGTTTGAGGATGATACCTCCGTGCTCACGGGTCCAATCCCAGGCGTGCTCCAAGAACTGCTCACGAGTAAGGTCGCTCTTACGGATACCTTGTTCGGCAAGTTTTTTGACCACCTTAGCCTCGGTAGCGATACTTGCGTGGTCGGTACCGGGCACCCAGCAGGCATTTTTGCCCATCATACGGGCGCGGCGCACCAACACATCTTGCAGCGTGTTGTTGAGCATATGGCCCATATGGAGCATACCCGTCACGTTGGGTGGAGGAATGACAATTGTATAAGGTTCTCTGTGGTCGGGTGTAGAGTGGAAAATATTGGCTGACTCCCAGCGCTCATACCACTTGCTCTCGATGTCCCCGGGGACATACTTATCTGCTAATGACATACGTTTATGACGTGTTAAGTTTATTCAGTGTTTATACATTAGTGCGCAAAGATAACGGTTTTGAGCGATAATGTGAGTATTTTCGAAGAAAAAATGCTACCTTTGCGACCTATTTAGGGATTTGAATATTATGGACAAGAAGATAAAAGTAGAGATTGAGGACCTTTCGAACATTTCGGATATGCTCGACGGGTCGCATCAAGTGATTCCCATCACGGGCGGCGACGATGACGAACTGCCCACCGGTATCGCCATACCCGACGTGTTGCCCATCCTGACACTGCGTAGTTCGGTGTTGTTCCCCGGCTCCATCACCCCCATCACCGTGGGACGCGAGAAGTCGATGAAACTTGTGCGCGATGTGGAGCAAAACGGAGGTATCCTGGGCGCCGTACTCCAAAAGGAGAGCGACGTGGAGGTTCCCGGACCCGGCGATATGTATCGCATCGGTACGGCAGCCAAAATTCTGAAAATACTCGAAATGCCCAATGGTAACCTGACGGTTATCCTGCACGGCATCGAAAAGATAGAGGTTCAGGAGTTTATGTCGAGCGAGCCTTTCTTCCGCGCCACCGTAACCACCATCAAGGATTGGACCCCCGAGAAGGGTAATGTGGAGTTTGAGGCACTGGTGGACTCGATTCGCGACGTTGCGCTCGGAATCATCAACATCTCGGCAGGAATGCCCAAAGAGGCTGTATTTGCCATCAAGAACATCGACTCGCGTCGCAGCCTGATTAACTTCATCTGCACCAATATGGACTTCTCGGACGCCGACCGCCAACACTTGTTGGAGGCTCCGGGACTGCTGATTCGTGCCCGCCGTCTGTTGGAGATTCTCATCCGCGAACAACAACTCGCCGAACTCAAAAACGAGATACAGACCAAGGTCAAACAAGACCTCGACAAACAGCAACGCGATTACTTCCTGCAACAACAAATCCGCACCATTCAAGACGAACTCGGTGGCGATGGCGATGCGGGAGATGTGGAGCGTCTGCGCGAGCGTGCCAAAGAGAAACAATGGAACGCCGAGGTGGGCGAACTCTTCGAGAAAGAGCTCTCGAAATTGGAGCGCCTGAACCCCGCAATTGCCGAGTACTCGGTACAGATGACCTACTTGGAGTTGATGTTGGAACTGCCGTGGAACGCCACCACCGAGGACAACCTCGATTTGGTACAGGCCCGCGAACGCCTCGACCGCGACCATTTCGGTTTGGATGAGGTCAAAGACCGTATTTTGGAACACTTGGCAGTTATCAAACTCAAAGGTGATTTGAAGTCGCCCATTCTGTGTCTGTATGGCCCTCCGGGAGTAGGTAAAACCTCGCTTGGACGTAGCGTTGCCGAGGCTTTGGGACGCAAGTTCGGCCGTATTTCGCTGGGTGGTCTGCACGACGAGGCCGAGATTCGCGGTCACCGCCGCACCTATATCGGTGCTATGCCCGGCCGAATCATCAAGACCATTGCCAAGTGTGGCTCGTCGAACCCCGTAATCATCCTCGACGAGGTAGACAAAACGGGACAAAGCAACCACGGCGACCCCGCATCGGCGCTGTTGGAGGTGTTGGACCCCGAGCAAAACACCACTTTCCACGACAACTACCTCGATATGGAGTACGACCTGAGCAAGGTTTTGTTCATTGCCACTGCCAACAACATCGGCAATGTACCCCCTGCCCTGCGCGACCGTATGGAGATGATTAACATCCCCGGCTACATACTCGAAGACAAAGTAAATATCGCAGCCAACCACCTGATTGCCAAGCAGTGTGAGGCCCACGGCGTACCCGCCGAGAGTCTGACCATCGAGCCTTCGGTAATCGAGAAAATCATATCGCAATACACCCGTGAGTCGGGAGTGCGTCTGTTAGACAAATCGCTGGCTAAGATTGCCCGCTATCGTGCCAAACAAATCGGTATGGAGGAGCAGTACTCGGCGGCCGTGAGTGCCGAGGACGTAGAGAAAATCCTGGGTATGCCCCGTTTCCGCGATGATAGTTACGAGGTTGCAGGTATGGTCGGTGTGGTTACGGGCCTGGCGTGGACCGAGGTGGGCGGCGACATCCTCTACATTGAGTCGCTGCTGACCCCCGGCAAGGGTGAGGTGAGTCTGACGGGTAACCTCGGAACGGTGATGAAAGAGTCGGCAACCATTGCCTATGAGTGGGTTAAGGCTCACTACGAGGAGTTGGGTATCGACAAGGAGCGTTTCTCGCAATTCGACATCAATATCCACGTTCCCGAGGGTGCAATTCCCAAGGACGGCCCGAGCGCAGGTATCACTATGGTAACCTCGATAGCCTCGACCTTCACGGGACGCACCATTCGTGAGCGCATCGCTATGACGGGCGAAACCACTCTGCGTGGTCGTGTAATGCCCGTGGGCGGTGTCAAAGAGAAGATCCTGGCGGCCAAACGTGCAGGTATCACCGACATCATCCTGAGCGAAGACAACCGCAAAGATATTGCCGACATCAAAGAGGAGTACTTGGCAGGCTTGACCTTCCACTATGTTCGCACCAACGACGAGGTACTGGCTCTGGCACTTAACAAATAAACCCGCCGACCGCCGTGAGAAGACTCCTGACCCTGCTTGTTGTGATGATGGCCTCGGTGGCCGGTATGGTGGCCCAACAACGCCCCACAATCCGTGTTGCCGACCGCCCGCATCGCCCTATTGATACCGTAGCAACCTCTCGCAAAGGGGTTTGTTTGGTGTTGTATTCAGATATGTCGTACTCGTGGCTGGACAGTCGCCGCGAGAAGTGGGCCTCCGACGAGGTGTTCAGTTCGCATTGGGATACGGCACGCATCTTTGCCTACCGCGACATCGAACTCAAACAACTGCCCGAGGAGATTGAGGTGCAACTCATCACCCATTTCGACGACTACCACTACCCTGTAATGGGTCCCATTATTTCGCGTTATGGTCCGCGTGGCCGCCGCAACCACAACGGTATCGACCTGGGACTCAAAACGGGCGAACCTATCTACGCCACATTCCCCGGCCGTGTACGCTATGCAACCTACAACACGGGAGGTTTCGGCAACCTTATCATCCTGCGCCACCCCAATGGCCTGGAAACATACTATGCCCACCTGTCGCGTATCAATGTGTCGGTTGGCGATTGGGTTTCGGCTGGCGAGGTTATCGGCTATGGAGGCAGCACGGGACGAAGCCGCGGCCCACACCTTCACTTCGAGGTACGCTACTGCGACCAAACCTTCGACCCTCAACACCTGATTGACTTTGCTACGGGCAACCTTCGTTATGGCACATTCATTCTCGAACGCTCCTACTTCAATATCCGCTCGCGTGCCACCGAAGGTTTGGAGGACGACGAGAGTCTGATTGACCCTTCGGCCCTGGTTGCCAAATCGGATAGTGACTCGGTATCGGCAGCAATTCTTGCCGAGGTCGATCGCAAGGACCGTGAGGCCGCAGCCAAAGCCGCCGAGGAGAAAGCCGCCAAGTGGCATACCATCCGTTCGGGCGACACACTTGGAGGTTTGGCAGTCAAGTACCACACCACGGTAACCGCCATCTGCCGTCTCAACGGCATATCGTCCAAAACCACCCTGCGCGTCGGTCGCAAGATAAGGGTTAAGTAATAAAAAAGGTGCTCAGCCACACAGGGTTGAGCACCTTTTTATATTGGTAACGGGGCAAACTTACAGCCCCATTGCAATCAGCGCAAACAGGGTGGCAAACAGAGTGGGGATACCTATCAAAAGACCACGCCACACAAAACCCAAAAATCCGATTTCGATATCGTGAGTGCGAAGTATTGAGGCCCACATCAAACCAGCCAAGGCTCCGATAGGCGACAACAGAGCGCCAATATTTGAGCCAACAATCGACGCAAACACAGCACGCAACATCTCGCCCTCGGCTACACCCTCGGCGATAATCGAACTAAACAGCACACTCATCGGAATGTTGTTGATAGCATTGGACGCAAGGGTCGAGGCCACGCCATAGGTTATGATTGTATGACGGCCCGACAGCAGCGACGCCATCCACGCCGTAGCCCCCGAGTGTTCGAGTGCGAGCACCAGCGTAAACATCGACAACACAAAGGGTACTAACTGCCACGGCAGACGACGCAGGGTATGCAGAATCTCGCCAAATCCGTGATGCGATAGCACTCCATAGAGCATTGCCACCGCCGCAAGACTCACAAAAACCGCCAGCGAGATACCCCACATTTCGAGTCCCACCCACGAACTTGCAACAAGCAGTATCAAGCAAGCCGCAAAGTGCGACAAGCCGATAATCACACCCGAACGATTGAGCGGCTCTCGCTCGGCACGCACAGGAATCAGAGGGCGTTGCAGTTGGCGGTGGAAGAGTATATACAGCGCAACAAAGGCTGTCACTCCGCCCGCAATGGTAGGTAGGAGCATAACCCTCAGGTATTGGGCAAAATCCACCCCCGCCGAGGTTGCCAGATAGATATTGGTGGGGTTGCCGATAATCAGCGCCATACTCCAAGTATTGGCGGCCGTAAACTCGGCAAACAGATAGGGTGCGGGGTTGATATTTGCGTTGCGTGCAAAGTAGCAGATAAAGGGTGTGAACGTCAGGATAATCACATCGTTGGAGGTGAACACCGTCAGCAGCGACACCATCACATAGAGACTCCAAAACAGCGACCACTGACCACCACGGCTTCGGGCCACGGTCATCGCAGCCAAGCGACGGAAGATACCCACCTCATCGAGGAACACTGACAGCGCGGTCATCGACAGAAACAGCACCAGAATTTTGAGCGGATTGACCGCCGTGTCGGCCACAAATCCCGCCAGCACCTCACGCGGCGAAATCGTACCCGACACCAACAACACACAAGCACCCAACAGAGCCACAACCCAATAGGTGGCAACTCTGACAGGTCCGATGCGCAGTTCGGGCAGCCACAACACTCCAGCAATCAACAACAGGCAGGTGGCGGCGCAAATTGTAATGGTAAGGGTCATTTGCAGGCGGCTTAAATGTTGGCCAAAACCTCCAAAAGCAGTCGCCAGAACTTATCGACGGTTGCTATTTCGAGGCGTTCGTCGGGCGAGTGAACTCCGCGCAGGGTCGGTCCAAACGACACCATATCCAATTCGGGGTATTTTTCGAGATACCGGCCACACTCCTAGCCCGCGTGTATGGCTCGCACCTTGGGTTCGGTAGCAAACAGACGGCGGTAGGCTTCGGCCGTAACACCGAGAATATGCGACGCGGTGTTGGGAGCCCAACCGGGGTAGCCGTCCGAGTGGGTTACGATAGCACCCGCCAACTCAAACACACTCTCGACTGCCTGTGCAGCGGCACGTTTGGCACTCTCTACCGACGAGCGTTGCGAGGTGGTAATCACGATATTACATTCGCCATTAGTTTCAGTAAATTTTACAGACGCAAGGTTTGTCGAGGTTTCGACCAGCCCTTGAAGCGATGCGCTCATTGCAAGCACACCATTAGGTACACCCACCACAGCATTCAGCAGTCGTCGGGTAACGTTACGCTCCACAACCTCACTACTCTCGGCGGCCGAAAGCGTCATTTCGAGTCCGCTATCGGTTGCGGCATACTCGGCCTGCACCTCACGGCGGAAGGTGGCAAAGAGGTTTACAAACTCGTCGGCCTGCATATCGGGCACGGCAACCACCGCCCACGCCTCACGCGGGATTGCATTACGCAGGTTGCCGCCGTCGAAGCGCACAAGGCGCAAACCCAACAGGCGTTCGGCCTGCCACAACAGACGAGCCAGAATGCGGTTACTATTACCCAATCCGTCGTCAATATTGTCGCCACTATGGCCGCCTTGGAGTCCCGTCACATCCACACGGAAGAATTTATGACACGCGGGAGCAGGCTCGGTGGTATAAGGCAGCGATGCAAGGGTATCGACACCACCTGCACAGCCGATAAATAGTTCGCCCTCATCCTCCGAGTCGAGGTTTATCAGGCAAGAGCCCGAAATCATCCCCTCACCCAAATTGAACGCACCCGTAAGTCCAGTCTCCTCATCAACCGTAAACAGCGCCTCGATGGGGCCGTGCACAACCTCAGGGTCAATAAGCACAGCCAACGCCGCAGCCATACCGATACCGCAGTCGGCACCGAGCGTAGTACCACGGGCACGCACCCAACCTTGTGGGTCAATGTAGGTTTGAATGGGGTCGCGGTCGAAGTCGTGGAGAGTGTCGGCATTCTTTTCGCACACCATATCCATATGCGATTGGAGCACCACCGTGGGGCGACCCTCCATTCCGGGAGTTGCGGGGCTGAGTATTGTGATGTTTCCTGCGCTGTCGGTGCGATAGTCGAGCGAGTGGCGGCGGGCAAAATCCACCAACCACGCACCTATCTTCTCCTCTCGTTTGGAGGGGCGCGGAACAGCGGTTATATCATCGAAAATTTCCCACACAAGCGTGGGCGACAGATTACGAATAGACTGATTCATAGCGTTTAAGGTTTTTGTTGTGACCAACGGATTTGTAAATATACAAAAAAAATCGTTACTTTGTCAAAAGTGACAAAATAAGATATGACTACATTCAGAATAGGACACGGATACGACGTGCATCGACTGGCCGAGGGCCTGACGTTGCGCCTGGGAGGGGTAAGCATCCCCTATGACAAAGGTTGTGTGGCTCACTCCGATGGCGATGCGGTATTGCACGCACTTTGCGACGCACTGCTCGGCGCTGCGGCATTGGGCGACATCGGACTGCACTTCCCCGACACCTCGGGCGAATTCAAGGGTATGGACTCTCGAATCCTGTTGCGCCGCACACGCGACATCCTCGCCGCCGAGGGTTGGAGCGTGGGCAACGTCGATTGTACTATCATCCTCCAAGCGCCCAAAGTGCGCCCCTACATCGACGCTATGCGTGGCGAGATTGCCGATTGTCTGGGTGTGGAACTTTCGCAAGTTTCGGTCAAGGCAACAACCACCGAACGGCTCGGTTTTGAGGGTCGTGGCGAGGGTGTCGCCGCCGAGTCCGTAGTATTGATTTTCAAATAGTTTGCAGATATGACACTTCAAGAGATAGTTGCGGCACGTCGCAGTTGCCGCCGATTTACCGACCAACAACCTTCACGCGAGGTAATAGAGCAAATTCTGGCCGAGGCACTCACCGCCCCGTCGTCCAAAAACACCCGCTCGACACGCTACATCGTAGTGACCGACCCCGCCAAACTCAAAATTATGTCGCAAATGCGCGACTACGGCTCGGCGTTGCTGAGTGGCACCCCCGTAGGAATCATCGTGTGTGGCGACACTCAGGCTTCGGACCTGTGGGAGGTCAATTGTGCAATCTCTACCACCATTCTCCAACTTGCCGCCGAAGAGCACGGCTTGGGTAGTTGCTGGGTGCACATCAAAGACCGTCCGCACCTGAAAGACGACCCGTCGGCAGGCACAGCCGAGCAATGGCTCACCGAAAACCTCCCTATCATTCCCGAGGGTTGGAGTCCGCTGTGTGTTGTGGCCGTGGGATACCCCGAAGTGCCCGCCAAACCGCACGCCCCCAAGGACGATAGCGACAAAGTGCTGTGGATTGACCAAATGTAAGCCCACACACCGAAATGGCAGAGCCTAAAAACTCTCGCACGTGTATATAAATATAGGTAAAAACATTGCGAATAGGCCGAAAAGTAGTATCTTTGCGGCCTATGTCGTTTGTAGAACTACTCATAATCGCTGTGGGATTGGCAATGGATGCCTTCGCGGTTGCCATCGGCAAAGGTCTGTCGGTGTGTCGCGTACGCCCTCGCCATATCATCACCACAGGTGTGTGGTTTGGCGGATTTCAGGCTCTGATGCCGCTTGTGGGCTGGGCTCTGGGCGTAAGTTTTGCCACCACAGTCAAGAGCGTCGACCACTGGATTGCTTTCGTGTTGCTTGGCCTTATCGGGGCCAATATGATTCGCGAGTCGGTGTCGAAGGATGAGGAGTGCAACCACGACGGCGACTTCTCGCCGCGAGCAATGCTGCCTATGGCGGTGGCTACAAGCATCGACGCGCTGGCAGTGGGAGTATCGTTCGCCTTCCTGGGTGTCAATATGTGGCAGGCCGCAGCAATTATCGGCATAGTGACCTTCGCCCTGTCGGCCGCGGGTGTGCGCCTCGGTTGCAGCCTCGGATGTAGATTTAAGCACCGCGCCGAGATGGCGGGAGGAGTAATCCTGGTGCTGATGGGCATAAAAATCCTTGTGGAACACCTGACCCAAGCGTGCTAAATGCACGCCAAATAGTGTCAGACTATACGCAAGGCGGTGATTATCATTTTTTCTTATAGAGTTTTTGAATTTGATAAATTGCTGTATATTTGCAGTCCGAAAAGAGAAGAATTATATCAAAATAAGTATAACTAAAAACTAAATTACAGTGGATTCGAAAAGTTACAAGACTCTCTACGTCAACGAGAAAACCGCTCAAAAAGAGTGGGTTCTCATCGACGCAAACGGAGAGGTTCTGGGTCGCCTCGCTTCGCAGGTAGCCAAGATTCTGCGCGGTAAAAACAAACCGAGCTTCACTCCCAACGTTGATTGCGGTGACAACGTAATCATCATCAACGCCGAGAAAGTACGCCTGACCGGTAACAAACTGACTGCTAAAACCTATGTACGCCACACCGGCTACCCCGGCGGTCAACGTTTCACCACCCCCGCAGAGTACTTCGCAAAATCGCCCAAAACCGTTATCGAGAAAGCCGTTCGCGGTATGCTCCCCAAAAACCGTCTGGGCGAGGCTCTGATCAAAAACCTCAAAGTTTATGCAGGTGCAGAGCATCCCCACGAGGCTCAAACTCCCAAAGTTGTTAAATTAAACGAGATTAAGTAACAATGGAGCAAGTAGTAAATACCGTAGGCCGCAGAAAGGCCGCCGTCGCTCGCGTTTTCGTTAAACCCGGCAACGGAACTATCACCATCAATAACAAACCCCTGGAAACCTACTTCCCCTTGGAGATTTTCCAATATGTAGTAAAACAACCCCTGTTGGTTATCAACGGTGTTGAGAGCTACGACGTAACCATCAACCTGGTTGGTGGCGGTATCAAAGGCCAAGCCGAGGCTGCCCGTATGGGTATCGCTCGCGCTCTGTGCGAGATTGACGCCGAGTTGCGCCCCGTACTCAAAAAGAACGGTTTCCTGACTCGTGACTCGCGTGAGGTTGAGCGTAAAAAAGCTGGTCAACCCGGTGCACGTGCCAAATTCCAATTCAGCAAACGTTAGTCAAACCCTGCCCAAGGGTCCCAGAACTGCGGGACCGTCGGAAATGCAGATACTATATGCCATGGGGCGCATCGTTTGGTCGGTGCGCCACTGTGGTGAGAATAGCAAACTGTCGACACGACGCTACCACGCAGTTGCCTAAGGGCGATAAAACCTTTCGGACCAATGACAAAAGCATTGCTGCCGAGGGGTTGATGACGAGAATTTTATACAAAAAATTAAACCAAAAAACACAACAATGGCAAGAACTAATTTTGAACAACTCCTTGAAGCAGGAGTACACTTCGGTCACTTGAAACGCAAATGGAACCCCAAAATGGCTCCCTACATCTTCATGGAGAAGAACGGTATCCACATCCTGGACCTGCACAAAACCGTAGCGAAAGTTGACGAGGCTGCTGCTGCTCTCAAACAAATCGCCAAAAGCGGTCGCAAAGTTCTCTTCGTTGCTACCAAGAAACAAGCAAAAGAGATCGTAGCCGAGAAAGTAAGCGCAGTAAATATGCCTTACGTTACCGAGCGTTGGGCAGGTGGTATGCTGACCACCTTCCCCACCATCCGTAAAGCTGTTAAGAAGATGGCTACCATCGACAAAATGACCGCTGACGGTACCTATGACAACTTCGGCAAACGCGAGAAACTCCAAATCGCTCGTCAACGTGCCAAACTCGAGAAGAACCTTGGTTCGATTGCTGACCTGACCCGTCTGCCCGCTGCTCTGTTCGTTATCGACGTACAAAAAGAGGCAAACGCTGTTCGTGAGGCAAACCGTCTGAGCATCCCCGTATTCGCAATGGTTGATACCTGCTGCGACCCCACCAACATCGACTACGTTATCCCCGCAAACGATGACGCTGCAAAATCGATTTCGGTAATCCTCGACGCAATGTGCGAGGCTATCCAAGAGGGTGTCGAGGAGCGTCGCTTGGAGAAAGAGAAAGAGGACAAAGAGGCTGCTGCCGAGGAGAAAGGCGCAAAACAACCTCGTGCTCGCAAAACCAAAGCCGTAGAGGTTGTAGTTGAGGAGGCTGCTGAGGCTGCTACCGAGAGCGCTGAATAAATTTACTAAGGTTTAACAACTTAAACAGATTAGAACAATGGAAATTACTGTTGCAGATATCGCCAAATTGCGCACAATGACCGGCGCAGGTATGATGGATTGCAAAAAAGCACTTCAAGAGGCTGAGGGCGATTTCGAGAAAGCAAAAGATATTATCCGCGAGAAAGGTAAACTCGTAGCAAGCAAACGTGCTGACCGCACCGCTACCGAGGGTGTTGTAGTAACCAAAATCGTAGGTAACAAAGCATATATGGTATGCTTGGCTTGCGAGACCGACTTCGTTGCTAAAAACTCGGAGTTCTCGGCTACCGCCAACACTATCCTCGACGCTGCTGTTGCTAACGACGCTGCCGATATGGAGGCTCTGTTGGCTTGCAAAGCAGGTGACGTTACCGTAAACGACATGGTTACCGAGAAGAGCGGTCAAACCGGTGAGAAAGTTGAGTTGCCCTTCTACGGCCGTATTGAGGCTGCTTACTGCGCTGCTTACGTTCACACCAACGCTAAATTGGGTACCATCATTGGTTTCAACAAAGAGGTTGACGCTGCTGTTGCCAAAGACGTAGCAATGCAAGCAACCGCAATGGCTCCCGTTTCGATTAGCGCCGCAGATTGCCCCGCAGAGGTTATCGAGAAAGAGCGTGCTATCGGCCGTGAGCAAGCCCGTTTGGATGGCAAACCCGAGGCTATGCTTGATAAGATTGCCGAGGGTAAAGTTAACAAGTTCCTCAAAGAGAACACTCTGTTGAGCCAAGCACTTGTTAAGAACCCCAAACAATCGGTTGAGCAATTTATCAAAGAATCGGATAAAGAGGCTACCGTTGTTGCTTACCAACGTTTCAGCCTGAACGACTAAGACTTATTCAAAGTCGTTTTGCATAGTCCCGTTCGCCGCAAGGTGGACGGGGCTTTTGTTTTGATGTGGATTGTCCTTAGTGCGGTGTGTACGGGACTCGACCGCCGAGCACTGCGAGGTGAAGCGAGGATACCTATAATATATATACAAAAACATCCTCGCAACCCTGCCCCAATGAGAGTGCCGTGCGTGCCGCACGACAACCGAAGGTTGGGTTTGGAGGTTGGGCGATGCGGTGGAAACTTGTTTTCACAAGCAGCGACACAGCCGCCAAACAAAAGGACAAGCCACACACCACACACCACACTACCCCACGCGCCACCACATAGCACAAAACAAAAAGGACAACCCGATGTGGATTGTCCTTAGTGCGGTGCGTACGGGACTCGAACCCGTGACCCCATGCGTGACAGGCATGTATTCTAACC
>JAFTYJ010000047.1 GCA_017464745.1 Rikenellaceae bacterium | reverse complement strand
TCGGTGTGGATTTCGATTTCGGTATCCACCTCGGGCGAGTCGTACTGTGAGCGTGCCACCCAGCGGCCGTCAACCTTGCCATCGACAATAACTCGCTCGATGCGACCCACGCGCGAGGCGTTGTAGTCGTACGAAATGCCGCTTTGGATTTGCATCAACTCGTCGGCGCGGGCTTGTTTGATGTGTTCGGGTACGTCGTCGGTAAGTTTTTCGGCCGAGTAGGTGCCCTCCTCTGCCGAGTAGGTAAACACTCCCAGACGCTCGAATTTGGCCTTTCGGACAAACTCTTTCAACTCTTCGAAATCGGCATCAGTCTCGCCGGGGTAGCCCACCAGCATAGTGGTGCGGATTGCCAGGTCGGGAATTGCGGCGCGCAGGTCGGCGATGAGTTGCTCCGTTCCGGCCTTGTCGATAGCGCGTTTCATACTGCGCAGTTGGTTGTCCGAGATGTGTTGCAGCGGAATGTCGAGATATTTGCAGATTTTGGGCTCGTCGCGCATAACCTCAATCACGTCGGCGGGGAAGTTTGCGGGATAGGCGTAGTGCAGGCGAATCCACTCGATACCCTTCACTTGGCATAACTGTTTGAGCAGTGGCGCGAGCATACGTTTGCCATACAGGTCGATGCCGTAGTAGGTTGTGTCTTGGGCGATTACCATAATCTCGCGCACGCCACGGGCTGCCAATTTTTGGGCCTCCTCCACAACTTGCTCCATCGGAACCGACACGTGCCCACCGCGAATCAGCGGGATGGCGCAATAGCCACAACGGCGGTCGCAACCCTCGGCAATTTTCAGATAGGCATAGTGGCTCGGGGTGGTCAGTGTGCGCTCGGTGTCGAGTTCTGCTTTGCGTTCAATACCCAGCGCGGCCAGCACATCGTCGAAAGTCTTGACACCAAAAAACTCGTCTACCTCGGGAATTTCGGCACGCAGTTCGTCGGCGTAGCGTTCCGACAGACAGCCCATCACAAAGAGTCGTTCAATCTGTCCTGCGCTCTTGGCGGCGGCAAACGACAAGATTGTTTCGATACTCTCTTGTTTGGCGTCGTTGATGAATCCACAAGTGTTGATAACCACCACTTTGGCGCGGGTCGAGTTGCTGTCGAACGTAACCTTCCAGCCTGCGGCCTCGGCTTGGGCCATCATATGCTCCGAATCGACAACATTCTTGGAGCAACCCAGCGTTACAACGTTTATGAGTTTCATAGTGTGTGTCTTCTTAATCAAACAGTGCTTTAACAAACTCCTCGCGGTCGAAGATGCGCAGTTGGTCGATACCCTCGCCAATGCCGATGTAGTGAACGGGAACTTTGAATCGGTCGCTGATGCCAATTACAACGCCACCCTTGGCCGTGCCGTCCAATTTGGTGATTGCCAGCGAGTTTACTTTGGTTGCTGAGGTGAATTGTTTGGCTTGCTCAAAGGCGTTTTGGCCCGTGCTTCCGTCCAATACCAACATCACTTCGTGGGGCGCGTCGGGGATGATTTTGCCCATCACGTTGCGGATTTTCGAGAGTTCGTTCATCAGTCCCACCTTGTTGTGCAGGCGGCCTGCGGTGTCAATCAGTACCACGTTGGCACCATTGGCCACGGCGCTTTTGAGTGTGTCGTAGGCGACGCTTGCGGGGTCGGAACCCATCTCTTGGCGAATCATTGTGGCACCTGCGCGCTCGGCCCACACTCCGAGTTGGTCGATAGCGGCGGCGCGGAAGGTGTCGGCGGCACCGATATAAACCTTCTTGCCGGCACGCACAAGTTGAGCGGCGAGTTTGCCGATAGTGGTGGTCTTGCCTGCGCCATTAACGCCCACAACCATCACCACGTAGGGCTCGCCCTCGCGCATAGGCAGTCCGAAATTCTCCTGATTCTCGGCGCTCTCCTGTAACAGGGCGGCAATCTCGCTGCGGAGAATACCCTGCAACTCGGCGGTGTTCATATACTTGTCGCGAGCAACGCGCTCCTCGATGCGTTCGATGATGCGAACGGTGGTCTCAACGCCCACATCCGAGGTAATGAGCACCTCTTCGAGTTGGTCGAGTACCATTTCGTCTACTTTGTCGCGGCCTGCCACGGCGCGTGCAAGTTTCGAGAAGAAACCCTGCTTGGTCTTTTCGAGGCCTTCGCTGAGTTCTTGCTGTTGTTGTGCCTCGGCGGCGGTGTCTTGCTGTACAGCCTCCTCCTTTTTGCGGCGGAATATGTCAAATAGTCCCATAATCTGTCGGTTTAATTTGCCGCAAAAATAACGAATTCTGCGTACATTTTAAAATGTATCAAAAAAATGCTACATTTGTGCCAATGCAATACCGTTTGACCTATGACAAAAAAGTTGATGACACTGATGTGCTGCCTGTTGGGCGTGCTCTCGCTGGCGGCACAAACTACTACTGTTAAACTCAAATCTACCCAAGTTGTTTCCAATACATGGGAACTTGAACTCGGAACTTCCCAAGATAAAGTTGTAGCCAATACTGCCGACCGCGGAGTGGTGGTGCGTGCGTCGGGCACCTTTTCGATGCTGAATATCCACTTTCCCGAATTCCCTAACCGCTTTCAGTTGGGTGGTGGTGTGACCCTCTCGGCGGCCTACGAACATCCCATTGCGCTGCGTGGCGTTATTGGTGCGGGTGTGGGCGGCTCGTTCGACAAAACCGTTGCGCTCGACAAGACCTACTACTATCGAAATCTCTCTCTATCATCGGTTTATGCCGAAGTTTACTACGGCTTTAAGGCTCAGAACGGATTCTTCTTGAACCTCGGTATTCAGGGTGGCTATACTCCGCCTGTGTTGTCGCTTACGGCGGCGCCCGAGTGGGAAGGTGGCTTGAAGTTGCGTCGCTTGAGCCCCTACCAATGTAAGGGCGGTAATGTATGGTTTGTGGGTCGCGTGGGCTACTGCTATGAGGCGTGGGAGTTTGCGCTGTCGCTGCGTTACGCTATGGTGTCGCAGTTTGGTGAGGCGTTCTCCTATCCGATGCTTACCACCGAGCAGGAGTCCTCGTATCGTGACGTGCGCTCGCGCCACTTGACGGCGGGTTTCAGTGTCGGCTACCGCTTCGGCTTGTAGTCGTATAAGAAACCGATGTTGCGAAAAATTGTAATTTTATTGTAAAAATATTTGCAAATATTGTAAATAGACGTATCTTTGTGCCGTGCAAGTTGCCGCTTTTGGATAGACTTTTGCAAAGACTTGGACTACCTTTGCGATAAGTCGGGCTGCTTGCCGAGACACTTTCGAGGGTGTCAATCTCCCAACAAAACGGGTCATTGACCGACGGCCGCATCGTTCTGATGCGGCCTTTTTTTTGTGGCTGTGGGTGTGCTTACTGCTGCTGATTGCGTATGTAACTAATTGTGCTGTATAGCGATGCATTTGTGCTGTTTGGGAGGGTTGGCGAGGTGAAAGAGGTGGGATTCTTGTGCGTAGTGGCTGTGCAGACTGAGATTTGTATATTTGATTGTATTGTGGCGTGTCGGGGCGAATGGATGAAAACAAAGCCTGCGAATAGGCCGATAAAAGAAAAATGGCGGCCTTGTATAGAATATTGTAAGTATTTGTATAAAATATACAAGTTTGAATGTTTTGCAAGTTTTGGTTGTAACGTTTGCGTGTCGAGGAGCGCTGGTGTTGGCAATGCGGCAATTTTGTATGGCACTTGTGTGTTGGTATTTCGGGGTGTAATTATTGTCGAATTTGCTCGTCACGGAGCGGAATCAAAGGTGCGTGGCGTGATTCTTACAAGGCGATATTGCAATTCAACCGCCATAGTGATTGCAATTCGGCGTGCTAAACACAACAAGGGTGTCCGACAAATTCAGACACCCTTGTTATGTGTTATATAAGAGGTATGTTATTTCACATTATTGGCGGCAAACCACTCGGCAAGGCGGGCGATAGCGCGGCCGCGGTGGCTGATTGCGTTCTTGGCCTCGGCACTCATCTCGGCAAAAGTCAACTCTTCGCCCTCAGGAACAAACACGGGGTCGTAGCCGAAACCTCCCTCGCCACGGCGCTCATCGATAATTCGTCCGCGTACAACACCCTCAAACAGATACTCCTCGCCCTCGATAATCAGCGCCACCACCGTGCGGAATTGTGCAGCGCGGTTTTCGACACCCTCCAAGTTGTGGAGCAACAGAGTGACATTTGCATCGAAGTCGTGGCCGTCGGTGGCGTAGCGAGCCGAGCGAACTCCGGGAGCGCCATTCAGCGCCTCGACCTCCAAACCCGTGTCGTCGGCAAAGCAGTTACGGCCTGTGCGTTCCCACACATAGCGTGCCTTTTGCAGGGCGTTGCCCTCGATGGTGGGGCTGGTCTCGGGAATATCCTCGGTAATACCGCACTCGCCGAGGGTGGTCAGGTTGATGCTGTCGCCCAGAATTTGGTTTACCTCCGTGAGTTTGTGGCGGTTGTTGGTTGCAAAAACGAGATTCATAGCGTGCGGGGTTATTTGTCTTCGGGGTTTACGAGTGATTTGAGTGTGTCGTCGGCTACGATTTTGTCAATCACGGCTTTGACCACGGTGTCGAGGTAGGTGCCGTCGGAGTAGTCGGCCGGACAGATGAAGTTCACACGGTTCTCGCGTATCAACTCGCTGCGGGCATCCTTGGCATTGGGATTGGTGGGGTCGTACACGGCGATTGAGTGGCCGCCCATAGACTTCACCAGACGCATACACGGGATGTCGGTAGTTCCGTCGCCAAAGTATATCATATGGGTGAAAGGTACGGGGCGCTCCTCCTCGGGGATGAAGCGATTGACAGCCTTGGAGTCATAGACCGACTCGACACCCTTGTTGATTTTGAAGATGAATTGGGTTTTGTTGGTGTAGTTGATAGCCACACCGGGCCAATAGGCCACTCCGTCGACATCATACAGGAATGAGCAGGCGTAAATCTTGTTGAACTCGTGGGCGATGGGTGTGCCCTCAATAATCTCCTGAATACCGCTCGAATTGATATAGTGTACAACATTCACACCCTTTGCGTGGCCATAGGCGTTGATGCGGCCGAACCACTCTTTGACTCCCTCGAAAAGGCGGATATGGCGACCCGACTCGTGGAAGGCCGAGCGTTTGAGCGACACCCCTTTACTGCGGGCATACTGAATCATCTTGGCCATATAACTGAGAATGGGGTCGGCATCTTGGGTGATTGCCAACTCCTCGCAGTCGTCCCAGAACTCTTTGCTGCTGGCCTTGACCGTCGGGATGAAGGCATACTCCTGCATATTGCCGGGCGAGAGAGTTCCGTCGAAGTCGTAGATAAGTGCTACGGTGGGTTGTTTTTGTGTCATCGTGGTTGTAGTTAGCGTGTGCGAACTTCGCACCGACTACAAATATAACACTAAATTCGCAAAATATGGGATTATTCCTCGAAAAAGTCGATTATAGCGCCCTCATCTACCGTGCGATAGTTGTATTCGGCGGCGATGCTGTCGCCCTCGGTGAGCAACACAATGGGCATCTCGCCATTGGTGGTCACAAGGAACTGGCGAAGGTCGAGCGCCTGCCAACGGAATGTGGGCGAGAGGGTGGCGCGGAAAAACTCCTCGACTTGGGTGTTGAGGTCGGCACCCGAGTCGGCAAACCACACCTCGACCTTGTCCTCCAAACCGTGGCGGCGAGCCAGCGATGCGATTTTCGACGAGGTGAGCAAGCAGTACTCGCACGAGGTGCTATAAAAGCACACCACACGGCGTTCGCTACTCTTGGGTAACGAGTTCCACGCGGCAGAGTTCAGAGCCTGATTGTAGTTGCGATGGGGGTTGATGTTGTCGGGTGGCGAGATGACGAAAATTGCCACCGTGACGATTATGCCAAGGCCGAGGGTGAGGTAGCGACGGGGTGTCAGGCCACCTCGCTGGGGCAACACAAAGAGCAGAGCCGCAGCCAAAGCCACATTCTTGCCCAATGATTGCAGGGGAGTCATCTCGACCATCTCGCCCAGGCAGTGGCAGTTGTCGTTGCGGCCTGCGACGAGGGCATAAACCAAAAATGCCGAGAACGCGCCAATGGCTCCCAAACCGCTCCACGCAACTGCTCGGCGGTGGATGTTGGCAACCAATGCGGCACCCAGCAAAAACTCAAAGGCCACCAACAGACGGGCGACCCAGAAACTCAGATTCAGCGACAGCGCACCGAAACTGAAAATATAGAGTTCGAGTCGGTCCATCTCGCCCATCTTGGCGGCGGCCGACACCACAAACAGCGCTCCCACGACGATTCTCACCGCCGTGCGCACACCGTTTATCGAAAGTTTAGTCATTGTAGCAACGGAATTCGTCACTATTCTCCTGGCGCAGCCAATTCTCGTAGCCGGCGCAGTTCTTGGCAACATTCAGCACTTGTTCCTCCTCAACCACAAATTCGGTACGTCCTGCGGTGTGGCTCTTGTAGATACAGCGACAGCGGGTGCCATCCTTACGGCACGACGAGGCGCCGAGGGTCAGGGTTACAAGCAGTGCAAAGGCAAAAAGTCTTTTCATGGGTATGTGAGTGTTTTGTTCTGTTGTTACAACGGGTTGGGGTTGGGTGTTATTGCAGGTGTATTTAAAATCTCGGGGTGGAACACCACCCCGAAATTCTGCATAACGTGAGTGAATTAGTTAGCGGGTTTGCAGTTAACCTCGCTTTTGCCCTCTTTGGTCAGCGACTCCTCGTACTCGGCGCAAGTCAGGTCGGTACCTTCGAGGCTAATCTCTTGGTCTTTGAGTTCAAGGTTACCTACTTTGTAGGTGCAAACGCATTTGCCACCCTCTTTGTCGCACGAGGTAGCAAACAGAGCAACTCCGAAGAGTGCAGCGAAAATGAGTTTTTTCATTGTTTGTTGGTTTTAAAGTGGTTAATAAAAGTGAGGTTATTGCCTATTCTTTATAATAGGTATGTCGATTCGCATACCCTCTGTGGCGGCAGTTGTGGCTTCGAACACCGTGGCGGCTTCGGCTCGCAGGCTCTCGATATTGTCGTCGTAACGATTCGAGAAGTGGCCGATGACAAGGCGTTTGGCTTGGGCTGTCACAGCGGCTCGGGCTGCTTGGAGGGTTGTGGAGTGTCCCGTCTGTTGTGCTCGTTTGCGGTCGGCATCCGAGAATGTCGCCTCGTGGTAGAGTACATCCACGCCGTGAACCAGGTTGGCGGCTTTGGCCGAGTAGGCTGTGTCGCTCAGGTAGGCATAACTACGCGGGGAGTAGGGAGTGTAGGTCAGTTCGTCGTTTGGAACAACCTGTCCGTCGTCCAGCGTAATATCCTCGCCACGTTTGGCGGCCGTCATCTGTGCGAACGAGAGGTTATAGCGTTTCAGGGCGCTCTCTCGGAGGTTAAGTCCCGGAGTTTTCTCGCGGAACAGGTAGCCTGCACAGGGCACACGGTGGCGCAGGGGGATGGTCCACACTTCCAGCACCTTATTTTCGTACACCATTTGGTGTTGCGTATGGTCTATTTCGGTACACACAATGGGGTAGCCGAGTTGTGTGTCGAAATATCGGAGGTGCATATCGATGATTTCGCGCAGGGGTTTAGGCCCATAGACATACAGGGGTGTTTGTCGTCCTTGCAGTCCGAGTGTCGAAATCAGCGGGAATAGTCCATAGCAATGGTCGCCGTGGAGGTGTGACACAAACACGTGGTTAATACGCATTGGGTTAATTCCGCAGCGCATAAGTTGTGTTTGTGTGCTTTCGCCACAGTCTATCAAATAGAACTGCTCATGCACATTCAGCGCATGAGCAGTTTGATAGTGTTTGACATCGGGGAGTGCTGCGCGTGAACCGAGTATAGTAATTTCAAATCTCACGATTCGTTCATTTTGTTATTACCCTCCCTGGTTCTGATTAGTTTTGCGTTCTTGTTACACTTTGCAAATCTATCGCGCACCCCAATATGCGTCAGAGATTACTCCTCGGCTTCGAGTTTGGCTTTCAACTCAGCCAGACCGGTGATGTCACCGAGAGTGGTTTTCTCGATTTGAGCGTTAATTTTCTTAACGGCGTTTTGAGCCTCGTTAGCAGCAGCTGCTTTCTCGGCACGCTCGGCTTTCTCCTCGGCGCGTTTAGCCTCCTCGAAGATGCGGGTGTGCGACAGCGAGATGCGTTTGGTAGTTTTCGAGAACTCGGTAACTTTAAATTGGAGTTTCTCACCTGCTTTGGCGGTGGTACCGTCCTCTTTTACGAGTTGTTTGGCAGGAGCGAAGCCCTCGATGTTCTCACCCAGAACTACAACTGCGCCTTTCTCGGTAACCTCGGCGATGGTACCCTCGTGGATCGAATCAACAGCGAACTCAGCCTCGAAACCATCCCAGGGGTTCTCTTCGAGTTGTTTGTGGCCCAGGCTCAGACGGCGGTTCTCTTTGTCGATTTCGAGAACTACAACCTCAATCGAAGTACCGATTTGGGTGAACTCCGAGGGGTGTTTAACTTTCTTGGTCCAGCTCAGGTCCGAGATGTGGATCAGGCCGTCGATACCCTCCTCGATCTCAACGAATACACCGAAGTTGGTGAAGTTGCGAACGTTGGCGCTGTGTTTGCTGCCTACGGGGTATTTAGCCTCGATGTTCTCCCAGGGGTCGGTAGTGAGTTGTTTGGTACCCAGGCTCATACGACGCTCGTCGTAGTCGATGGTCAGGATAACGGCCTCGATCTCGTCACCAACTTTCATAAAGTCTTGTGCCGAGCGGAGGTGTTGGCTCCAGCTCATCTCCGAAACGTGGATAAGACCCTCAACACCGGGAGCAACCTCAACGAATGCACCGTAGTCGGCCATAACCACTACTTTACCTTTAACTTTGTCGCCCACTTTGAGGTCTTTGCTCAGAGCGTCCCAGGGGTGAGCGGTGAGTTGTTTCAGACCCAGAGCGATGCGTTTTTTAGCGTCGTCGAAGTCAAGGATAACAACGTTGATTTTGGCGTCCAGAGTTACGATCTCCTCGGGGTGAGTTACGCGGCCCCAGCTCAGGTCGGTGATGTGGATCAGACCGTCTACGCCGCCCAGGTCAACGAATACACCGTAGGGAGTGATGTTCTTAACGGTACCTTCGAGGATTTGACCTTTCTCGAGTTTCGACATAATCTCTTTCTTTTGTTGCTCCAACTCAGCCTCGATGAGGGCTTTGTGCGATACAACAACGTTGCGGAACTCTTGGTTGATTTTAACAACTTTGAACTCCATAGTTTTGTCTACGTAGATATCGTAGTCGCGGATGGGTTTCACGTCGATTTGCGAACCGGGCAAGAAAGCCTCGATACCGAATACATCGACAATCATACCGCCTTTGGTGCGGCATTTGATGTAACCCTTGATGATTTGGTCCTCGTCCATAGCCTTGTTAACCAAATCCCAGCTTTTGAGCTGACGTGCTTTTTTGTGCGACAGGGCGAGTTGGCCTTTTTTGTCCTCGGCGCTCTCAACATACACCTCTACTTTCTCGCCAATTGCGAGTTCGGGGTTGTAGCGGAACTCGGTCACGGGGATGATACCCTCGCTCTTGTAGCCGATGTTAACGACAACTTCGCGTTTGGTGATGCCGGTTACAGTACCCTCAACAACCTCACCGGGGAGTACGTTCGACAACGACTCGTCGTATTTAGCGGTGATGGCCTCTTTGCTTTGGTCGTACAGACCCAGCTCGTTCTCAAATGCATTCCAATCGAAGTTCTCGTTGGAAACTTGAATGTTTTTGTTCTCCATTGCGGAAAAAAGTTTGCGATACAATCGCTCGTTAAGTTAATAAATTGATTTTCAGTTGATTTTCGCACTCTGATGATAGGCTCACGCCTGCATCTCGCGCAAAAATGCCCGCAAATATACAAATAAATATATAAAAATCAACCATTTTGCCCTGTTTTTGCAAAATATTGCAACTGTGTGCAGCGACTCTTTTTTGTACAATTTCTCAATCTTTTTGTATATTTGCACAACCTAAACAAGTGGAAAATATGAAATTCTGGAAAACGTTTTTTGCCTGTTTGCTCGCAGTTGTGGCAAGCAGTATGGTGATGTGGATATTGCTGGTGATGATTATCGGCGGGATGTCGGTGATGATGACTTCGACCACCGCTACACAGGTCCTTCCGAAGTCGGTGTTGCAACTCGACCTGGGGCGTGTGAGTGACAAACCCGTCGCCTCGCCGTGGAGCCAACTTGACCCCAATACTTTGGAGATTATCCCTGCACAATCAACTCTGCAAGTGCTTGAAACTTTGAGCACGGCGGCTGTGGATTCCAACATCGAGGGTATCTACCTGCGCTTGGGTGAGTTCACCTCGGTGTCGGGTGCGGCGTGTGAGGAGATTCGCGGTGCGCTGGCCGAATTCAAGGCTTCGGGCAAATGGATTGTGGCCTACGAGGAGGTCTATTCGCAAGTGGGTTATTGGTTGGCGACGGTTGCCGACCGTGTGTATGTCAATCCCGTGGGCGGTGTGACCTGGACAGGTATGGCCTCCAATGTGATGTTCTACAAAGGGCTGCTCGACAAACTCGATGTCAAACCCCAAATTGTGCGCCACGGAACTTTCAAAGCGGCGGTCGAGCCCTTTATGACCGACCGAATGAGTGAGGCCAATCGCACACAAAACCAAACACTTGTAAACTCAATTTGGGAGGTGCTGGTGGCCGACGTTGCCGAGAGTCGCGGACTGACTCCCCACTACCTTCAACTGCTGGCCGACCGACTCACTATCGACAGCCCCCAAGCGGCACTCGAATACGGACTTGTGGATGGTCTGATGTATGAGCCGCAGGTGATGGAGCAGATGGCGCAAATCATCGAAAATCCCGAAATCCTTGCCCCCAAACAGACTGCCGAAATTACCCCCGACCAAGAGGTTGAGATAACCGTTCCGACAGCCGACGGCGAGAGCGTGGAGGTTGCGCTGACCGAGGTCAAAGCCGACACAACCGAAGTGGCAAAGGTTCAAAAACCGACCGAGGTGCAAATAATCTCGTTTGCTGACTACTGCACACTCAAACCCGTGACTGCCAAACATATATCGCGCAACAAGATTGCCGTGATATATGCCGAGGGTGATATTCTGTCGGGTAGTGCGGCACAGGATGTGTGCGACAAGGCGTTCATCAAACTTGTGCGTAAGGCTCGCGAAGATAAGGCTGTCAAAGCGGTGGTGTTGCGTATTAACTCGCCGGGAGGTAGCGCACTTGCCGCCGAACAGATGTGGTATGAATTGGAACAACTGCGTGCCAAAAAGCCGCTTATCGTGTCGATGGGTGGTGTGGCCGCATCGGGAGGTTACTATATTGCCGCTCCTGCCGATGTGATTTTTGCCGACCGAGTGACCGTGACAGGTTCGATTGGTGTGTTCGGTCTGTTCTTTAATATGGGTGATGCGCTGCGCAACAAGTTGGGCGTTACGGTCGATGGTGTCAAAACCTCGTCGCACGCCGACATAGGCTCGCCCTACCACTCGATGGATGCTGCCGAGAGAGCCTACTTCCAAAAGAGTGTCGAGGATGTCTATGTAACCTTTGTGAATCGTGTGGCTGCGGGCCGAAATATGAGTTTCCAGAGTGTTGATGCTGTGGGCGAGGGCCGTGTTTGGAGCGGTGTGGATGCCCGCAATATCGGCCTTGTGGATGAGTTCGGAGGTTTGGCTGCGGCTATCAATATTGCTGCCGACCGCGCAGGTGTGGCCGATGATTTCCGTATCGTCGAGATTACCGACGAACTGACCGGCCTGATGCAACTCTTCAACAATGCCTCGGCGAGTGTGCGTGAACGTGTTATGCGCGACCAACTCGGTGTGCTCTATGAGCCGTGGATGCAGATGCGCTCGCTCGAAAGCCGACGAGGTATTCGTGCAGAGATGATGTACAACCCCTCAATCTCAATTGGCGACTAAGACCGGCTGAGTTCAGACACAAAAAAGGACGCTTCCCGTCGGGGAGGCGTCCTTTTTGTGTGAGAGGTGTGTCCTATACGAAGGGATATTTAACCACCTCGGCTTTGAGCAGACGGCCGCGAACGACAACTGCAATCTCGGTGCCCACTTTGGCGTACTCGCTCTTGACATAACCCAGACCGATACCGACCTTTAAGCAGGGCGACATAGTGCCCGAAGTAACGTGGCCGATAACCTCACCCTCGGGCGAAGCCAATTCGTATTCGTGACGGGGCACACCACGATCAATGAGTTTAAAACCTACCAACTTGCGCTCAACACCATTGGCTTTTTGAGCCTCGAAGGTAGCGCGGTCAATGAAGTTTTTGCCGTCGATGAACTTGGTAATCCAACCCAAACCTGCCTCCATAGGCGAGGTGGTGTCGTCAATGTCGTTGCCATACAAGCAGAAACCCTTCTCCAAACGCAAGGTGTCGCGTGCGCCCAGACCGATGTTTTTGAGTCCGAACTCCTCGCCTGCGGCCCACATTGCAGCCCACAGAGCGTCGGCATCCTCGTTGGCGGCATAAATCTCGCAACCACCCGAGCCGGTGTAGCCGGTAGCCGACAGAATAACATCCAGACCTGCAACCTTCATTTTGCGGAAGGTGTAGTAGGCCATATCCTCAACGGGCTCGTCACACATTTTTTGAACGAGTTTCATAGCCAGAGGGCCTTGGATTGCCAATTGGCAGATTTCGTCCGAAGCGTTGTAGAGTTCTTTGCCGGGGGTCAGACCAAAAGCCTCGCCGTGTTTGCAGATGTGAGCCCAATCCTTGTCGATGTTGGCGGCGTTCACAACCAGCAGGTAGGTCACGTCGTCAATCTTGTAAATCAGGATGTCGTCCACGATACCGCCTTGGCCGTTGGGCATACACGAGTATTGTGCTTTGCCATCGAACAGGGTTGCCACGTTGTTGGTGGTGATTGTTTGCAGGAAGTCGAGTGCTTTGGGGCCTTTAACCCAGATTTCGCCCATATGGCTTACGTCGAACACGCCCACGCCATTGCGCACGGTCATATGTTCGTCATTGATACCGCTGAATTCGATAGGCATATTGTAGCCTGCGAACTCGGCCATCTTGGCACCCGCCTCGATGTGATACTTGGTAAACGGAGTAGTTTTCATTGTTTGTTGTTTATTTTAAATGTTTGTTGATTAATCCTTTTTCATACCCAATCTCGGGCAGCGGTGGAACTCGCGTGTGCGGTCAAACAGGTAGCGATAGGTGGTGTGCATCTTGTGACGTTTGGCGCACACATAACTCTCGACCATACGCATCATTACGGGGTTGAAATCGCCAATCCAAGCCAACTCCAACGAGCGATAGTGGCGCATATTGCCCTTCTCGACCTCCTTCTCCATACAGCGGATAAGGCCGCTCTCGATACCCTTGCCCTGGTACTCGGGCAACACGCCGAAAATCAGACCGAAAATGCGGTCGGCCTTGTGGTGACGGATATCCCACAACATTCGCAGTTGGTTGATTATACCGAACTTGCCGTTGTACTTGCAGATTACGCGGTTGAGGTCGGGAATGTTGATGAAGAATCCGATAGGCTCGTCGTTGAAGTAGGCGAAATAGATAAGGTGTTCGTCCACAATGGGAGCCAACGTTTTGAACAACTTGCGGGCGTGCTCGGCGTCCATAGGTTTGACACCCGAGAAACGGGCCCACGCGCGGTTGTAGATGCTGCGAAAATCCTCGGCAGCCTGCGGCAACTCGGACTTGCGAACGTGGCGGAAAACGTAGTTTTGGCTCTCCTCCAAACGACGTACCTTCTCGTATAGAGCGTCGCTGAGTTGTCCGGCTTTGATTTTGCGCGAATAGGTGTGCTGATTAAAATAGTTCTGCCAACCGTAGTTCTCAAACAGGTCTTGGTAGTAGGGCGGATTGTAGGGGTTGCAATAGAGCGGTTGGAACTCAAAGCCGTTCACCAACAGTCCCCACCAACTGTCGCGGTCGCCAAAGTTGATTGGGCCGTCCATAGCCTCCATACCCTTGGATGCCAGCCAGTCGCGTGCTGCATCAAACAGGGTGTTGGCAAGGTCTTGGTCGTTGATGGCCTCAAAGAATCCGCAACCTCCCGTGGGTTGCTCCTCGATGGCGGCCTGAGCGCGGTTATAAAATGCTGCGATACGTCCTACAACCTCACCGTCGTTGTTGCGTGCAATCCAACGTATGGCCTCGCCGTTCTGAAATTTCTCGTTACGGGCGGGGTCAAAAACCTTCTCGATGTCACCGTCAAGCGGGCATACCCAGTTGCGATTGTTTAGATAGAGCCTTTTGGAAAGGTCCAGAAATTCGCGTTTTTGTTGGGCATCGAGCACCTCTTCCAATGTGTATTTCATCGCTTGTGGTATTCGTTAATAATCTCCCAAAGGTACATATTTTTCTCGAAAAAAAACCTTTTTGGGTCGGCTTTTTGTTGTGGAGGGGATTTTGACAGGTTGCGGGGTGGTTGTTGTGGGGTGTTTGGTGGGCTTTTTGACCAAAAAAATTTCAAAAAACAGTATAATCTGTGAAAAAATTATTACCTTTGAGTACCGAAACAACTAAAATCTTTAACCTAATACATAACGTTTATGAACGTCAATAATCTTATTGCAACACTCCAAAACAAGTATCCTACCGAGAAGGAGTATTTGCAAGCCGTGCGTGAAGTCCTCACAACCGTCGAGGAGGTCTACAACCAACACCCCGAATTTGAGGCCAACAAAATCGCCGAGCGTATCGTTGAACCCGACCGCATCTTTACCTTCAAGGTGGTGTGGACCGACGACCGTGGCGAGGTGCAGGTTAATACCGGCTATCGTATCCAATTCAACAACGCTATCGGCCCCTACAAAGGTGGCTTGCGTTTCCACCCCAGCGTCAATCCTTCGATTCTGAAGTTCCTGGGGTTCGAGCAAATCTTTAAAAATGCCCTTAAAACTCTGCCTATGGGCGGCGCGAAGGGTGGCTCGGACTTCAATCCCAAAGGTAAATCCGACCGCGAGATTATGCGTTTCTGCCAAGCATTTATGACCGAACTGTGGCGTCATATTGGCCCCGAAACCGACGTGCCTGCGGGTGATATCGGTGTGGGTGCCCGCGAGGTGGGTTACCTCTATGGAATGTATCGCAAATTGGCGCTCGAAAATACAGGTGTGCTGACCGGTAAGGGTATGACCTTCGGTGGCTCGCTGATTCGTCCCGAGGCTACGGGCTTTGGCGCGGTTTACTTCTTGTGTCGTATGCTCTCGGAGATGGGCGACGACATCAAGGGCAAGACGGTTGCAATCTCGGGCTTCGGCAATGTGGCTTGGGGTGCGGCCAAGAAGGCTACCGAGTTGGGCGCCAAAGTAGTGACTATCTCGGGTCCCGACGGATACATCTATGACGAGGCAGGTTTGAACGACGAGAAGATTGCCTATATGCTTGACCTTCGCGCATCGTGCAACGATGTGGTTGCACCTTATGCCGAGAAGTTCCCCGGCTCGGTGTTTGTGGCAGGTCGCAAACCCTGGGAGGTTAAGGTCGATATCGCAATGCCGTGCGCAACTCAGAACGAACTAAATGGTGATGATGCCAAGGCGTTGGTTGCCAACAAGGTGCAAGTTGTTGCCGAGGTGTCGAATATGGGTTGTACTCCCGAGGCTATCGAGACCTTTATCGCAGCGCGTATCCCCTATGGCCCGGGCAAGGCTGTGAACGCAGGCGGTGTGGCAACTTCGGGATTGGAGATGTCGCAAAACTCGATGAAACTCAGTTGGAGTGCCGAGGAGGTTGATCAGAAACTTCACGGCATTATGAACTCCATTCACCGCGCGTGCATCGAGTACGGTACCGAGCCCGACGGCTATATCAACTATATGAAAGGCGCCAATATTGCAGGCTTTATGAAGGTTGCCAAGAGTATGGTCGAGCAGGGCGTATTGTAGTCTTGCGATAACTCTCACACTCTCAAAATGGGGTCGCTCAATACAAAGTATTGGGCGGCCTCTTTTGTGTTGTGTGGTGGTGAGTTGAGAAATGTTGGGACTTTTTGCGCGATATTTATTCTAAAATTCGTATCTTTGGCGCAAATTTAAAATATAGGGTATGTTTGAAAATCTGACTGACAAACTCGAACGTTCATTCAAGGTCCTCAAAGGTGAGGGCAAAATTACCGAAATCAACGTCGCCGAAACGCTCAAAGAGATTCGCCGAGCACTTATCGACGCCGACGTCAATTATAAAGTTGCCAAAACGTTTACCGACGAGGTCAAACAAAAGGCTCTGGGTGCAAACGTGCTGACCGCCGTAAAACCCGGACAGATGCTGACCAAAATCGTGCGCGACGAGTTGGCCGAACTTATGGGTGGTACCTCGACCGACATCAAGTTGGAGGGCACTCCCGCCGTAATCCTTATCGCAGGTCTGCAAGGTTCGGGTAAAACCACATTCTCGGGAAAACTCGCTCTGCAACTGCGCGAGAAACGCCACCGTAGCGTGTTGCTCGTGGCAGGCGACGTGTATCGTCCAGCCGCTATCGACCAACTCAAAATCCTGGGCGAGCAGGTGGGCGTTGAGGTCTACACCGAGGAGGGTAACAACAACCCCGTGGAGATTGCCGAGAATGCTATTAAGTATGCTCGCAGCAAGAGTATCAACACGGTGATTGTCGATACCGCTGGCCGTCTGGCTGTGGACGAGGCTATGATGCAGGAGATTACCGCTATCAAAGCCGCTGTCAATCCGTGCGAGACGCTGTTTGTTGTGGACTCGATGACCGGTCAGGACGCTGTGAATACCGCCAAGGAGTTCAACGATCGTTTGGATTTCGACGGCGTGGTGCTCACCAAGTTGGACGGTGATACTCGTGGTGGTGCTGCAATTTCGATTCGCCGAGTGGTGGATAAACCTATTAAGTTTATGTCACTGGGCGAGAAGATGGACGCTTTGCAGGTGTTCCACCCCGAACGTATGGCCGACCGTATCCTGGGTATGGGCGACGTGGTATCGCTGGTAGAGCGCGCCCAAGAGCAGTATGACGAGCAGGCAGCACGACGACTCAAAAAGAAAATCTACAAAGACGAGTTCGATTTCAACGACTTTATCGACCAAATCTCCCAAATCAAAAAGATGGGTGGTATGAAAGACCTGATGTCGATGATTCCGGGCGTGGGACGTGCGCTCAAAGATGTCGAAATCTCGGACGATATTTTCAAACAAACCGAGGCTATCATTGGCTCGATGACCCCCGAGGAGAGGGCCAAACCCTCAATCATCAACGCTTCGCGCCGTGAACGTATCGCTCGTGGTAGCGGAACTTCGCTTGGCGAGGTCAATCGACTGATGAAACAGTTTGAGGAGAGCCGCAAGATGATGAAGATGGTTGCCGGAGGCGGTATGAAGCAGATGATGCACAATATGCCTCGCCGCCGTCGCTAATCGTTCGAACCAATCAATAACCCGAACACATTACTCAGAAAACGCAAACAAGAGATATGGAACAACAGAAAATTCGTAACATTGCCATCATTGCCCACGTCGACCACGGTAAAACAACGCTGGTGGACCGAATGATTATGACCGGACAGGTGGTGCGCGAGGGCGCTGCAAGTGGTGGCGACCTGGTGCTGGATAACAACGACCTGGAACGTGAACGCGGTATCACCATCGTGTCGAAAAACGTGGCGGTGAACTACAACGGCTACAAAATCAACATCATTGACACCCCGGGCCACAGCGACTTTGGTGGCGAGGTTGAACGTGTGTTGGGTATGTGCGACGGCGTGTTGCTGTTGGTCGATGCGTTTGAGGGTACTATGCCCCAAACCCGCTTTGTGTTGCAGAAGGCGTTGTCGCTGGGCAAAAAGGCTGTGGTGGTCATCAACAAGGTGGACAAACCCAACTGCCGTCCCGACTACGTTAATGAACAAGTGTTCGATTTGATGTACACGCTGGGTGCAAGCGAGGAGCAATTGGACTTCCGCACAATGTATGGTAGCGCTAAGCAGGGCTGGATGAGCCACCGCTGGAAAGAGCCTACCGACAGCATCGTTCCTCTGTTGGATGTGATTCTTGACGATATACCTGCCCCCGTAGTGTCGGAGGGTACACCCCAAATGCTGGTTACTTCGCTCGAATACTCGTCGTATGTGGGTCATATCGCTGTGGGTAAGGTTACCCGTGGCGCACTGACCGCAGGTATGAACGTTACGCTGGCCAAACGCGACGGCAAAACTATGGTTAAGACCAAAATCCGCGACCTGATGGTGTTCGACGGCTTGGGCAAAACCAAAGTAGACAGAGTGGAGTGTGGCGAAATTTGCGCCATCACGGGAATTGACGGTTTCGAAATCGGCGACACCATTTGCGACTTCGAGAATCCCGAGCCGCTGCCCCCGATTGCCATTGATGAGCCTACGATGAGTATGTTGTTCACTATCAACAACTCACCTTTCTTCGGCAAGGAGGGTAAGTATGTCACTTCGCGCCACATCAAGGAGCGTCTGGATAAGGAGTTGGAGAAAAACCTTGCACTGCGTGTCGAGCAGGGCGAGGGTGCCGACAAGTTCAATGTGTTCGGCCGTGGCGTGCTGCACCTGTCGGTGCTTATCGAAACTATGCGCCGCGAGGGTTACGAGTTGCAGGTGGGCCAACCCAAAGTTATCATCAAAGAGATTGACGGCCGCAAGTGCGAGCCTATCGAGATACTGACTATCGACCTGCCCGAGGAGTGCTCGGGAACGGCCATTGAGATGGCAACCAAGCGCAAGGGCTCGCTGCTCAATATGGAGAGTATTGCGGGCGACCGCACCCGCTTGGAGTTCGAAATCCCTTCGCGTGGTCTGATAGGTCTGCGTAGCAACCTGCTTACCGCTACCGCGGGTGAGGCCGTTGTTACTCACCGTCTTAAAGGTTTCGAGCCTTACAAGGGCGAAATCGAGATGCGTACCGCAGGCTCGCTCATCGCTATGGAGACCGGCCCTGTGTATGCCTACGCGCTCAACAAGGTGCAAGACCGCGGAAAATTCTTTGTTACTCCCGGTGACGAGGTCTATTGCGGCCAGGTGATTGGCGAGAATACCCGCGACAACGACATCTGTCTGAACCTCTGCAAGAGCAAGAAACTGACCAATATGCGTGCCAGCGGCTCGGACGAGAAGGTGAGCATTGCACCTCCCGTGCTGTTCTCGTTGGAGGAGGCGTTGGAGTATATCAAAGAGGATGAGTACGTTGAGGTTACCCCCAAGAGTATGCGTCTGCGCAAAATCCTGCTGAGCGACATCGACCGCAAGCGTGCTGCCAAGGAGTAATCAACCACACATAAGAGAGAAATACTATGGGACTCGAAAAATACGAAAGCAAACAACGACAAGTGTTGAAACCCGCCTCGATGATTTATGCGCTGGTGTCGGATTTCACGGTGCTGACTCCTGCTGTGCAGGATAAGGTTGAGGAGTGGACGGCCACAGCCGACGAGTGCTCGTTCAAAGTTAAGGGCTTTGCGGTGGGCTTGCGAATCATCGACCGCGACCCCGAGAAATGTGTCAAAATCACAGGCGGCGGTGGCGTACCGATGGATTTTACGTTCTGGATTCAGATGAAAGAGGTGGCTCCCTACGACACCCGTATGCGTCTGGTGTTGCACGCCGATATGAATTTCGCTATCAAGATGATGGTTGGCAAGAAGATTCAACCTGCCCTCGACCAGATGATTGATGCGCTGGCCGATAATTTTAATCGAGTATAGGGACTTTCGGCCTATTATATAAAAGGTATAAAGAAAAGCCTGTCGGACCCGAGGTCGGACGGGCTTTATTGTTTTTTGGTGCGGAATGCTCGGGCAAGCGGAGTGGAATGGAGCGTGTCGTCGAGTGTGCGACTGCTGAGTTGTGCTTGAATCTCGGCTGAGAGAGGGTCGAATCGGGGTGTGAATAACGGATTGTTGGCCAATGGCTTGCGGTGGTTGTGCGGGCAGATGCTCTGACACTCGTCGCAGCCGCATACCCAGCCGTGAAGTGATAGTTCGCCGGGGTTGGTTTCGAGCGTGCGAGCCGAGATGCAACGTCGCGGGTCGATGGTGCGATTGGGGTTGATTGCTCCTACGGGACACTGCTTGATGCAACGCTCGCACCCCTTACAGGGTTGCCATTCGAGAGGGGTGTCATATTCGTCGCAACGAAGGTTCAGCAGCAACTCGCCCAACAATACAAACGAGCCGTATTCGGGCGTGATAAGCAGCGAGTTACGACCTATGCGACCCAAGCCTGCACGTTCGGCGTGCGCCTTCTCGAATAGTGGCGCAGTGTCGGTAAACATTCGTCCTTCGAGGGTGGGGTAGGTGGTCTGCAACATTGCGAGCATACGGCGCAACATATCCTTGATTGTGACGTGGTAGTCGGTGTTCAGGGCGTAAGAAGCCACCTTTGCGCCCTCGAAACCGTCGGGATAACCTCCCGACAGAGGGTTGCGATAATTGACCGCACATACTACAACCGTTTGTGCTCCCTCCATCAATAAACGGGGGTCGGCACGGCGGTCGGTGTAGCGATGCAGATAGCCGAGAGTGTCGCCGTAGCCTTCGGAGAGCCATTTTTCGAAAAAAAACGAAATCTCTCTCATAGGCCCGCAATGCGTTGTGCCACAGAGATTAAACCCTACGGCAGTGGCGGCATCGAGTATGTCTTTTCGGCATATCATTTGATAATTTTGTGACAAAAATAGCGTAAAAAAGATAAATAATAGTAAATTTGCGTAGCCAATAGTGGTGGAAAATCGTTTTGAAGGTGTGGCTGAGTGGCTGAATTGGCCGCAAACAACAGACCAACAAGCGATTGATGAGGTGTAAGATTTAACCAGCCTGATTATGACTTTTAACACACTTAAAGAGGTTTACGACCATAGTGTGGCAGCCTATGCCGACAATGTCGTAAGTTCGATGCACGAGCGAGAAACCCTGACCTACGCAATGTTTGCCGAAAGGGTGGAGGCGCTCCAAAAAACGCTGCTCGAAGCCGGCCTTAGCGCAGGCGACAAAGTAGCCCTGCTCAGTAGCAGTATGCCCAACTGGACGGTATGCTACTTCGCAGTAACCACAATGGGTATGATTGTGGTGCCCATCCTGCCCGGTTTCTCGGGCGAGGAGTTCGGTATGATTATTACTCACAGCGAGTCCAAAGCGCTGCTGGTCAGCGACCGACTCTATTCCAAAGTCCCCAAAGAGGTGGTCAATTCGCTCAATGTTGTGGTGCGTACCAAAAACCTTGGCGTGATTTATCGTGGCGGCGACTTTGCTCCCGGTACCCCCGCAGTCCCCGGACCCCAGGATACCGCGGCTATCATCTACACTTCGGGTACAACTTCGAAACCCAAAGGTGTGATGCTGAGCCACCGTGCGCTGGCATTCCAAGTCGAGGGTGCGTACTCGTTGTTCCCCATCAATTCGGGTGACCGTTTCCTGTCGATTCTGCCTATGTCGCACGTCTACGAAGGCTCGGTGGGTATGCTCTATCCCTTTGCCTATGGCGCATCGGTGACCTATATGGACCGTCCGCCCACGGCTGCGGCTCTGCTGCCCGTGATGCGCGATGTCAAACCGACCATTATGCTGAGCGTGCCACTGGTAATCGACAAGATTTATCGCAGCCAGGTGCTGGCCAAATTTACCAAAGGCGCGGTTATGCGTTGGCTGTATGGTATCGGTTGGGTGCGTAAAGCACTGCACCGCATTGCCGGTAAGAAACTTATGAAGGTGTTTGGTGGTGAGTTGCGCTTCTTCGGTATCGGAGGTGCCAAACTCGATGCCCAAACCGAGCAATTCCTCTTTGAGGCCAACTTCCCCTATGCCATCGGCTATGGTCTGACCGAGACCGCACCCCTGTTGGCCGGTAAAGTTCCTTTCAAACACCCCGTAGGCTCGACAGGCCCCAAAATGGATGGCGTTGAACTGCGTATCGCCGACCCCAACGAGAATGGCGAGGGCGAGTTGCAAGCCAAAACTCCGTCGGCACTGCAAGGATACTACAAAAATCCCGAGGCTACCGCTGCGGCATTCACCGAGGATGGCTGGTTCCGTACCAATGACTCGGCTGTTATGGACGAGAACGGAGTCGTGTTTATTAAAGGCCGTATGAACAGTATGCTTATCGGTCCGAGTGGCGAGAATATCTACCCCGAGGATATTGAGAGCGTGCTCAACAGCCACCCCTATGTTAGCGAGTCGATTGTTACCGAGGAGGATGGTAAACTGATTGCGTTGGTGCGCTTTGACTACGACGAATTGCAAGCCAAGTTCAGCGAACTCAAAGAGTACATCAAGGATAAAGCCGAGTTGGCTTCCAAAGAGTTTGAGGAGGCTGCCGACGAGTTGCGTAAGTTTGTGAACGAGCGCGTGGCAAGTTTCTCGCGTATCGCCAAAGTCGAGGAGCAAGGCGAGGATTTCGAGAAAACTCCCTCGATGAAAATCAAACGATTTATGTACGATCGCTCGAAGAAAAAATCGGGTGCCAAAGCCAAATAAGAGCCGTTTGTGACGCTCTTTTGAATGATTCCCGCAGGAGTATTGCTCTCCTGCGGGAATTTTTGTGTTCAAATGATGACAAAATGAGGCTTTAAGTGGCTTGTTTAGCGGAATTTTGTTATCTTTGTCCGAATAAAAGCCTTTTAAACCTAAAACCGTAAAGATTATGTCGTGGACTAACCAAGATTTGGCACAAATTCAAGAGAGAGATATGACTCTCGCCGAGGTCGAAAAACAACTCAAATGTTTTGTTGACGGATTCGATTTCCTGCCGGTGGTGGCTGCTGCTACTGTGGGTCACGGTATCATTGCTATGACTCCCGAACAAAATGCACACTACGCCGAGGTGTATCGTAAAGGATTGGCCGACCGCAAGGTTGTGAAATTCGTTCCCGCTTCGGGCGCTGCAACCCGTATGTTCAAGGAGTTGTTTGCCTTTGTGGGCGAGGGCAAGGATTCGGAGTGTGTCAATACCCTGTTGGCCCGTATCGACGACTTTGCATTCGCTCCCGAGTTGTGGAAGTATGTCGATAAATCGGCCGACGACAAAGCCATTGTAGGTGCCATTATCGGCAAAGGTCTTGAATATGGTGTCAAACCCAAAGGTATGGTTAAGTTCCACCGCTACGCCGACGAGGTGCGCACAGCATTGGAGGAGCACCTGGTTGAGGGCGCTATGTATGGTGCATCGAAGGGCGTGGTGAATATCCACTTTACGGTATCGCCCGAACACATTGCAGGATTCAAACACCTGCTGGATGATGTGGTGGCAAAATACGAAAAACGCTATGGTGTGAAGTATCGTATCGACTTCTCGGTTCAAAAACAGAGCACCGACACCATCGCGGTTAATCCCGACAATACCCCGTTCCGTAATGCCGACGGCTCGCTGCTGTTCCGTCCCGCAGGTCACGGCGCACTGATTGAAAACCTTGCGGCTATTGATGCTGACATCGTATTTGTCAAGAATATCGACAATGTAACTACCGACTCGCGTAAACCTATTACCGTGGAGTACAAACAAGTGCTGGCAGGCCTTTTGATTGATGTTCAGAGCAAGGCGTTCAAATATATCGAGCAAATCGACCGCGGACGTGCCAATGAGGCCGAAATCAAAGCCTTTGTGGAGCGCGAACTGAGTGTCGAACTGCCCGAGGAGTGCAACTTGGCACAACTTCGCAATATCCTGAATCGTCCCATTCGTGTGTGTGGTATGGTGCGCAACGAGGGTGAACCCGGTGGCGGTCCGTTCTGGGTTAAGGCTGCTGACGGCAGTGTGTCGTTGCAGATTGCCGAGTCGTCGCAAATCGCTCCCGAGGACAAACACCTGATGAGCGAGGCTACCCACTTCAATCCCGTGGATTTGGTGTGCGGTGTGCAAGACCACAACGGCGTGAACTTCATTCTCAAAGATTATGTGGATGTCACCACAGGTTTCATTTCGAGCAAGAGCAAAGACGGCCGTGAGTTGAAGGCTTTGGAGTTGCCCGGTCTGTGGAATGGCGCTATGGCTCGTTGGAATACCCTGTTTGTGGAGGTTCCCTCGGCTACGTTTACCCCCGTCAAAACGGTGGTGGATTTGCTGCGCGACGAGCACCAAAACTAATCCTGCACACGTTAGAGCATAAGAGCAAAAACAATAAAATATAACTATACAAAACAATGGAAAACAAACTTCAAAAACTTACCGAGCAACTCTATCAGGAGGGTCTCTCGAAAGGTCGCAACGATGCCGATAAACTCGTTGCAGATGCACAAGCCAAAGCCAAAGCCATCGTAGCAGAGGCACAGGCCGAGGCTAAAGCCATCGTTGAGGCTGCTCAAAAACAAGCCGCAGAGTTGACTCAAAACACAATGACCGAGATTTCGCTGGCAGGCCGTCAGGCTGTGGCTGCTCTCAAAACCGAAATTAACAATATGGTAGTGGCCCAAACCGCATCGAAAGCGGTGGCCGAGGCTACTCTGGATGCTACATTCGTGAAAGATATGTTGCTGACTGTGGCTAAAAATTGGAATGGCTCGTCGTCGGAGGCTGTGAGCCTTGTGGCTCTGTTGCCCGAGGACAAAAAAGCCACTCTGGATAAAGCCTTCGCAGGTGCTGCCAAAGAGTTGTTGGCCGCAGGTGTCGAGGTGTCGTTCGGTAAGGGTGTAAAGAGCGGTTTCAAAATCGGTCCCAAAGATGGTGGCTACTACATCAGTTTTGCCGACGAGGATTTCGACGCACTGCTGGGCGAGTACCTCCGCGACAAAGTTTCGAACCTTCTTTATAAAGCCTAAACGTGATGTTCTCCAATCAGTATTATACTCTCGTAGCGGGTTTGAAGGAGTGGGCGCTTGATGCCGACACCAAGGGTTTTGACGCACGAGCCATTGTGGACTCGGTGATGGAGGAACTCTCGGCGGGCGATGCACGCGTGGCACGACTGCTTTATACCTACTACGATATTGAGAATCTGCTGACTCTGCGCCGTGGCGGAAGCCGCATCGTGTCGCTCGGAAACCTGAGCGCCGAGGAGATTGCCGAGGAGTTGGAGCGCCCCGAGAAATTGCCCAAATTTGCCCAAAGGTTGATTATGGCCTACGCCCGCCCCGACGATGTGGAGTGGGATGATGTGGACCGCAGTGTACCTTTCGAAAAGGCGATGATGGAGGGTTACTACGAGGAGTGCGCACGCTCGTCGAGCGAGTTTTTGCGCGAGTGGGCGGCCTTTGATAAAGCACTCCGTAATGTAAGTGCCGCAGTTACTGCCCGCCGTTTGGACGTGCCCGTAGCCGAGGTCGTTGTAGGTGACGACGAGATTGCCCAAGGACTCGCCAAGAGTTCGGCAGCCGACTTCGGACTAAGAGGCGAACTTCCGTGGATTGACAGCCTGCTGACCGCACTCGGCGAGGATGTCAATATGCTCGACAAGGAGCACCGTATCGACGTTATTCGCTGGGAGATGAGTGAGGAACTGACCGCGTTCGACTACTTCAATATCGACGCGGTTATGGCGTTCTTGGTTCGCATCAATCTGGTGGACCGTTGGAGCCGTCTGGATGAGGCTCGCGGCAAGGAGATGTATCGCCGTCTGGTGGCAGGCCTGAGCGCACGTGACAAAATCGAAAACACTGCCAAAGCGGAGTAAAAGCAACGAAAATAAATAACAAAAATATATAAAATGAAGACAACAGGACGAGTATCAGGTATCGTCTCGAACCTTGTGGTGGTGAAGGCCGACGGCCCCGTTTCGCAAAACGAAATCTGCCACGTTGATTTGGGCGATGTTAAATTGATGGCCGAGGTCATTAAAGTTATTGGCGATGCGGCCTATGTTCAGGTGTTCGACTCTACACGCGGTCTGAAAATTGGCGACCCCGTGGAGTTCGAGGGCCATATGTTGGGGGCAACACTTGCCCCCGGTATCCTCTCGCGCAGTTACGACGGTCTGCAAAACGACCTCGAAAAGATGAGCGGTCTGTTCATCGAGCGCGGAACCACTACTGACCCCATCGACTACGACAAGTTGTGGGAGTTCAAACCCCTGGCAAAAGCGGGCGATAAAGTGAGCGCAGGCTCGTGGCTCGGCCAGGTGCAAGAGATGTGGGTTGCCCACAAAATTATGGTCCCCTTTGTGATGACCGACACCTACACCGTTAAGAGTGTTGCTGCTGCCGGCGAGTATAAGGTTACCGACACGGTGGCCGTGGTTACCGACGCCGAGGGTAACGACCACAATATTACTATGGTGCAAAAATGGCCCGTTAAACAAGCCATCAAAGCATACACCTCGAAACCCCGCCCCTCGCGTGTAATGGAAACGGGTGTGCGTGCAATCGACACGTTCAACCCCATTGCTGACGGTGGTACCGGATTTATCCCCGGCCCGTTCGGTGCAGGTAAGACCGTGCTGCAACACGCCATTTCGAAACAAGCCGAGGCCGACGTGATTATTATGGTTGCGTGCGGTGAGCGTGCAAATGAGGTGGTTGAGATTTTCGCCGAGTTCCCCCACTTGGACGACCCCCGTACGGGTCACAAACTGATGGAGCGTACAACCATCATCTGCAACACCTCGAATATGCCCGTTGCGGCTCGTGAGGCTTCGGTTTATACCGGTATGACCATCGGCGAGTACTATCGTGCAATGGGTCTGAAAGTACTGATTCTGGCCGACTCGACTTCGCGTTGGGCGCAGGCTCTGCGTGAGATGAGTAACCGTTTGGAGGAGTTGCCCGGTCAGGATGCGTTCCCGATGGACTTGTCGGCAATTATTTCGGGATTCTATGCCCGCGCAGGTTTGGTATATCTGCCTAATGGCGAGAGCGGTTCGGTAACCTTCCTGGGTACTGTATCGCCCGCGGGTGGTAACCTCAAAGAGCCTGTGACCGAGTCGACCAAAAAGGCTGCACGTTGTTTCTATGCACTTTCGCAAGGCCGTGCCGATAGTAAGCGTTACCCCGCAATCGACCCCATCGACTCGTATTCGAAATACTTGGAGTATCCCGAGGTTGTCGAGTACCTTGACGGCAAAGTCGAGAAAGGCTGGGTTGAGAAGGTTTACAAAGGCAAGACTCTGGTGCAACGTGGTAAAGAGGCTTCGGAGCAAATCAACATTCTGGGTGACGATGGTGTGCCCGTTGAGTACCACGAGCGTTACTACAAGAGCGAACTCTTGGACTTTGTGATTCTGCAACAAGATGCTTTCGACGATATTGATGCCAACTGCCCGTTGGAGCGTCAGAAGTATGTATATAATATGGTGTTGGATGTTTGCGACAGGTCGTTTGACTTTGCGGACTTCGAGGAGTGTGCAACCTTCTTCAAAGGCCTCATCAACCTGTTCCGCCAGATGAACTACACCGAGTGGCAGAGCGAGAAGTTCTACGACTACGAAAAGCAAATCAAAGAGTATCTGTCCACCAAAGTAAAGGAGAACTAAACCTATGGCAACAAAAGCATTTCAAAAAATATACACCAAAATCGACAACATCACCAAAGCAACGGTGAGCCTCAAAGCAACGGGAGTAGGTAACGACGAACTTGCAACCGTGGGCGGCAAACTTGCACAGGTGGTAAAGATTAACGGCGAGAACGTAATCCTCCAAGTGTTTGCAGGTACCGAGGGTATCGCAACCAACTCGGAGGTGGTGTTCCACGGCGAGCCGCCCAAATTGAACGTTAGCGACGAGTTGGCAGGCCGCTTCTTCAACGCCTACGGCGAGCCTATCGAGGGCGGTGCTCAACCCGAGGGTGAGCCTCGTGTGATTGGCGGCCCCACTGTGAACCCCTTCAAACGTATCCAACCTTCGGAACTTATCGCAACCGGTATCGCAGGTATCGACCTTAACAATACCATCGTGTCGGGTCAAAAGATTCCCTTCTTTGCCGACCCCGACCAACCCTACAACGCTGTGATGGCCAACGTGGCTCTGCGTGCAAAAGCCGACAAGATTATCCTCGGCGGTATGGGTATGACCAACGACGACTTCTTGTATTTCAAGAGCGTGTTTGAGAACGCAGGTGCGCTGGACCGTATCGTAAGTTTTGTGAACACTACGGAGAATCCTCCCGTGGAGCGTCTGCTGATTCCCGATATGGCGCTGACTGCTGCCGAGTACTTCGCAGCCGACAAGGGCGAGAAGGTGCTGGTGCTGCTGACCGATATGACGCTGTATGCCGACGCGCTGGCGATTGTGTCGAACCGTATGGTCCAAATCCCCTCGAAGGACTCGATGCCCGGTTCGCTGTACTCGGACTTGGCAAAGATTTACGAGAAGGCTGTACAACTTCCCAACGGTGGTTCGATTACCATCATCGCGGTGACCACGCTGTCGGGTGGCGACATTACCCACGCTGTGCCTGACAACACCGGTTATATCACCGAGGGTCAGTTGTTCTTGCGTAACGACTCCGACACGGGTAAGGTTATTATCGACCCGTTCCGAAGCCTGTCGCGTCTGAAACAGTTGGTAATTGGCAAGAAAACCCGTGAGGACCACCCGCAGGTTATGAACGCTTGTGTGCGTCTGTATGCCGACGCCGCCAACGCCAAAACCAAGTTGGAGAATGGTTTTGACCTTTCGGATTATGACGAGCGTACGCTGAAATTCGCCCACGACTACTCCGAAAAACTGCTGGCTATCGACGTAAATATCGAGATTACCCAGATGTTGGACATCGCTTGGAGCCTGTTTGCCAAGTACTTCACCGCATCGGAGGTGGCCATCAAACAAGAATTGGTTGAAAAATATTGGCCCACAGTGGCATAACGACTGCTTATGGCAATCAAATTTCAATATAACAAGACTTCGCTCGGCGAACTTGGCAAACAGCTGAAAGTTCGTGAAAAGGCGCTCCCTACCATCAAAAGTAAGGAGAGCGCCCTGCGATTGGAAGTCGCCAAGGCCAAAGAGGTGGCCGAAACCTTCGCCCGCGAGTTGCAGGACGTGGAGTCGCAATACGACTATATGACTGCACTGTGGGGCGAGTTCGACCCCGACCTTGTGAGCATTGAGGATGTCGAACTGACGGCTGTGAAAATCGCCGGCGTGCGCATCCCCGTGTTGAAAGAGGTGGTCTTTGCCAATCGACCCTACGACCTGTTCAGCAGCCCCGCGTGGACTGCCGACGGCGTGGAGTTGTTGCGCAGAGTGGCGCGCCTAATGGTCGAGTACGAGGTGTTTGACCTCAAAATGCGACTGCTCGACAAGGCCCGCAAAAAGACCACGCAGAAAGTGAACCTCTACGAGAAGGTGCAAATCCCCGGCTACCAAGACGCAATTCGTAAGATTAAGCGTTTCTTGGAGGATGAGGAGAACCTCTCGAAGAGCGCCCAAAAAATCGTGAAAAGCAAACATCAACAGGAGGAGTAACGTATGATTGTAAAGATGAATAAATACAGTTTCGTGGTGCTGACCTCGAAACGTGACGAATTCCTCCAACGTTTGCAAGAGTTGGGCTTGGTGGATGTGACCACGGCAGGCTGGGAACCTTCGGAGAACGACCGCCGTGTGATGATGGACGTTGACCGCTACAAAGCGGCCATCGCAAAACTTACTTCAATGGCTGCCGATGCTCGCTATGCGGGTGGTGTGGCCTATGCCGACGGAGATGAGGCTTTTGACCGCTATGTGGCAGCCGAGGAGGCTGTGGGTGCTTTGCAGAGTGAGATAGCACGCCTGCAAAAGTGTGCTGCGGAGGCCGAACCGTGGGGCGAATTCGACGCCGAGGTCATCGGTCGTCTACGCAACGAAGGTGTTGTGCTGCACTTCTTTACGGCTCAAACGGGCGACTACGAACGTGGTGTCGAGGAGTGGAGCAAGAGTTACACCGTGGAGCGTGTGAGCGACGTTGAGGGCGTGAGCCACTTTGTGGTTATTACCCGCCCCGGTGAAGATGTGATGATTGATGCCCAAGAGATTAAACCGCTGACACAGACGGCTGCTCAGGCTCGTGCCGAGATTGCACGTTTGGAGTCGGAGGTCGCCTCGTGGGATAAAGTTTATGCCAACGCCGTAGCAAGCGTGGCACTGCTGGAAAAGACTCGTGGCACGATTGCCGAGCAGTTGGATTTCAGCCGTGTGGCACGCTCGGGTAAGGCCGAGGCTGAGGGTGCCCTGACCGTTATGGAGGCGTGGGCCGAGGTGGATAACCAGGCGCAGGTGGACGCTATGCTGGACGCCGAGCCGGGACTCTACTACATCAAGGAGGCTCCTACCCCCGAGGACAACACCCCCGTGAAACTCAAAAACCGCTGGTTTGCAAGCGTGTTCGAACTGATTGGTTCGATGTACGCCCTGCCCAAGTATGGTACACTCGATTTGACCCCGTTGTTCGCACCGTTCTATATGTTGTTCTTTGCAATCTGTCTGAACGACGCGGGATATGGTGCAATCATTCTGGCCGTAGGTATGGCACTCTACTTCAAGGGTGGCAAGAGTATGCGTCAGGCTTCGTGGTTGTCGATGTTGTGCGGTGGCGCAACCGTTCTGTTCGGTACCTATACGGGCTCGCTGTTCGGTATGAGTATCCCCAAAATGTTGGGCTACGAGAGTATCGCTGATTCGCCCTTCTTGGACTTCCAAGGTGAGTTCTTCTCGCTGGCATTGGCCCTCGGTGTTGTGCAAATCCTGTTGGGTATGGCTGTGAATATCTATATGACAACCCGCACGTTTGGTTTCCGCTATGCGCTGGGCAGTCTGGGATGGTTCCTGCTGCTGGTGGCTGGCTGCTTGGCTGCGGCTCTGCCTATGTTGAACGAAGCATTCGTAATTCCGTGGTTCACCACCTCGTCGCCCGCATTCTACGCGGTGGCAGGTGTGGCTCTGGTGTTGATGCTGCTGTTCAACTCGCCCGGCAAGAATATCTTTGCCAACATCGGCTCGGGACTCTGGAATACCTATAACAACATAACGGGTCTGTTGAGTGACGTGTTGAGTTATATCCGTCTGTTTGCCATCGGCTTGTCGGGCGGTGTACTTGCGCTGGTGTTCAACAGCCTTGCAATGGGTATGACGGGTCTGGATGCAGGTCTTGAAGGTATGTCGGTGGTGTCAATCATTCTGAAAGTCATCCTGGCATCGGTAATCCTGCTCATCGGCCACGGTATCAACCTCTTTATGTCTACAATCTCGTCGTTCGTTCACCCGATGCGTCTGACGTTTGTGGAGTTCTTCAAAAACGCGGGCTTCGAGATGGCAACTCGCACCTTCGAGCCCTTCAAAAAGCAACAAGATAAATAACAAAACAATAATTAAAACTTAAACAAAACTATGGAAACAACAACAGCATTGGTATTGGCTTACGTAGGTGTAGCCCTTATGGTAGGTGTGGCAGGTATCGGCTCGGCCATTGGTACCGCAATTTGCGGCCAAGCAGCCGTAGGCGCAATGAAAAAGAACGGTAGCGCATTCGGTAGCTATATGATTCTGTCGGCACTCCCCGGTTCGCAAGGTCTTTATGGCTTCGTGAGCTTCTTTATGGTTCAAGGTTTCTTGACCGCCGACATCACTATGTTCCAAGCAGCCGCTATCTTTGGTGCAGGTCTGCTGGTTGCTATCGTAAACTTGATGGCTGCTATCTACCAAGCAAAGGTTTGTGCTAACGGTATCGCAGCCGTAGGTGCAGGCCACGACGTGATGGGTAAAACTCTGATTTTGGCAGCGTTCCCCGAGTTGTATGCAATTTTGAGTGTTGCTGCAACCTTCCTTATTTCGTCGGTGCTCTAATCCTATTAGCAATACCACGAAAAAAGAAAAGTACCTCAGCCGTTTGGCTGGGGTACTTTTTTTGAACAGACAGGGTGGCTACGCCACCTTTTTTTAGTTGTTGAACACAAGTCCCTGGTCGGACGCGTCGATGGTTATGGGCTTTGTTCGGTCGACGGTGCCGGCGAGTATTGCTCGTGACAGGTTGTTTACCACGTGTGTTTGGATTACACGCTTGACGGGACGCGCTCCGTAAATGGGGTCGTAACCCTCGGTGGCGAGCCACTTGCGGGCTGCGGCGGTGACACTCAACTCCATTCCCGATTGACGAATCATTCGCTCGACGGCGCTCAACTGTATATCGACAATTTGGAGTGTCTGCTCGCGAGTGAGCGGTGTGAACATCACAATCTCGTCGATACGGTTCATAAACTCGGGTTTCAGTGTGCGTTTCATCAACTCCACAACCTGTTCGCGCGTGGAGCCTACAACCTCGTCCGACAACTCACCACCCTTGGCCAGCACATCGGCAAAACGCTCGGTGATGATGTTGCTGCCCAGATTTGAGGTCATAATGACAATGGTGTTGCGGAAATCCACGGTGCGACCCTTGTTGTCGGTCAGACGACCGTCGTCCAACACCTGCAACAGAATGTTGAACACATCGGGATGCGCCTTCTCGATTTCGTCCAGCAGCACCACCGAGTAGGGTTTGCGGCGCACGGCTTCGGTGAGTTGTCCACCCTCGTCGTAGCCTACATATCCCGGAGGGGCACCAATCAGACGCGACACGGCGTGGCGCTCCTGATACTCGCTCATATCAATACGCGTAAGCATTGTTTCGTCGTTGAACAGGAACTCTGCCAGGGCCTTTGCCAACTCGGTCTTGCCCACACCCGTCGAGCCGATAAATAGGAATGAGCCTATGGGACGACGCGGGTCACTCAACCCTGCACGACTGCGGCGTACGGCATCCGACACCGCAGCAATGGCTACATCCTGACCAACAACACGATTGTGTAACTCCTGCTCCATACGCAGCAACTTCTCGCGCTCACTCTGCAACATACGATTCACGGGGATTCCCGTCCACTTGGCTACCACCTCGGCAATGTCGCGTGCATCAACTTCCTCTTTGATGAGTGAGTCTTCGGCACGGGTCATAGCCTGTTCGGTTTCGAGCGCCGATATGCGTGCTTCGGCTTCGCGTATCTTGCCGTAACGCAACTCGGCCACAGTACCATAGTCGCCACGACGCTCGGCCTCAGCAGCCTCGACTTTGAAACGCTCGATGGCCTCCTTCTCGGTCTGAATCTTGGCCAATACAGCCTTTTGGCTCTCCCATTTGGCGCGCAACTCCGAACGGCTGGCGTTGAGTTCGGCCAACTCACGGTCGATAGTCTCCAAACGCGAAGTGTCGTTCTCGCGGCGAATGGCCTCGCGCTCAATTTCAAGACTTCGGGCGCGGTTGTCCAACACATCAATCTCCTCGGGCACGGAGTTCATCTCCAAACGCAACTTGGCAGCCGCCTCGTCCACAAGGTCAATGGCTTTGTCGGGCAGAAAACGGCTTGTGATGTAGCGGTGGCTCAACTCCACGGCCGCAACGATAGCCTCGTCTTTGATACGCACCTTGTGGTGACCCTCGTAGCGGTCGCGCAATCCTCGCAGGATGGATACCGAGTCTTCGACCGACGGCTCATCGACCATAACCTTTTGGAAACGACGCTCGAGAGCCTTGTCTTGCTCAAAATATTTTTGGAACTCATCGAGGGTTGTGGCACCTATGGTTCGCAACTCTCCTCGCGCCAAAGCAGGTTTGAGGATGTTGGCTGCGTCCATAGCACCATCGCCCTTGCCTGCGCCCACCAGCGTGTGAATCTCGTCGATAAACAACAGCACCTCGCCATCGGTCTCGACCACCTCGCGCACAACGCTTTTGAGTCGCTCCTCGAACTCACCCTTATACTTGGCACCCGCAATCAGGGCACCCATATCGAGCGAGTAAATCAGTTTGCTACGCAGGTTCTCGGGCACCTCGCCGTTGATGATTCGATGGGCAATACCCTCGGCAATGGCGGTCTTACCCACACCCGGCTCACCAACCAATATGGGGTTATTTTTGGTACGGCGCGACAGAATCTGCAACACACGGCGAATCTCGTCGTCACGACCAATCACGGGGTCGAGTTTACCACTTCGGGCCATATCGTTAAGGTTGATAGCGTAGCGACCCAGCGCATCGAATTCGTGCTCCGAGGTGGGACTATCGACACTCTGTCCTCGGCGCAACTCCTTGATGGCCGCCAGCAACTCCTTCTCGGCCACACCATACTCGCCAAGCAGTCGGCTTGCCTCGCCACGCTCTTTGAGCACTCCCAACAACAGGTGCTCGACCGAGGCATAGCGGTCGCCAAGTTTGGAGGTGTAGTCCACGGCACTCTGAATTGCTCGGGACGAGTCGTTAGAGAAATATTGTTCGCCTCCGCTGACACGCGGTTGGGTGCCTATAATGTCGTTGGTGCGATTGCGCAGTGTGCGTACATCCACACCCACCTTGCCGAGCAGATAACTGCACGCTGTGGTGTCGTCGGAGATGAGCGCCGCCAAAATGTGAATTGGTTCGACGGCCGCACCACCGGCCGTCTGGGCGACACGGAATGCTTGCTGCAAGCACTCCTGTGCCTTGATGGTAAGTGCATTGATGTTCATAGTGTTTGATTGTTCGGTTTTCGGAGTATGTAGGTGCAATTCCCGCGCCACGCCAACCCTCGCTGACAATATGTCCGAATGGGCAGACAGACCTCTGACCGAATGGCGTAAAGTTCCGACAAACTGTCATTGTGGACTGACAATCAGTCGGATATGTGGCACACCAAAACAAAACAAGGCCGCCCCTTTATGGGGCAGCCTTGCCAAAATTTATAGGCGTAAAGTGTGTCGGTTTTATTGGAGTTTGCTGAGCATCTCGAAGTCAATTTCGGGAGCAACGCCGTTGGCCTCACGCTCGAATTTAGCACCGTAGTTCTCGCTCTCGTCGAAGAAACCGCAGTTTTTGAGCACAAACTCATTGTTCACCAACGCACCATACTTGTCGCCACGCATACCGCTAAGGCCGGTGCCGTCACAAGTGAAGGTACCTTTGGTAACCTCAACCCAAGTACCGTCGGCCATACGAGCCCATTGGTTTTTGAAGTGAACCTCGCGGCTGCGATGGCTGGTTGCGGGGTTGAAGCACTCCAAGAACGAGTGAGCGCCACGATACCAGGTGTCGGTTTTGGGACGGCGGAACGATGCAATCAGGTGCCACTCGCCCTTCTCGTCGCAGAAATAACCTGTGTAAACGGTGCGACCTTTACCGTCGGGGGTGATTTGAACCAGAGTTTTGTAAACCTCGCCGGTTTTCCAGGGGTATTTCGAGAAACTTTGGCCACCCGAGCCCTCGTTGCCGAAGTCACGAACGGTAACATCGGCACCTTTGCGCAGGCACACTACACGGTCCTCCTCGGGAATTTCGCGGGGGTCGTCGGTCGAGTAGGGGCTCCACACCGAGAACAACACCGTACGGCCACCATTCTCGTGCGATTGGATACCCATATAGCCTTGTGCAAAGCCGGTCAGCATAAAGTAGGTAGACGGTACGTCCTCGCCCTCGGGAACCATAACTTCGGTGTAGAAGTACTCAACATCGCCCTCGGGCAGTTGATAACCGAAGTGTACCGAAGGACCGCGACGGAACCAATAGTTGTCCTTAACCTTGGACATCGGAACATAGTTGCAGGTGTCTGCTACGGCCGAGCCGGTAACGTCGTATTTCTCGATACGGGCGTATTGTGCGCCCTCGGGAGTTGCACTCAAACCCTGAATATCGACTTTCACATAGCCGGGTTTGGCAACTTTGAACTTGCCTACATTGTAGTCGGTCATCTCGTTACCCACGATTTCGACTTTGCGGGTACGGCCGCCACAACTGAATGCGAGGGTCGAAGCCTCGGTGCCCTCGGGGTTGGCTGCACGAACGTTGAGGTTGAAGTTGCCTGCTACCGAAGTTTTGAAGTAGAGCGACAGCACAACGTCCTCGGTGTTCCAATTGCGAACCAAACCGCTGCGGGTGTCGATAACGGCTGCTGCGTTGTCGTTGGTGTGGTTCTCCATTTGGGTTACATAGGTGTTGCCCTGGAAGGGGAGTTCGATGGTTTTCTGCGGACCTTGTTCGCAGCACGATGCCATCGCAAAAGCGGCGGCTGCAATCATCAGAAGTTTGATGTTCATAGTACTTTGTGTTTAAGCACGAAGTGGCGTTCGAGTTTGACGGGGTGAATGTCGCCGATGGTGAGTAGTATGGCGGTCTCTTCAACTCCTCCGAAATCGTCGTTGCGGACGGTCCCGAAAACCTGCATCGTGTCCGATAGGTTAATATAAGATTTTATTAGCGGTGGGATGTTCTCTCCACGGGATTTGGTTTCCCTTTGCAAAATTCGTAAATTTTCCTGAAAATTCCCACCGTCAAACACATTTTTATACTTTTCGACATCAATTTTGAGTGCACACGCCTCGCGTGGAGTTATCAACTCCGAGGGGGCGGAGCAGTGCAGGTGCAGAAAACAGTAGAGCAGGGCTTTGGCTTCGGGGTCGTAGTCGGGATAGAGGGTGACCTTGCCGAACAGATATTTGATGCCCACACAGCGGCTTACCACAGCGCCCATACCGTCCCACAGATTGTCCAACGAGAACAATCCGCCGCGCCCCGATTGGTAACGAGGTTGAATGAACGACCTTCCGAGTTCGATTGTGTAGGGCAGGTAGTCGGTGCGGAACTGCTCGCCGAAACGGTAGTAATGTTCGGTTGACAGGTGGCGTGGATGCGACGAGTGCGATACCACAAAACGGTAGCCACCCACAATCTGCCGTTCATAGGGATTCCACACAATCATCTGGCGATAGCCGTCGGGTGCAAGGTCGTCGGAGTCGATGTCGAGCCGTCGCCCCGTGCCACCCCCGGCGTGTCGGAAAGCTACCTCGCGCAACCGTCCAATCTCGGTCATTGTGGCGGGGCTGTTGTGTGCATCGACTATGTATATGAGGTTGTTGGCGTGGTTGGTTTCGCCCAGCAGTTTGTCGTCGGTGAGTTCGTCAAGCAACAACCTGCGCGATATGGGCCGAATAATTCTCTGCTTGCTTTTCATACCCCGCCCACTGCAAACTCCGAGCCATAAGGGAGTCTAATATGACTCAACGCAAAAGGGACACTCAAACGAGTGTCCCTTTCTGCGGTGAGAGGGGGATTCGAACCCCCGGTACGGTTACCCGTACGTCAGTTTAGCAAACTGGTGGTTTCAGCCACTCACCCATCTCACCAAACCCGACTATTAGGTCGTATTCGGGGTGCAAAGTTATACCTTTTCGGCATATTTGCAAACTTCCGAGGTGAGTTTTTTTGCTTTTTTGTGCAAAATCTTTGTTTTAAGGCTCCGAGGGAGGGGCGCTATGGCTCACAATCGAGGTGAAATAGACCGTAAAAACAGGGAAAATCATCATACCGATGCAGGGCAACGCCGCCGCCATAACCTTGCCTATGGTGGTCACGGGGAACACCGCGGCACCTGCGGTCGAAAGGCACATCCAAGCCCACCAAACACTATTGCCGAAACTATCGACGTGGGGATTGACCCCCGACTCGTAGGCATAGAATATCAACGCCGCAATGTAGGCCACGCCTGTTGCCGAGAGGATGTAACTCCACAGCAGACACAGCGCTTTGCGGCCGCGACCGAGCCACATCACAACCAACCATATCATCCAGAAACTGCGTATCAGCGGTATGCATTTGAGCACCAAATAGGCTTCGCGACTCAGGTGCAGACCAGCCAAGTGGACAATGTTGAGGTAGGGTATGGCTATAAGCAGCACAAACAGGTTGCGTACAAAGTAGCGACTGCGATTGGGAGCCTCGTACATTCGGACAAAGAAGTCGCACAGCAAGATAATACACACAGCCAACTGCACCGCCAAATAGGTGTTGTTCCAGCGACCGACCTCGCCGTGCAGTATGTCACCCGTAAGAGTAACAAGGAGTGCCGCGCCTCCAATCAGCGTCAGCACTCCGAGTATTTTTGAGAGTGGGGTTTGCATAACGCTCTGAGGTTAATTTCCACCTGCGATTACAATCATTGCAAGGCCCGCAACGTAGAGCGCAAACATCGCAAACAGCAGTCCCGAGGTGCGGCGGCTACCCCTGAATTCGTGCCAGATGAACACACCCCAAATGGCAGCAATCATAGGAGCACCCTGGCCCAGCGCATAACTTACGGCTGCACCGGCACGTCCTGCGGCGATATAACTGAATGCAGTACCCACACACCAGATTGCACCTCCAAGAATACCCGGTAGGTGGGCGGCAAGGCTGCCTCGGAAGTAGTCGCCATAGCCTACGGGGTCGCCCGTCAAAGGTCGGCGCATAAGCACGGTGTTGAAAATCAGGTTACTCAACATCACTCCCAGCGAGAAAATCAAAATCGCAGAATAGGGGGTGAGCATACCTGCGGTGGGGTTCTCGAAGTTGTCGAGGTCCATTGCACGAGCCACAAAGCGATAGAAGAACGACATCAGCACACCGGCCACCAGAGCCAAGGTGATACCCATACCCGCTTTGGACGAGCCCTCACGATTGACACGGCTCGAAGCCACACCATTGCAGATGATGGCCACAACAACCAGAGCCACGCCTGCAAACAGAATAACGGGGTCGCCTTTGGGTGCGCCAATATAGTTGATGACGGTTCCGAGCACCAGCGCAAGGCCCACACCCAAGGGGAAGGCCACAGCCATACCTGCAAGCGACACCGAGGCCGACAACAGAATGTTGGAAGCGTTGAAGATGATACCTCCCAACACGACGCTCCAAATGTTACTCCACGAGGCTTGTCCCAGGTCGTCAATCAGTGCGCGACCCGACGAGCCCATACTACCCATTGTCAGTCCGAGTACCAACGCAGTGAGCACCATTCCGACAACGTAGTCCCAATAATAAAGTTCGTATCGCCAGGTACGGGCAGCAAGTTTCTGGGTATTGCCCCACGAACCCCAGCACAGCATCGTAATCAGACAGAATACGACCGCCGTAGTGTAAGATGTAACGATAAACATAATGATTGTAGGTTTTTAGGTTTTTCTTATAGTTCTCGACGATAGGGAATTGAGGATTGTGCGCCCATACGGGTTACCGACACCGCTGCAACGTGAGCCGCAAAGCGTGCCGCCTCGGTGAGCGACTTACCCTCGGAGAGTGCCACAGTGAGAGCACCATTGAACACATCGCCCGCGGCCGTGGTATCAATAGCAATCACCTGCTCGGCAGGAGTGAGTGTACACTCGGCGGCGGTGCGAATCAGTGCGCCACGGCTGCCCAGCGTGATTATAGCCGCTTGGGCACCCATCGCCAGCAGAGCCTCAGCACCACGTTCGGCATCGGCCTCGTTGGTGATGTCAATGCCCGTAATCAGGCGGCACTCGCTAAGATTGGGGGTTATCAGATAGAGTTTACGCATCAGGCCAGCCGACAAAGGGGCTGCGGGAGCGGGGTTAAGAATGACCTTCACTCCGTGGGCTTCGGCCATCTCGGCGGCATACTCCACAACCTCCATCGGAATTTCGAGTTGCATAAGCAGGTATTCGGCGCCACAGATGAGTTCGCGGTGGGCGTCAATGTCGGCAGTTGTGAGTGTGTTGTTGGCTCCCGGGGCTACCACGATGCAGTTTTCGCCGTGGGCGTCCACCGTGATGAGGGCCACACCCGAGGGTGCCGAGCCGTCGCGTGAGATGTAGTCGGTGGGCAGTCCGTCGGCGGCATAGCCTCGCAGGGCGCTCTCGCCAAACATATCACGACCCACTCGGGCGATGAATGCCACGTCACCTCCCAGGCGTGCTACGGCTACGGCTTGGTTGGCACCTTTGCCGCCCGCAGTCATCATAAATTCGCCGCCAATGACGGTCTCGCCGGGTGACGGAATTCGTGTGGTTTTGATTACAAGGTCGGTGTTGGACGAACCGATAACTACGATTTTTTTCTTTTCCATAGGCGTGAGCATTAGTTGGATTGGGGTCTTTCCGCACAAACCGTACCAAGAGGGTGGAGAGGCGAAAATTTGAAAATTCCACCAAAAGGGGTATCTTTGTAGTGCGCAATTTACGAAAAAATAGTAACAAAAGCGAAAACTACATAAAATTTATGGCCGGAATTTATCAATTCAAAGTGGAGCAGGGAAGTGTCGATGGACGCGGTCGTGCAAAGATTGGTTTTTTGAACAACGCAATAGTGAATGTGGCAGGTATGGATGCCGACATCTCGGGTTTCGGTATCGGCGACGTGAACCAAGAGAATTGCTCGTGGGTGCTGAGCCGATATGCGGTGCAATTCGACCGAATTCCAGTGTGTGACGAGGTGATTTCGGTAGATACCTGGATTGGCCATTGCGAAAAGTTCTTCTCGGTGCGTAACTTTGTGTTGCGCGATGCCGAGGGTGTGCAGATTGGCTCGGCGATTTCGCTGTGGGCGCTTATTAACATTGCAACCCGTCGCCCGATGATGCTCGAAGAGATGCACGCACGCGATGGTGTGGCTTTTGTTGAGCGCGAGGAGCCTATGACCCGCCCTGCCAAAATCGGTAACGTAACACCCGATATTACAGCCGAGCACCGCGTGGTGTATAGCGACGTGGATTTCAATGGACATATGAACAGTATGCGCTCGATTGAGCACCTGGCCGACCTGCTGCCCTACGAGGAGTTGTTGGATTGCAAGGGCTATCGTCTGGATATAAATTTCAGCCGCGAGGGTCTGCCCGGACAGTTGCTTACGCTGGCGTGCCAACGTGGCGAGGTCAATCTGTTTGACGTGAGTTGCGACGGTGTGTCGCTCACCAAAGCCTCGATGCAGTTGTTTTAGGTTTTGGAGTACCTATATATTAAAAAAAAGGACTTGCCCCATTCGAAGGCAAGTCCTTTTTTGTGCGAAGTGGTTACCACTTCCAAAGCGCAGGGTCGAATTTTTCTTCGACCGAATCCGAAAGTCCGGGGAAGAAATCGTAGCCCGTCAAACTCTCTATCTGATTGACACTCACGGCCCACGACGAGTTTAGTTTGGTGGATGACGGAGCCTCGTTGGGGAGCCAGAAACCTATGCACTCGGCGGTTGTGTCGTCGGGTGTGGTGCCGCGTACGCTACTGCGCAGGAGTACTTTGAAGTAGGCGCGGGGTACGGCTATACGGCCGCCATAGGTGTTGTGTGAGGCGTATAGTGGCGTGGGGTGTTCGGGAGTTGTGAGGGCGCAACCCGTGACCACCCAAAGGGTGTCGGACGCGGGAACATTGTTGCGCACAAAGGCTTCGAGTTTACCCCACAATCCGCGGTTGAAATTGCTCTGCTGAGGGGTCATATTGGTGTAGTAGAAGGTCGCGGCGTTGGCTTCGGCGTTGGCTGTGCGGTCGGCTGAGGGTATTTGGTGTCCGCGGTCATAGGAGCCGTAGCCGTTGTCGTCGGTAAATCCCGAACGACGCATATTCATCTGGGATTGTTGTCCGACCATAGGGTCAAAAGCCCAAGCGTCGGTACGCGCAGCCTTGCCCAAGTAGCAGTCGTGAATAGGATAGGCCACCCATACGGCGATTTTGGCCGAGTGGTCGTAGAGCATCGAGAAGTTGCGGCGGCGTTCGCCCTCGATTGTGGTGTAGTGGGTTATGAATTCGCTGTCGGAGTCCTCCTCAAAGGCGGGCAACTCACACCAACGCCCATCGGCAAAGGCGGGGGTTGCGGCGGGGAGCGTGATACGCTCAATCGGCGACTCAACTCTTCCACCTCGACGTGTGACGGCATAGGCTGCGATCTCGTATTCTGTCCCCGTTTGGAGCGAGGTGAGTACTATGCGGAACGGCAACTGGGGAGTGTCGGTGGGGGTGTCGCACCAACTCTCGGAGCCACGGACACGGATTGAAACTCCCGCCTCGACAATGCGTTTGCGGTGGGTACGGAGTACCGTGGCATCGACCCCAATAGCCCCCTCGGTGGTGCTGACTTCACATACCACGGGCGTAAATTGTTGCCATCGGGAGAGCGAGGGCAGTTGGCTGTGGGTGAGTATTGGCGCAATGACAAAAGCGACCGAAAACAGTAGTTTCAGAAAGGTGTGACTCATAACCTGTGGTGTGACTTACTAAGGCAAAGATACTAAAATTCATCGGGTTTGCGAGGTGTGTTAAATATTATTTGAAAAAAATGAGCAAAAAGTGTGGGATTTTTTGAGAAAATTAGTACTTTTGCATCAATTTGAAAAATATAAACTGTAAAATGCCTATAACCAATGACAAGGTTAACGTGCGATTAAAACCCGATTGGCTCAAAATCAAACTTCACGACACCGAGGGGTTTGCCGAAGTGGCCAAGATAGTGGAGAAGTACCGACTTCACACCATCTGTGGCAGCGGACAATGTCCCAATAAGGCCGAGTGTTGGAGCCGCCGAACGGCGACGTTTATGATTTTGGGCGACGTGTGCACACGAAGTTGCAAGTTCTGTGCTACCGCATCGGGGCGGCCGTTACCTGTTGACAACAGCGAACCCGAAAATGTGGCGCGGTCCATCGCTCTGATGGGACTGCGACACGCTGTGATTACGTCTGTGACTCGCGACGACCTGCCTGATGGCGGAGCGCAGTTCTGGGCCGACACCGTGCGCGCTGTTCGTAAGTCGAATCCCGACACTACCATCGAGGTGCTGATTCCCGACCTTGACGGACGTGGCGAGTTGTTGGACATTGTCCTCGACTCGGCTCCCGACATTGTGGGACACAACATCGAAACCGTCGAGAGGCTGACTCCGCTTGTACGCTCCCGTGCCAAGTATCGCACGAGCCTGCAAACGTTGGAGTATATAGCCCGAAGCGGTGCGACAGCCAAGAGTGGTATTATGGTGGGACTCGGCGAAACCCAAGACGAGGTGGTGCAGACTCTGCGCGACCTTGCCGACGTCGGCGTGAGCATCGTCACGCTGGGCCAATATCTGCGGCCGACTCTCCGTCACTATCCCGTGGCAGAGTATATCCATCCCGATACCTTTGAATGGTACAAACAGCAAGCTTACAGTTTAGGATTTAAGTATGTAGCAAGTGCACCCCTGGTACGCTCGTCGTATATGGCCGAGCAGGCCTTGGGATGCTGTGCGCCTAAAAAGTAAGTTAGAATGAGTCCGACTGTCTTGCACAAGACACCGGGCCTGATAGATTATGTCGAGTGTTGGGACCTCCAACGCACGCTGTTTGATGGCCTGGTGGCGCGTAAAACCAAAGCGCGTTCGGGCGTGGTTGAGAACCACGCCGAGGGTGGTGTCGCGCTTGACGCACCCGAAGGCATTGATGCAGGATACCTCATTACGTGCGAACATCCCCACGTCTATACGTTGGGCAAGAGCGGGCAGGCAAGTAATCTGCTGGTAAATCCCGACTTTCTGGCACAAATTAATGCTACATTTTATAAGATTGACCGCGGTGGCGACGTTACTTATCACGGGCCGGGTCAATTGGTGGTCTATCCGATTCTCGATTTGGAGCGTATCGGTATGGGCCTGCGTGATTATATATACCTGGCCGAACAATCGGTCATTGATACCATCGCCGAGTGGGGCGTTGTGGGAAAACGCAGCGAAGGAGCCACAGGTGTATGGATTGAGGGTGGAGGACGACCCCTGCGTAAGATTTGTGCAGTAGGAGTGCGTTCGTCGCATTGGGTGACGATGCACGGTTTGGGATTCAACGTTTCCACCGACTTGTCGTACTTCGGATATATCAACCCGTGTGGTTTTACCGATCGAGGGGTTACCTCGCTGTCGGTTGAGGCGGGTGTCGAAGTGAGCGTGGGCGAAGCGGAGGCTGCTCTGTGTCGCCATTTGGAGAAGAATATGAATATTAAAATTATAAAATGATAAATTATGCCAATAGAGAAAACTTGGGTCCTCAAACAACAAGGGGACTCGGGGACGGTAAGTCGCCTGGCTCAATCCCTCGGGATTGCTCCGGTGCTGGCAAACCTCCTCGTTCAGCGTGGCATAGAGACAGAGCAGGAGGCGCAGAAGTTCTTTAACCCGCAACTGGCCGATTTGCACGACCCGTTCCTGATGAAGGATATGGACAAGGCAATCAAACGTATCAGTAGCGCGGTTAGAGCGGGCGAACCCATTATGGTCTATGGTGATTATGATGTGGACGGCACAACAGCTGTGGCGCTCGTGTACATCTTTCTGCGCAAGTTGGGCCACACCAACTTGATGTTCTACATACCCGACCGTTATACGGAGGGTTATGGCGTGTCGTATCGCGGTATCGACTATGCCGAGCGTAAGGGTGTCAAACTCGTCATCACGCTCGACTGCGGTATCAAAGCGGTGGACAAGGTCGCTTATGCCAAACAAAAAGGTATCGACTTCATTATCTGTGACCACCACCTGCCGGGGGATGAGATTCCCGAGGCTGTGGCGGTGTTGGACTCCAAACAGAGCGATTGCAACTACCCGTTCAAGGAGTTGTCGGGCTGTGGTGTGGGCTTCAAATTGGTGCAAGCCTACTGTATGCGCCACGAGATGCCCTTCTCGACCATCGAGGGTCTGCTGGACCTGGTTGCGGTGATCATCGCCTCGGACATCGTGCCGCTGATTGGTGAGAACCGTGTGCTGGCCTACTATGGTCTGCAAAGGCTCAACTCCAAACCCAATAAGGGTCTGGCGTCCATTATCAAGATTTGTGGTCTGGAAAATCACGTCATCACAATCGACGACATCGTGTTCAAAATCGGACCCCGTATCAATGCGGCAGGACGTATGCGTGTCGATGAGGATGCCTACTCGGGCGGACACTCGGCGGTGAACCTGATGGTGGAGCGTGATGAGAGTTCGGCTGAGGACTTCGGACAGATGATTGACGAGGCCAACAGCGAGCGCAAAAGCATCGACCGCTCGGTAACACAGGAGGCTCACGACTTTATTGAGAGCCACCCCGAGATGAAGGCACTCAAAAGTACGGTGGTGTATAACCCCAAATGGATGAAGGGTATTGTGGGTATCGTGGCCTCGCGCCTTATCGAAACCTACTATCGCCCCACCGTGGTGCTTACGATGAGCAACGGTCTGGTTACGGGTTCGGCGCGTAGTGTGCCCGGATTTGACCTCTATCAGGCTGTGGAGTCGTGCGCCGATTTGTTGGAGAACTTCGGTGGCCATATGTACGCTGCGGGTCTGACTATGAAACCCGAGAATGTACCCGCCTTTACGGAGCGCTTCAACCGCTATGTGGACGAAAATATCGACCCCAAGATGTTGATTTCGCAGGTGGAGGTGGATGCTAAACTGCTGTTCAGTGATATCACCCCCGCTTTCCGTGAGGACCTGTGTAAGTTCCAACCCTTTGGTCCCGGCAATACCGCTCCCGTGTTTATGACCTGCGGAGTGAGCAACCGTGGCGACGCAAAGTTGGTGGGCGTGGAGCGCGAACACCTCAAAATGGATTTGGTGCAAAAGGAGAAACCCAACACCTCAATCCCGGCAATCGCATTCCAACAACCCCAACACTTCCAATGGATTCGCGGTGGACGACCCATCGATGTGTGCTATGTGATTGTCGAAAACCACTACCGTGGTGTGACAATGCCCCAACTGCGAGTTAAGGATATCAAAACCTGCGTCAAGTAGCCTGCGTACTTGGAGGGGGGAGTAAGAATAGGCTGTCTGATAATGTCGGACAGCCTTTTTTTTGTAAAAAAGTGGTCGAGAAACCTGTGTGGCGGTTATATAAGTTTTGTTTATACAGGCATAGTAATAAGTGATTGAAATTATTAGGAATTTGCCAAATTACGCACTATATTTGCAATAGCAAAACAGAAAAAACGAACTAATAACACCTTAAAACTATACAACTATGTTAAGTCAAAAATTGCACGCAGCTATCAATGAGCAAATCAATGCCGAACTGTGGTCGGCTTACCTCTATCTGTCGATGTCGATGGACGCCGAGGCCAAAGGTCTGAAAGGCGTAGCCAACTGGTTCTATGTTCAATGGCTCGAAGAGCAGGATCACGCACGAATCCTGATTAACTACCTCAATTCGCGTGACGCAAAAGTGACTCTCAAACCCATCGCCGAGGTGCAAACCGAGTGGGATTCGGTGCTGGATATGTATAAAGATACTCTCAAACACGAAAAGGTTGTAACCTCGCTGATTAACAACCTGGCCGCCATTGCTGCCGAGGACCGCGACTATGCATCGAGCAATATGCTGGTGTGGTTCATCGACGAGCAGGTCGAGGAGGAGGAGTCGGCACGCGATATGATATTCGCTGTTGAGTCGGTTGAGGGCAACAAGTATGGAATGTACCAACTCGACAAAGAACTTGCAGCACGAGTTTATACTCAGGCATCGCCCCTGGCTACAACTGCCGAGTAATCGGGTTAAATATCAAAAACAGAAGGCTGCCCCGCAAATGGGCAGCCTTTGTTGTGTTGCGAAGTAGTCGTGAGTGGCTACTCTTGGATGAAATTGCTCATACCTTTGGTTTTGTACACTTGGCTGTTGCCATTCTCGTCGGAGTAGACTACCAGGAAGTCGCACATTTGGATTAGGCGGTGCTCAAACGATTGGAGGTTCGAGGGGTCGCCTGCAACCATCAGCATAGTTGCAAATGCATCTGCGCGTGCGCAAGAGGGCGCAACAACGGTAGCCGACAAAATGGGACTTTGGCTCGGACGGCCTGTGAGGGCGTTGATTGTGTGCGCTACACGTTGGCCGCTCTCGGTGGTGTAGTAGTTGCGATAGTTGCCCGAAGTTGCAACCGAAACCTCGGAGGGAATGGCCAGAGTGGCAATGGTTTGGGGCGCACCATTCTTAACGCCATAATCGGGGTTGTCGATACCCACACGCCACAGGCGATTGGTGCTGCTGATACCTTTGCAACGAACTTCGCCGCCAATCTCGACCAGGTAGTTCTCGACACCCTCTTTGTCGAGCATCTGGCACATCACATCTACGGTCATACCTTTGGCTACCGAACTGAGGTCAATCTGGGTGCGGTTGTCCTCTCGGAACAAGCGCGAATACATAGTGCGAATGCTCCTATAACCAACGAATTGCATCACCGAGTCAATTTGCTCCTGGGTGGGCTCAATCTCGGGACGACCGTCGGGACCGAAACCCCACAAATTTACCAGCGGAGCGGCGGTAATATCGTAGGCACCTTTCGAAAAAATCGAGGCTGTGCGTGCGTAGGCAACACACACCTCAAAGTTGCCGTCAATGGTCACATTCTCGCCACGATTGTAACGGCTGATGGTGGATTCGGGATTGAAAATCGACATCGTGCCATCGATGTAATTCAGCACCGAGTCAATCTTGGTTTGGATGTCGGCGGGAGCCTTGTCCATAATCAGGTGATAGGAGGTGCCTTGTGTTTGTCCGTCAATAAACTGATATTTGTTGCCACAAGCCGAAAGAGTGACAATTGCGGCAACAAGCAGAATAAGTTTTCTCATAGATTCAGGTTGTTTGTATGTGCTAAAAGTGTTATTTTCGTCCTGCAAAAATATATTTTTTTGTAATGATAGACAAATTTTACCTTTTTAAGGTATAAAGTTTTGTTAAACTTTTGTTTTCCAAAATAAAACTGCTAACTTTGCGCCACGCTTTGGCGTTATCCGGTAAGGCGGATACGTCGTAAAGTGGAACCATAATCAACAATTTTATTATGAGCTATTTATCAGCAGAGAAAAAGCAAGAGCTTTTCGGTCAGTACGGAAAGTCTAACACTGACACTGGTTCGCCTGAGAGCCAAATCGCATTGTTTACCTACCGTATCAGCCACCTTACACAACACCTCAAATCGAACCGCAAGGACTTCGGTACTCAACGTGCCCTGCTCCGCCTGGTTGGTAAACGTCGCCAACTGTTGGAGTACCTCAAAGAGGTTGATATCGAGCGCTACCGCGCCATTATCAAGGCTCTGAACCTCCGTAAATAATTCGGTTGAGGTGCGATTCGGAGGGCGATGCCCCACAAGAGATTTTGTACTGCTTGTGTATGGCGCATCACAAAACCCGACCGACTCGCAAAGAGAAATGGGGTTGTTCAAAGTCTGTTTTGACCAACCCCCTTTTTTGAGGATACACAATTGGAAAAAAGATAATTTTTAAGACGAAATGATGTACAACGCAACACAAAAGGTGATAAAACTCGACGACAATCGAGAAATTATCATCGAAACCGGTAAGTTGGCCAAGCAAGCCGACGGTGCCGTGGTGGTGAAACAAGGCGACACTATGCTGCTCGCTACCGTTGTAGCCGCCAAAGACGCAAAACCTGACACCGACTTTATGCCGCTGCAAGTCGATTACAAAGAGAAATACGCTTCGTGCGGACGTTTCCCCGGCGGCTTCCTGAAACGTGAGGCTCGCCCCGGCGACAACGAGATTCTTGTGGCTCGTCTGATTGACCGCGCACTGCGTCCTCTGTTCCCCTCGGACTATCACGCTGAGGTTTTCGTAACCGTAAACCTGATTTCGGCAGACAAAGATATTCAAGCCGACGCTCTGGCAGGTCTGGCCGCTTCGGCTGCACTCGCTGTGTCGGACATCCCCTTCGGCGGTCCTATCTCGGAGGTGCGCGTTGCACGTCTGAACGGTGAGTTCGTTATCAACCCCACCTTCTCGCAAATGAAAGATGTTGACCTCGACCTGATGGTTGCAGGTACTATCGACAACATCCTGATGGTGGAGGGTGAGATGAAAGAGGTTTCGGAGGAGGTTATGCTCGAAGCCATCAAATTTGCTCACGAAGTTATCAAAACCCACTGCGCCGCTCAAATCGAACTGAGCAAAGAGTTGGGTAAAGATGTTAAACGCACCTACTGCCACGAGGAGAACGACGAGGAACTGCGTGCAAAAGTTATCGCCGAGACCTATGACAAGGTTTACGCCGTAGCAACCAGCGGTTCGGACAAACACTCGCGTACCGAGAGCTTTGAGGCTATCGAGGCTGAGTTCTGCGAGCAATTCACCGAAGAGGAGTTGGAGGCAAAAGCAACTATGATTAAACGCTACTTCCACGATGACGTGTTGAAGAAAGCGATGCGTAATATGATTCTCGACGAGGGTAAACGTCTGGACGGCCGTAAGATGGATGAGATTCGTCCTATCTGGTGCGAGGTAGGCTACCTGCCCGCAGCTCACGGTTCGGCTATCTTCACCCGTGGCGAGACCCAATCGCTGACCACCGTAACCCTGGGTACCAAACTCGACGAGAAACAAATCGACGAGGTGTTGGTTCAAGGCACCGAGCAGTTCGTTCTGCACTACAACTTCCCGCCCTTCTCGACCGGTGAGGCTCGTCC
>JAFTYJ010000046.1 GCA_017464745.1 Rikenellaceae bacterium | reverse complement strand
GCACGGGGTCCTTTTTGTTGGGGTCGAATTCGGCGGGCTTTTTGAAATATCCATTCAGGGTCACACCCACGGGATTCTCAAACGTAAAAAACTCCTTGGTGGGAATCTTCTCGTCGACAATCATTTGGCGCAGTGCGGCATTGTCCTCCAACACGCGGATAACCTCACCAGAGCCCTTATGCAGGCTCACAACATTGGGGGTTTGCGCATCGGTGTAGTAACTCAAAAAGTATTTGGCGCCCTGGCCCGCAGCCACCGACAGCATACCCTTAGGTTCGAGAATTGTCTTCTTGCCCTTGCCGTTGAGTTTTACGCTATAAAAGCCGCGAGTCAAGGGCGAACTCTCGGTCGAAGTGTAATAAATTCGGTCTTTGGTGATGGCATTAACAGCCGTAACCTCCCACTCTCCCTCGGTAATGGCATTCAGAAAACCTTTGCTGAGGCTATACAGGTAGAGGTGCGAGTATCCTGCCGCGGTTTCGTTCTGAACGATAAAGCGGTCGCCATCGGGCAGCCAACGCACCGTACCGTCGTCCACACGGTCTACATAGCGGGGCGAGGTTTCGGTATAGATTGAGCGACTCTTATCACTCTCGGCCAACATAACCTCAAAATGGTTTTGCAGGCGGTTGAGCGCAAAGAAGTAGAGTGCTCCCGAAGGGGTCCAACCCAAACGTGCGATGTACTCGGTGTCGGCGCCCTTGTCCATACGAACAATCTCACCCGTTGCAAGGTCGGCAACCAGCAGTTCGACCACCGAGTTGCGTTCGCCCGCCTTGGGGTATTTGAACGAATAGACCGTGGGATACAACTCGCCGTCAAAGCGGTTCATATGGTACTCCTTGACGTGGCTCTCGTCGAAACGAATCCACGCAACCTTCGCGGCATCGGGCGACAGAGCGTAGGCCTTCGTAAATCCGAACTCCTCCTCATACACCCAATCGGTAGTTCCGTTGATGATATGGTTGAACTTGCCGTCGGTAGTCTTGAAGAGTTGTTTGCCGTCGAGTGTATAGACATAGAGGTTGTTGTCGGCAGCAAAAGCCACACGGCCACCTGCGATACTAAGGTCACGTTTGCCCTCAACCTCGGGGATAAGTTCGGTTGTGGTGCCCGAAGCGATGTCGTACAGCCAATAGCGCGCAGTATGCGAGCGGCGATAGATATATTTGGCATCACTTTCGAGCAGGATTTTGCTCTCGCCCTCGATAAGTTGGTACGACGAGAAGGCTACACCACCCGGATAGAGGGTTTCGACCTCGGAGCCGTCCACATAGGCATATTTAATCACCTTGCCACCCTTCGACGAGGTGTAGTGCTCGCCATCGGCCATCGAGCGCACGCCATAGACGCTGCGCGAGGCAAATTTACCGCGGGCAATATCGTTATAATCGAATCCGAACATATCGGCGACGGTCATCACTGCGGCCGCCAACAGCACTAAAACTTTTTTCATTACTCACACGCTTTAAGGCTCAAATCGACACTCTTGATTTGGTGAGTCAGCGCACCCACCGAAATAAAGTCAACCCCACACTCGGCATAGTCGCGGATAGTGTCGAAGGTGATACCGCCCGACGACTCAACCTCTACGCGGCCTGCAATCTTGGCCACAGCCTCACGGGTTTGCTCCACCGAGAAGTTGTCAAGCATAATGCGGTCGATACCGCCCACACCCAGAGCCTCGTCGATATCCTCCATTGTACGCACCTCGACCTCAATCGGCAGTTTTTTGCCCTTAGCGGCCAGGTACTCGTGCACTTGGCGGATTGCCTTGGCCACACCGCCACAGAAGTCAATATGGTTGTCTTTGAGCAGCACCATATCGAACAGACCGATACGGTGGTTCTCGCCGCCGCCAATCTTAACGGCCATCTTGTCCAGCACCCTCATACCGGGAGTGGTCTTGCGCGTATCCAGCACACGGCAACCTGTACCTGCAATACGCTCAACATATTTGGCGGTTTGTGTAGCCACACCCGTCATACGTTGCATAATATTGAGCACGATACGCTCGGCCTGCAACATTGTGCGCTCCTTGCCCTCGACATAGAACGCAACATCTCCCGGCTCAACCTTTGCACCATCATCCAGCACCTTCTCGAAGGTCACCTCGGCATCCAAACGGCGGAAAACCATCTCGGCAATCTCGACACCTGCCAAAATTCCGGGTTGCTTAACCAACAAACGCATACGGCCACGCGTGCTCTCGGGAACACTCGCCAACGATGTGTGGTCACCGTCACCAATGTCCTCACGAATTGCCAACTCAATAAGTTCTTCTACAAAAGTCTTGTACTCGGGTTTCATATCTTTTTGTGTTTTAAGTTTTTGCTTGTTTGTTATGACGTTTGGGAGCGCGCCCCAAAACGTATCATCGGCTCTTTTCTTCGCCTCTTCTTCTCCTTTTCTTCCCCCTCCCCCACTGAATCTATTTAAAACGTCAGGCTCATTGCGGCACCGCCATATTGGCCGTCGTACCACGGTGAGGCCGACACGACATAGGGTCGGCGTGGTGTTCCGTCCTTACGAACGCCATAAATAAGTCGCTGGATAGGCGGAAACAGCCAATAGGCCACCTGCACGCTCAATATTCCGACGCCCGCACCTGCAATAACATCGCTCGTCCAGTGGCGGTTGTTGAGCACACGGCTCACAGCCACCGTCGAAGCAAAGGCATAGCCCAACACTCCTATCCACGGCGAGGTGTCCCAATACTCGCGGCGCAGGTACTCCGCACCCATAAACGCTGTTGCGGTATGTCCCGACACAAACGATTTGCGGTTGCTTCCATCGGGTCGCAAGCGGCGCACCGAGTATTTGGTCACATTGACAATCACTCCCAGCGTAGCCCACGAGGTTGCCAAAATCACCGTCGCATCCAGGTAGTTGTGTTTGCCGCGCACACCCGCCACATTGAGCGCGTAGGCCGACACCGCGGGCACATATTGCAGGTAGTCGCCCAGCGGCTCCTCAGGTAGGTTCATACCCAGCACACGGCTACGCACCGACAGGTCGATAGTCTGATGCAGTTTGGGCACCGCCATAATGGTTGCACCCACACCTGCGAGCACCACGGGTGCCACAAGTTGTTCGACGTGGAAACTACTACCTCGGTCGCCATAGTCGATGTATCGTGCACGCCAATGTTCGCGTCTTTCGGCCTTGCGCAGGGCTGACAGCGAATCGGTTTGCGCATACAACTGACAGCACAAACCCAGCGCTAATACCACAGCCACCGCAAGTCGTATTTTCGAAAGCACAGACATCCAACGTGCAAAGATACCAAATTTAATTTACAATGCACAATTCATAATTCACAATTATTTGGGGGAGAAGATGAGTCTAAAACGGCAGCACCGCATCGTCCGAATCACACATACCGTACAAAATGTAGAAAAACGTAGTTTCTCATCTGCCAGTCTGTGGCCCGCCGGTCTGTGGTCGGTTTTTGGTTCTTTGGGCGTCCAAAAGAACATAATATAGTGGCCCTGCCACCTTTTTTGAATGTTCCCTCAAACAAAAAAGCCGTCCCGAGGGACAGCCTTTTGTGATATTATGAGCCACTGCGAATAGCGGGTTTTACAGAATCCTAACCCCTCACTAACCCCTCACATCACATCAATCTCTACTAAACCAAAACTATTTAAAACTTCACGCCGAGGGCTACTTGGATGGTGTGAATCGAGAGTTTGTAACGGGTGGGAGTTTGGGAGTCAAAACCGTAGAACTCCTGAATGGGTCGTTTGAAGGGGGTCAGATAACGTGCATCAATAACCACATTGGCAAACTCAAATGACATACCCGCAGCAAAGTGTACCACCGAGTGGTCTACATTCACGGTTTGCAGACCGAATTTCTCGAACTCTTTGTCGGGGTTATTGGGGTCAAAACCGATATTTTCGACATTGACTTTGAGGGATTTAATCTCTTTGGTGTTGGGGTCCACATAGTCAAACGTTCCCTCGTTGGATGTGTTATATTTGCTCCACACGCGGAATTGGGGACCCACATACAAACGGAAGATGGAGTATTTCCAACCAATCAGAATGGGGATGTCGATGCTACGGTCGTAGATTGTACCGGTCATAATGCGCTTGTCGGGCGACCAGAGCGAGTTGATGAGGACGGTTTCGTAGCGGTTTTCGTTGAACAGTACCTCGGCTTGGAGGTTACCTTGACCGAAATTGAAACGTGCGAATGCTGCGACATTCCAACTAACGCGGTTTTGGCGTTCGCTGCGCGGGGTGTCTTCGTAGTAGTATTTGCAACTATTATTGACCGAGTATTGGCGGTTGCCCAAACCATTTTCGTTCATTGCGGCAGAGTTTTGGAGAATCAGTCCGTTGATACCGCCCTTGACACCGAACTCAAATTGTTTGGTAAACTTTTTGGCCGTTTCGGCCTCGCGTACCCATTCGGCTTTTTTCTCGCCGCGTCCTGCATTGATGTTATAGTTTTCGGGAGCTGTGGCGCTCACAGATTTTTCGACCTTGCGAATCTGTCCTGTGGCAAAGCCCGTAACCTCACCACGAGTTTGTGCGTTGATGTTGGTCATCAGTCCCCCCAGCAAGACCATAGCAGCCACAAGGGCCGACAGTCGAAAAGCAGATTGTTGTTTCATCTCGGTTGTGTGTGTATTATGGTTTGCGTTGGCAAAGGTAACACTTTTTGCGTGACATCCCTACGCGTGTTCTGTTTTTTTTGTCGGAGGTTGGAGAGTTTTTTGAGAAATCCGCGCAAATCGTTATCTTTGCACCTTGTAATATATCTAAACCCTTAAACACTCAACTATGAGCATCGTAGCAATCGTTGGCCGTCCCAATGTGGGCAAGAGTACAATGTTCAACCGTCTGGTGGGCAACCGTCAGGCTATTGTCGATTCCGTGGCAGGCACCACTCGTGACCGCCACTATGGTAAAACCGACTGGGATGGACGCGAATTTTCGATTATCGACACGGGCGGTTACTCCGTGGGTAGCGACGACGTGTTTGAGGGCGAGATTCGCAAACAGGTTATGCTGGCTATCGACGAGGCCGACGTCATCGTGTTTATGACCGAGGTAGGAACGGGTATCACCGACCTCGACGAGATGATGGCAAGCATCCTGCGCCGTACCACCAAAAAGGTGTTGCTGGCGGTCAATAAGGTGGATAACAACGAGCAGTATTTCGCTGTAAACGAGTTCTATGCCCTCGGTCTTGGCGACCCCTATTCGGTGTGTGCTATGACGGGTAGCGGCACGGGCGACCTGCTGGATGCCATCGTTGCGGCACTGCCCCCTATCGAGCAGGAGCAAGTCGAGGAGGAGTTGCCCCGCATCACCATTGTGGGCCGTCCCAACGTGGGCAAAAGTTCGCTTACCAACGCTCTGCTCGGCACCGAGCGCAACATTGTGACCTCGGTGGCAGGTACTACTCGTGACTCTATCTATACCCGCTACAATAAGTACGGTATGGACTTCTATCTGGTCGATACTGCGGGTATGCGCAAAAAGGGTAAGACGATGGACGACTTGGAGTTTTACTCGGTTATGCGCTCCATTCGTGCTATCGAGAGCAGCGATGTGTGCGTGCTGATGATTGATGCCGCCCAAGGTTTGGAGTCGCAAGACCTCAACATCTTCAACCTTATGGTTCGCAACAAGAAGGGCTGTGTGTTGGTAATCAACAAATGGGACTTGGTGGAGAAGGACAACAACACTATGAAGGAGTGGCGTGAGTTCTTGGCAAGCCGCTTGGCTCCGTTCAACGATGTTCCTATGATTTTCACCTCGGCGCTCAACAAGCAACGTATTATGGAGGTGTTGCAAACCGCCCTGCGTGTGTACGAGAACCGCAACCGCCGCATCCCGACCTCGCAATTCAACGACTTCATTCTGCCTATCATCGAGCAGACCCCTCCCCCTTCGGTTAAGGGTAAGTTCATCAAAATCAAATATGCTATGCAGTTGCCGAGTCCGAGTCCGAGTTTTGCGTTCTTTGTGAACCTGCCTCAGTATGTTCGCGACCACTACCGCCGTTTCTTGGAGAACAAAATCCGCGAGCAATGGGACTTCTCGGGTATCCCGATGCAGATATTCTTCCGTCAGAAATAACGTACCTATTATATTATAATAAAAGAGCGTGCCCCGTTGAGGACACGCTCTTTTTGTCAATAGTTGTATGTGGGGTCAGCCTCTACTTCTTGAACGAGAAACCAATCATCATACCGTCGTATTTGCCCACAAGCGCGCCAATGCTGCTAAGGGTAGTATTTTTGCTCGACGAAATGGTGGTTTGAACGAATTGCAACAACTTGTCGGCTTTGCTCACAAGGTCAATACCGTCAATGCCCTGCGAAAGGGTCATAGTGAAGGTTGCAAGGTTGATACCCAGCAGACCCGAGGTGAGTTTCATTGTAATCTCTTTGGTCTCGCTATTGAGCGTATAGGTACCCTTCACGGTACGTTTGCCCACGGCGATAGTAAAGGTGCTGTCGGCGTTGAAGGTATAGGTCATACTACCCTCCTTGACTCCGATTTTGGCAAGTCCCTCGGCAAGTTTCTCCTCGACTTTGGCGGCTACGGCAGCACCTCCCGCTTGGGTCAGCAGGTCCTCCGAGGTGAATTGTACTGCGGGTTTGGCATAGGTCCAGGTACCCACAATGCTGGTGGGGGTCACAACCTCGCCCACAACTTGACCAAGCAGCGAGTTGGCAAGTCCGGTCAGAACATCGGTTGCCACGCTCTCAGTGGTGGTTGTGGTAGTGGTGGTAGTTGTAGTGGTTTCGGTTTTACCGGTCAGCGCGCTACTTACTTTGTTGAACAGGTTTTTGAGGGTTTGTGCCTCGGCGGTCGATACCGAACACATCAGTACAGCCGCAATAATCATCAATTTCTTCATTGTTTGCTTTTTTAGAAAGGGTCGTCCCGCAGAACGACCCTTGTTATTTACTTTCTACTTACCAAGGAACTCTTTAACCTCGCGGTAAACTACCTCGCCCGAGTAGCCGAACTCTTGTTCGAGGCGTTTGGCGGGAGCCGAGTAGCCAAAGTGGTCAAGGCTGTGGATGCGACCCTTGTCGCCAACCAGACCGCGAATGGTCGAAGCGATACCCGAAGTCATACCATAGCGGATGATACCGTCGGGCAGCACGCTTTGTTGGTACTCCTCCGGTTGGTCGCGGAACAGACCCTCCGACGGAGCCGACACCACGCGGCACTTAATACCCTCGGCAGCCAACATTCCGGCACCCTCAACCAGGTGACCAACATCCGAGCCGTTACCAACCAACACGATGTCGGGAGTACCCTCGCAGTCGTACACCACATAAGCACCTTTGGCTACGCCTTTGGCAACCTCCTTACGCGACAGACCACCTTGTGCGGGCAGGTCGTTCACATTCTGGCGGGTGCAGAGCAGAGCCACGGGACGCTCCTCCGAGTAGGCTATCTTCCAAGCCTCGATGGTCTCGGCGGTATCGGCGGGGCGCAGAACAACCATCGAGCGTTCGCCACGGTGGTTACGCACTTGCTCCATAAGGCGCACTTGTGCCTCGTGTTCGATAGGTTGGTGGGTAGGACCGTCCTCGCCCACACGGAACGAGTCGTGCGACCACACATACACAACGTGTTGGCGCATCAGGGCCGACATACGGAACACGGGCTTCATGTAGTCCGAGAACACGAAGAAGGTTCCGCACGCGGGAAGAATACCGCCATACAGTGCCAAACCGTTCATAATACAAGCCATAGTGAACTCGCTAACACCCGCTTGGAGGAATCCGCCACGGAAATCGCCTTTGGTGAAAGCCGAACTCTTTTTGAGGAATCCGTCGGTTTTGTCGGAGTTGCTCAGGTCGGCCGACGACACAATCATATTATCGACAGTCTCGGCCAATTTGCCCAGCACAGCCGACGAAGCAACACGGGTAGCGCAGTTGGCAGGAGCCTCAATCGAATCCCAATCGACCTCGGGCATTTTGCCTGCAAAGTAACTGTCAAGTTTGGCCCATTGCTCGGGGTTGGCAGCACGCAACTCGGCATCAACCTTCTCTTGCTCGGCAGCCCAAGCACGCAACTCCTCACGACGAGCGTCGAACAGAGCCTTAACCTCGGGGAAGATGGTGAAGGGATTCTCGGGGTCGCCACCCAAATTCTTGATGGTTGCGGCAACATCGGCACCCGCAGCCGACATAGGTTGGCCGTGGGTCGAAACCTTATTCTCGAAGCACTCACCGTTGGGGCCCACAGCACCGCAACCCATAATGGTGCGGCCGATAATCAGCACGGGGCGCTCCTCCTCGGCATTTGCCTCGGTCAGTGCGTTGTAGATTTGCATAATATCCGAGCCGTCGATGCTGATAACCTTCCAGCCCCACGCCTCGTACTTGGCTGCCACGTCCTCGGTATCGACAAAATCAACGGTTGTCGAGAGTTGAACGTTGTTGGCATCGTAGTACATAATAAAGTTGTTCAAGCCCAGGTGGCCTGCGATACGACCCACACCGGCCGAAACCTCCTCTTGGATACCACCGTCCGAGATGTAGGCGTAGATTTTGTGTGCTTTACCGCCACGAGCCGCCATAAAGCGCTCACCTATTGCAGCACCCAAAGCCATTGCGTGACCCTGACCCAGAGGACCCGACGAGTTCTCGACACCGCGAGCAAAATCAACCTCGGGGTGACCGGGGGTTACGGTACCCCATTGGCGGAAGTATTGCAACTCATCCATCGTGTAGAAACCTGCCAGCGACAGCACGCCATAGAGCATAGGCGACATATGACCCGGGTCGAGATACATACGGTCCCTCCACGGATAGGTCATATTATAGGGATTGTAGCGGAGGAAGCAGCCATAGAGCACGCTCACAAAGTCGGCACCACCCATAGCGCCGCCGGGGTGACCCGATTTAGCCTTTTCCACCATCGAAACCGACAAGATACGGATGTTGTCGGCCGCTTTTTTCAGCGCCGCTACGGGTACAGCAGCGGTCGCCTTGTTGTTTGTTTGGTTCATATCGTTTTAGTTTGTTTTGTTATCTTTCGTTTTTGAGTTGTGTCGTGGTCGTTGGGGCGACATCAGCCTGCACGGAGCGCATCCGACACCGCAGCCAAAGCCGATTTCTCGAACTTCGAGCGGGCGTAGTCCAAAGTTACGCAGTAGTCGGTGCAACCCTCGGCAGACGGCAGGTCATACATTGCGTCCATCATAATGGTTTCGCAAATGCCCCTCAGTCCGCGTGCGCCGAGTTTGTACTCCACAGCCTTGTCGACAATGTAGTCGAACACCGCAGGCTCAAACGACAAACGCACACCATCCAGCGCAAAGAGTTGTTCGTACTGTTTGACGATAGCGTTTTGCGGCTCGGTGAGGATATTGCGCAATGCCTCTCTGTCGAGCGAGTCCATATAGGTCAGCACGGGCAGACGACCGATGAGTTCGGGGATAAGGCCAAAACTCTTCAAGTCCTGAGGCATAATATATTTGAGCAGGTTGTTGCGGTCGATTTGCGGGCCGTCGGCACGGCGACCATAGCCCACAGCGTGGGTATTGAGGCGTGCAGCAATCTTACGTTCGATGCCATCGAAAGCACCGCCACAGATAAACAGGATGTTACTGGTATTGACCTGAATAAACTTCTGTTCGGGGTGTTTGCGGCCACCTTGGGGCGGCACGTTCACGGTTGTGCCCTCCAACAATTTGAGCAGGGCTTGTTGCACACCCTCACCCGACACGTCACGAGTGATTGAGGGGTTATCGCCCTTGCGTGCAATCTTGTCAATCTCGTCGATAAACACGATTCCGCGCTCGGCCTTGGCCACATCATAGTCGGCAACCTGCAACAGGCGCGACAGGATACTCTCGACATCCTCGCCCACATAGCCCGCCTCGGTGAGCACCGTTGCGTCCACAATCGTAAAGGGGACATCCAGCAGTTTGGCGATGGTACGCGCAAGTAGTGTTTTACCCGTACCCGTGGGGCCTACGATAACGATGTTGCTCTTGTCGATTTCGACATCACCGCCGTCGTGTTTGTTAAGCAGTCGTTTGTAGTGGTATACACCGCCACCGAGATATATCGTTTGGAGGCCTCCTGACCGATGACATAGCGGTCGAGGAACTCTTTGATTTGTGCCGGTTTGAGCAATTTGGCACGGTCGAAACCTGCATCTGCCTTTTGTGCGGCTTCCCCCATCTGTCCCGCAGCCTCCATCAATATTGTATGGCCGCGTTCGATACATTTGTTACAGATATTGGCACCGCCCTGTCCGTTGAACAGCAACTCGACATCGGCACGTTCAGCGCCACAGAACCAACAGCGTTCCATATCACCGCCGGCTCCCCCTCCTCCTCTGGTATTTCGTTTATTGGCCATTATTGCTGTTGTTTTGGATTGTTTGTTGGGGTGCACGTTTGGTGAGTACCTCGTCGATAAGTCCGTACTCCTTGGCCTCGTCGGCACGCAACCAATAGTCGCGGTCGGCATCGGCGGCAATCTTGTCAATCGCCACGCCCGAGTGGTGCGACAGAATCTCATAGAGTTCCTGTTTGGTGCGCATAATCTCGCGTGCGGTGATTTCGATATCCGAGGCTTGGCCCTGAACACCTCCGAGCGGTTGGTGAATCATAATGCGTGCGTGGGGCAGCGCCGAGCGTTTGCCCGCAGTACCCGCGGTGAGCAACACAGCGCCCATACTTGCAGCCAGACCCGTACAGATGGTGGCTACATCGGGCGAGATAAGTTGCATAGTGTCGTAGATACCCAGACCTGCGCTCACCGAACCACCCGGCGAGTTGATGTAGATTTGGATATCGCGCTCGGGGTCGGCCGTTTCGAGGAACAGCAGTTGTGCTTGGATGATATTTGCCACATCGTCGTTGATAGGTGCGCCGAGGAAGATGATACGATCCATCATCAATCTCGAAAAGACATCCATCTGCGCCACGTTGAGTTGTCGCTCCTCGATAATAGTGGGCGACACGTAGGCCGATTGAAGATTGGCATAGTCGTGTACGGCAGCCGACGAGATGCGTCGGTTGGCGTAGGCATATTTTTCGAACTCTCTCTTAATCATTCTGTTGGCTTTGTTAGCGCAAAAGTGCGGGGTTGTGTAAGGCTCAAAATTCACGCCAAAAGCCCCAAACTGCGCTCTTGTGAGGTCAAAGATACAAATTTTATAGCACAAAAAGCAACCTTTTTTCTCAACATTTCTCAATAAACAATTAACAATTCGCACCTCCCGACACCCAAACACCCCCAAACCACGACCGACAACACTCGACACCCAAAATAAAATCACTCACCAAGCCGTTATAGAGTGTGGCGAAATGGGTGCGCAAGGGAGAAATTGCGTAAATTTCGCCAAAAATCATTATCTTTGCACCAATAAACCAACGGATAACAAAACTATGATGCGATTTTTTGCCATACTGTTTGTGGTGATTCTGGTGTGGCACACCTTCAAGATGTTCCGCGATATTTTCAACGGAACAAAAGGTGTGCAACAAGGCTCGCGTGAGACCCCGCGCCAGGGCGATGTCACCATTCAGCGCACAAGCCGCACACCCTCCAAAAGGGTTAATGACGACGTTGGCGAGTACGTTGATTACAAGGAGATTAAAGACAAATAACAATCTCCTGCAACACCGCACACAACCCCGTCGGAACTACTCCGACAACCAAACCGATATACCACACAAAGGATGAAATTTATTAACACACTCGGTCAGTATTTTATGTTGATGGGCAAGGTTTTCTCGCGCCCCGAGAAGGCCGGCATCTACTATCGCCGAACGATGTTCGAGATGGAGGCGCTGGGCTTCAACTCCATTGTCATCACCGCCATTATCTCGGTGTTCATCGGAGCCGTTATCACTATCCAAATGGCCATCAACCTCGAATCGCCCTTCATCCCGCCTATGATGATTGGCTACACCACCCGCGAAACTATGGTCTTGGAGTTTGCCTCGACCGTAACGGCGCTCATCTTGGCAGGTAAGGTCGGTTCGTCGATTGCCTCGGAGATTGGTACGATGCGAATTACCGAACAGATTGACGCTTTGGAGATTATGGGTGTCAATTCAGCGAGTTATCTGATTTTGCCCAAGGTGGTTGCAGCAATGGTATTCTTCCCGTTGCTGACTGTGCTGAGTATCCTTGTGGGCGTTGTGGGTGGCTACCTGATGTGTGTGTTCGGCGGTGTGTGTGCACCCGAGGACTACCTGACAGGTCTGTACTTCGACTTCCGCCCCTACTCCATCACCTACACACTGCTCAAAATGGTGGTTTTTGCATACATCATAACCTCGGTGTCGGCCTTCTATGGCTACAATGCGCGCGGCAACTCGCTCGAAGTGGGTCGCGCCAGCACCAAAGCCGTGGTTATCAGTTGCATCGTGATACTGCTTATGGACCTTGTAATGACTCAATTAATGTTGCTCCGATGATACGCGCCGAACATATTACCAAAAGTTTTGACGGACGAGTTGTGCTGGACGATGTGTCGGCCACGTTCGAACAAGGAAAAACCAACCTTATCATCGGCCGTAGCGGCTCGGGTAAGACCGTGTTTTTGAAGAGTCTGGTGGGACTTCACCCCGTGGATTCGGGCGACATATACTATGGTGACACCTGCTTTACACGCTTGGGATTCCGCGAGTTGAAGGCCATTCGCCGCGATATGGGTATGATTTTCCAGGGAGGTGCGCTACTCGATAGTTCGAATGTCGAGGAGAACATCAAATTACCCCTCGACCTGTTTACAACCCAGAGCGAACGCGAGAAGATGAAGCGTGTAAACTTCTGTCTTGACCGCGTAAACCTGCAAGGTGCCAACCACCTCTACCCCTCGGAGTTGAGTGGCGGTATGGTCAAACGTGTGGCCATTGCGCGCGCCATTGTTCTGAATCCCAAGTATCTGTTCTGTGACGAGCCCAACTCGGGTCTGGACCCTATGACTTCGGTTGTTATCGACCACCTGATTCAAGAGATTACCAAGGAGTACAACATCACCACCATTATCAACACCCACGATATGAACTCGGTGATGGGTATCGGCGAGAAGATTATCTACATCCACGAGGGCAAGAAGTGGTGGGAGGGCTGCTCGGCCGATGTGCTGACCTCTTCCAACCGCGAGTTGAACGAATTTGTCTTTGCCTCGGAGTTGGCCAAAGCCGCCCGAGCCAAACTATAAACTCACAGTCCACCCAAGAGTGTGGACAAATGTATTGACCTTTTACAACTTTTTCTGTTATGCGACGGCTTGTGGTGGCCACTATGCTGTTCGTTGTGTGTTGCATTGGGGATATTGCAGCACAGGGTGTTGATTGGGAGTTCTCGACCTATGACCGTCGCGCTGCCGAACAACCCGAGAACAGTGGCTACACACTTTTTGAAACCGAACCCAATACGCTTACTTCGCGAGAGTATCTGCGCCGAGGCTATCTTCCGATAACCTTTGATTTTCACGGAATTACATATCGTCATATTGAGATTTTCGGCTTTGACCTCGCCGACGGAGTGACCCCTTCGACACTGCGCGGTGCGGCTCTGCGCCTGCGTGGTGACTACCCTGCCGACTCACTTGCAACGTTCGATAATCGGTGTTTTGCCGACGAGTGCTATCGCCTTGACCCTTTTGTGGCTCGGGGTGTGCGTCGTCGTGTGAGCGCCTCGGCTATGGCAGGTGTGTGGTCGGGTGGCGTGGGTGGCCACTTTGCGGCTCCCCTGCCCGACGGAATGTACGATATTCGTATCAGTAGTGGCTTGGGCCCGAGCATCTATGGCAATGGCGTGGGGACTTATGGTGGCGACATCGCGGTTGCGGTGCGTGTGCAAAAATTGTCGTTGTTGGTAACGTGTGCACCCTCGATTCGCTCGCGCCGCACAGCCTCGGTGGACGAGGCCTTTGAGTTGGTAGGCTCACAACTTTACAACCCGTCGTGGGGTGTGGACCAGGGGCGTGGCCGCAATGCCAACCTGCGCCGTGAGTGTCTGCCGACCATAGTTGCCAACTACGATTTCGGAGGGAGCGACCGCTGTCGTTTCAACCTTGCAATGTTGCTGCGGGGAGGCCTCTCATCACGCTCGGCTTTGGACTACTACAACGGCATTTCGCCCTATCCCGACTACTATCGCTACTTGCCGAGCGGTTGCACAAGTCAGTGGGCGGCCGAGCAGATTCGCCAACGTTGGAGCGAGGGCGACACGGGCGTTGTGGGCGTTGATTGGAACACTCTGCGTGCCATAAACTCACTATCGGGTCGCGCCCAATACATTGTGGCTTCGAGAGTTGAGCGTGTGATGTCGTCGGGTCTTGTGGCGGGAGTTTCGGGCATCCGCGGGCGCACATCCTACCGCTTCGAGGCCGCCTTGCGGTGGGACAACTCGGCGCTCTACAAACGTATCGACGACCTTCTGTCGGCCGACTATGCACTCAACATAGATTTCTTTCAGTCCGAGATGGCCACAGGCGCGCTGGTGTACAACGACACCGCCCACGCAGGGACTCACCTCAGCGAGGGCGACCGCACGGGCTACAACTATCGCATTGCACGTCTGACCTCGGCCATAAAGGGTAGTGTCGAACATCGCGGCGAGCAGTGGAAAGTGATGTTCAATTTCCGTTGCGGAGTCGAGAATCTGCGTCGTCACGGTCTATGGCGCAAATCGTCGCAACCCGAGGGTGAAGGAGTTGGCAGGTGGTACTCAATGGCCGATTGTGGTGTGGACATCGGGGCTGTACGCCGTTGGGGAGAAGCCCACCGTCTGAGTATAGGTGCGTGGGGAGCACTACGTCCACCCGAGTACCGCGACCTCTATCTTACACCCGAAACCTCACACGACACCCATCCCCGAGCCTCGTCGTCGGCCGATTATGGTGTTCGCATTGACTATCATTGGCGGCGTGGTGCGTGGAGTGGCGATGTTGTAGTGGGGGTTGGTGGCTCAGCCGACGACTCCGAGGTATATCGCTACTACGACGACCTGACAGGCTGCTATGCCGACCTTGCGGTATGGGGAATATCCACCCTGCGCACAACACTCGATGCCGAAGCGGTGTGGCACGCCAATGAGCGGCTGACACTCTCGGCAGCACTCTCGCTCACCGCACACGCCTACACCCACGATGCAGTGTGCAACATCTACGCCGACATCGACGGAACACCTCTGGTCGAGGGTGCAACGACCCACATTGCAGGTTTGCCCACGGGCTCGGCACCAATAGTCGCAGGTCGCATCGACGCCTCTTTCAAATTACTGCGCGGATGGAGCGTTTCGGCCGACATCACAACGCTGGCGGGTCGCTACATTGCGCCGTCGCCACTCTATCGTATGGAACGTGTGCGTGCCGCAGCAGTATCGCCCGAGCAAGCCGCACAGATTGCCGCACCACGACGTTTAGGCGAGGTATTGATGTTAGGCGGCAGAGTACGCAAGACATTTGCCGACGAGCGAGCGTCGCTGTCACTTAGTATTCAAGGTGTTGCAGCGGGTGATGCCACAAGTTATGCCTACGAGCAGATGCGACTGCGACGCACCTCCGAGGGTTTCGGTGCCGCACCCATCAAGAGAGCCTATGCGATGCCCGTAACGGCACTCCTAATTGTAAGTTTTGCGCTATGAGAAAGGTTTTTTGGATATTGATTACGCTCTACCTCGCGGCGTGTAACTCTCGGCCCACGGAGCCTTTCGACACCGTGCGACCCAACATCACAATCGCCGAATTGACACGTCTGGTCGAACACTCGGCAGGCACAATCGACCGTGAGTTGATAATCTGCGGACGGGTGGTTTCGAGCGATAGTGCAGGCAACTTCTATCGGCGGGTGGTGATAAGCGACCCTACACGTTCGGCCGAATTACTCACAGGACTCTACGATAGTTATCTAACCCTCCCCATAGGAACTCCTCTGGCAGTACGTTTGCGCGGATTGGCTGCCGACATCTCGGACGGAGTGTTACGCATTGGTGTTCCCTCCGAAAGTTCGACACCTGCAATGTGGCCCAACTTTGCATTATGGAGTCGTTATGTGAGCATAACGGGATTACCTGTCAAACCCCAACCACTAACGGCCGATTCTGTGACACATTTTGCCGACCTTGTGGGGTGTTTCGTGCGCGCCGAAAGTATGATTCCGTGCGACAGTATGACCATATGGGGTGGCGAGAGGCTCTTTTACAACCCCTCGGGCGACACCCTCAGAGTCTATACCTCGTGGTCGGCAACCTTCGCACACGACACCATACCCAACACACCTCAGACCCTCCAAGGCATAATCTACTCCCACAACCACCTCCCACAAATGATTATCAACACCCCTTTATGATGTGGTTGTTATGTTCTTTTTTGAATCATCAAAAAAGAACCAAAAAAATGAGGCACAGAGTGCCAACGGAGAAACTACGTTTCTCTAAATTTAGGGTGTGGTTTTGTTGATGCGACGCTGCCGTTGGCATTCTTCGGCTATTTGTGATTACGCCCTCACAAACAAGTTTGCAGGTCGCAATCCCAAACATCCGACACATCCCTGCGGGATGCACTCCTCATCAGCAAAATCTCACAATCTGCTTCTCGCAAAAAAATTGTGAATTAGCCTTACACTCCAAAGATGCGGGTGGTATTGGTGCGTGTTTGTGCAGCGACGTTGGTTATGTCGGTGCCGAGGATTTCGGCTATGCGATGTGCGGTGTGGACAACATAGGCGGGTTCGTTGCGACGGCCGCGATAGGGTACGGGGGTGAGATAAGGTGCATCGGTTTCGACCACCAAATCTTGGAGTGACATTTGTGCCACAACCTCGGCTACGCCACCTTTTTTGTAGGTCACCACGCCGCCTATTCCGAACACCCACTCGCCCGTGTGGCGGATTCGGTTGTAGTGTTCGATTGTGCCACAGAAGGCGTGCATAACGCCCCTTAATCCGCATCCCGTGTACTCTTCCAAGAGGGTTGTCATATCGTCCCACGCATCGCGTGTGTGGATAATCACGGGCAGACCACGCTCCACAGCCCAATCGAGTTGGGTACGCAGGGCGTGATGTTGTGCTTCGACGTGCTCGCGGCTCCAATAGTAGTCGAGTCCTATCTCGCCTATGGCGACCCACTCAACACCACAATCAAGCAGTCGTGCCACCTCGGCCAATTCGGCTTCCACGTTGTCGGCCGTAAGGCTTGTGGGATGCACACCCATAGCACCTCGACAAATGTCGGGATATTGTTCCAGGGTTTGGAGCAGTCGCGGGTGTGATTCGCAGTCAATGGCGGGCAGGATTATGCGGTCGAGTCCTGCCTGGCGGGCACGTTCCACCACCTCGGCACGGTCGGCATCGAAGGCTTCGTCAAAGATATGGCTATGGGTATCGCAGAGTGTCATAATTTTATATAGCAATCACCGGGCAGACGGCGCACGGTGCCATTCATCTCCATTTCGACCAACATTACGGACAACTCGCCACGACTCACGCCACACCTCTCACACAGGGTGTCCATCGACACGGCCTCCCCCTCGGGCATACAATCCAGCAATCCGCGCTCCTGGCGGTTGGGTTCGGGTTTCTCGAAGTTGAGCACACCCACCTCGGTATCGGCCACGTCCCAATACATCTCGCGCACAATATCCTCGCCCGAGCATACGGCACTGGCGGTGCGATTGACAATAAGGCGGTTGGTACCTGCACTTGTAGGGTCGGTGGCACGTCCCATCAGCGCGAGCAGGGTTCGGTTGTAGCCCGTTGCAAATTCGGCTGTGGTCATCGAGCCTCCCGTGGCTTTGGACTCCACCAAGAGGGTTGCTTCGCTCACGGCGGCGATGATTCGGTTGCGGCTCACAAAACTATTGCGTGCGGTGCGGCAACCCGAATGGAACTCCGACAGAATGACACCTCCGTGGTTGATAATATCGCGTCCCAGCGAGGTGTGTTCCGAAGGTACAAGGTCGGGCAGCACCGAGGGTATGACAGCCGCTGTGGGCAACCCATAACGCAGGGCTGCACGGTGGGCATTGGAGTCGGTACCGAAAGCCAAACCACTGACCACACACAACGAGGGTACACGGCCAGCAAGTTGCTCGACCATTTTGTCGGTCATTATTGCGCCATAGGATGTTGAGTTGCGAGTTCCCACCATAGCCAACGTATGGCCTTTGAGCACCTCGATATTGCCCATATAGTAGAGCACGTGCGGTCGGTCGGGAATTTCGTTCAGAAGGGGTGGATAGAGTTCATCGCCATAGGCCACGCCGTGGATTCCGTAGCGTTCCATACGCAGCACTTCGGCCTCGGCACGGGAGTGGGTTTCGCGCAGGGCAATACTATGGGCTATGTTGCGTTTAAGACCCGCCTCAACCAGCGCATTTTCGCCTGAGGCATAGACCTCCGACGCACTACCGAAATGGTCGATAAGGCGTGCTGTCGTGATTGCACCCAGCCCCGAATGGAGGGTCAAAGCGATGTCGTCTATGGTCATTATTGGGTGATGTTGACGAGTTGTTCACGATATGCCGCCAAGATACGCGACTTCGAGATGAAGCCCACATAGCGACCCGTCTTGTCAATGACGGGCAACATCCAGGTGGAGTTCTCCTCAAAGCGTTTCATCACGCTGGCAATCTGCTCATTAACCAGGATTTTGTCGGGCGGTTGAATCATATACTCCTTGATGCTCTTCTCGTATTTCGAGACATCGAACATATCGTTACGGATGTCGTCGAGTTGCACCACACCCAGCAGTTTGTCGGTATCGTCCACCACGGGGAAGATGTTGCGGCGACCACCACGCACAACCTTCACAATATCGCCCAGCGTGTTCGACGGAGTAATCTTCATAAAGTCGGTCTCCATCAGTTCGTTGACGTGCAGGAACACCATAACCGACGAGTCCTTGTCGTGGGTAAGCAACAGACCGCGTTCACGCAGTTGTTTGGTGTAAATCGAGTCAGGCTCCAAGTAGTAGTCTATAACATACGACACCGCAGCCACAATCATCAGCGGGATGAACAATCCGTAGCCACCACTCAACTCCACAATCAGGAACACACCCGTCAGCGGAGCCTTCATCACACCCACCATAACACCTGCCATACCCACCAGCGTGAACGACATAATGGGAAGGTCCATACCCAGGAAGTGGTTGCACGAGAAGGCTATCAGAGCACCCATATAAGCACCCACAAACAGACACGGCGCAAAGGTACCACCCACGCCACCGGCCGCAGTAGTGGTCATCGTAGCCACCACCTTGAACATCATTGTGGCCAACAGCACCAGTGCAATAACCCACTCCTTGTCACGCCAGCGATAGAACAGCGAGGTATCCAACAGGGTGTCGGTATTTCCGTGCATCAGGCTTGTGAACGACTCGTAGCCCTCGCCATAAAGTGTCGGGAAGATGAACACCAGCACACCGATGATAATACCACCCGCAATCCACTTTTTGTACTGCTTGTCGAAGCGTCCGAACAGTCTTCCGACCACATCTTTGACACTTGTAAAGTAGTAAGCCGCCAAGCCACACATAATACCCAGCACAATGTACATTGGGATTGTACGCAGTTCGAACGACTCGGTGAGGTTTACCGACAGCACCGTATCGAAACCACGCAGGAACAGCGACAAGGTGGTTGCCGACACCGTAGCCAGCAGCAACGGAATGATGGTATTGCCCGTAAGTTCGAACATCAGAATCTCCAACACAAAGGCCAAGCCCGCAATCGGAGCCTTGAAAATCGCAGCCACAGCCGCACCTGCGCCACAGCACAGCAACAGCGTGGTTTGCTTATAGTTAAGCCTTGCAAACTGACCCACATTGGAGCCTATGGCACCTCCCGTGAGCACAATCGGAGCCTCGGGTCCCACCGAACCACCAAAACCGATGGTCACGGCACTACCAACAACCGAAGTCCACATATTGTGGCGTTTGAGTTTGGAGTTCTGGCTCGACATCGAGTAGAGCACCTTGGTCACTCCCTCCGAGATGTCGTCGCGCACAATGTAGCGCACAAACAGGCTCGCAATAATCACACCCATAATGGGGTAGAACAGGTAGAGGAAACTCGCCTCATCGACGGGAAACCAACTCACCAGACCTGCCTTGAAGAAGTGCAACAGCATTTCGAGCAGATAGGCACCCAGCGCAGCGCAGATACCCACCACGCACGCCAAAAGCATCATCAACTGATTGTCATTCAGGCGACGTGTGAGCGAGATAAATCGCGTGTATGTCTTGTCCCACAGCGTGGGCCCTTTCGGTGTTGCCATAACTTTTAAAATGCACAATTCACAATGCACAATTCACAATTATGTGAATCTGCTATTGTAGATAGGTTGGGGAATTTAGGGTGTTTAGGGAGTGTATGTTTCTCTTTGAATTGTCAATGAATCAAATATGACTGCATCCGTGGATTTTTATAATTACTCTATATATCCCCGCGTGGGATATATAGAGTAATTAAGCCCCCGGTCTGCGGGTCATTTTTTGGTTCTTTTTGATGATTCAAAAAGAACAATCCTAAAACTTCTTAATACCCATAATCTCGCGTACGGCGCGGATGGTTTCGTCGGCGCTTGCGCGTGCACGCTCGGCACCTGCCATAACCACGTCGTGCAGGTATTTGTCGTTGCTCTTAATCTCCTCGATGCGCTCGCGGATGGGAGCCACGGTAGCGATAATATCCTCGGCCAACTGCTTTTTGAGGTCGCCATAGCGAATCTCGCACGCGTTGTACTTGTCGGTGAAGTACTCCACGGTGTCGGGGCTCGACACAACCTTCAACAGCGTGAACAGGTTGGCAATAGGCTCGCTCATAGGTTGGTTGGGCTCGGTGGGTCCCGAGTCGCTCACTGCGCGCATAACCTTCTTGCGAATCGAAGCGTCGCTCTCCGACAGGAAGATACCGTTACCCTCGCTCTTGCCCATCTTGCCCGAGCCGTCCAGACCCGGAATCTTCACAAGTTCTTGGCCAAAGTTGTAGGGTTGGCTCTCGGGGAAGAAATCAACGCCATAAATCGAGTTGAAACGGCGTGCAAACACACGTGTCATCTCCAAGTGTTGCTCTTGGTCCTTGCCCACGGGCACCTTGTCGGCGCGGTGCAGCAGGATGTCGGCCGCCATCAACACGGGATAGCACAGCAGACCTGCATTGACGTTTTGGGGTTGTTTGCGGATTTTGTCCTTGAACGAGGTTGTACGCTCCAACTCACCCACATAGGCGTGCATACTCAACAGCAGGCTCAACTCGGCAACCTGAGGCACATCGCTCTGGACATAGATTGTCGCAGCCTCGGGGTCCAGACCCGCAGCCAGGTACTCCGACAGAATATTCTTCACGTTTCCGTGCAGAATCGTGGGGTCGGGGTGTGTGGTGAGCGAGTGGTAGTCGGCAATAAAGAAGAAGCACTTGGCGTCGTGCTGCATCTTGGTGAAATTACGAAGCGCTCCAAAATAGTTTCCCAGGTGGAGCATACCTGTCGAGCGTATTCCGCTAACAACTGTTTCCATAATATTATAATTCACAATTTACAATTCACAATTTACAATTATTTGTAAGCCCGTTCACAATGCACAATCAAGTCGTTTGGGTCGTATGAGTATAGATTACCTCCCGCACCTCGACGACCATTCCCATCCACACTCACTAATAATTGTGAATTGTGCATTATGAATTGTGCATTATTTTTTCACTCCGCCTTTGATGCCGCCACCAAGGTTGAAGATGTTTTGGTCGTAGCTGACGGTTTTAAGGTTTTGTTCGCGTTTGCGTCGCAGAGCCTGTTTGATGAGTCGGTCGGTGAGTTCGGCAAACGACACTCCCGAAGCCTCCCACAGGTAGAACGACAGCGAGCCGGGGATTTCGTTAATCTCGTTCACATAGACTTTGCCCGTGGCACCGTCCACAATGAAGTCGATACGGCTCACGCCCTCGCACGACAACACACGGAAGGTCTCGCACGCCAGCGACTGAATTTGGGCGGTCATCTCCGAGGGCAGGTCGGCAGGGATTTGGCGACGAGTGCTCTGCATACCTTTGGATGCTGCACCCTTGGAACCACCCATATATTTGTCCTCATACGAGAGGATTTCGCCACTCTTGACGGGCTCCTCGCACACGCTGGCCGAGCAGTCATCGCTACTACCAAGCACCGAGCAGTTAATCTCCTTCAACTCGGTGACCATATGCTCGACGATGATGCGGGTGGTGTATTGTTTGGCGTTCTCGACAGCCTTAATCAGCGCTGCGCGGTCGGCGGCAGGCGAGATACCGACGCTCGAACCTAGGTTGGCGGGTTTGACGATTGCAGGGTAGCCGATTTTCTCTTCCACGCGGGCAATCATCTCGTCACGGCTGGCGGTCCACTGCTTGTCGGTAAACCAAACGTAGTCGATTACGGGGATACCGCTCTCGCGCAAAATCATCTTCATTGTGATTTTGTCCATACCGTTGGCGCTCGACAGCGTGTTGCAACCCACATAGGGGAGTCCGGTCAGTTCGATGAGTCCTTGGAAGTTGCCGTCCTCGCCATTGGTGCCGTGCAGCACGGGGAACACCACATCCAACTCCTCGACATACTTGCGACCCAGCACGGGGGCGTTGCTCTTGTAGAGTCGTCCGTTGCCGAATTCGGGGCGCAGATAGACCTCGGTTGTGCGGCTGAGCAGACCTGCGATATCCTTGTAGTTCTTGGGGTTAAGCAGTTCGCTTCCGGTATAGAAACGACCTTGTTTGGATATGTAAACGGGGATAACGTCATAGCGGTCGGTCGGGATGGCATTGATTGCTTGCAATGCCGAGATAACCGAAATTTCGTGTTCGACGCTACGTCCTCCGAAGAATACACCTACTTTTGTTTTCATCTCTATGATTTTGTATATTTTGTGCAAAGGTACTATTTTAAAACAAATAAACTTTGTTTATACCATTTTTTTATGCTTTGAAAATTCTCAGTTCCAACTCGCCCGCCACGGCCATCTTGTCGGCCTTGATAGCCAGAGCACCCACGACCCCTTCGACAGCCAGCGCACCATTCACCGCCTCGGCCACATCTTCGGGACTTTGGATACGGTTACAGAACGCCGTAGCCAGCGAATCGGCCACTGCGGTGTCGCGGTGAGCCACCACCATTGCGTCGCCACGTCCCAGGCTCAACGAAGGGCCTACCGTACCCGACGAGGTGCACACTCCGAGCGGGGTCATCGCAGCAGGGATATGCAATCCTACGCGCTCCGACAGGGGTGACGTTCCCGCAAAAATCGAAATATCGCAATCGCTTTCGATCCTGACGTATATATCGCCGCCATTTTCGACAATCACCTCGTGGCAACCCCACCGCTCGGTCAGCGCCTCGCCTACCCTCTGGGCAAAGGCTCCCGCAACTGCACTCATAGGGCCTATTCCCGCCACTTCGCCTGCCTGGCACATCCACTCGGCAAGTGGCGAGCCACCACCCCACGGCACGGGAACGAGTGCGCCCACAAACTCCTCATTGGCAGCCATATAACCCTCCAATTCAGTCCACATACGGCTCAACAACTCCACCGTCCAGCGGCTCATTGCAGGGTCATAACTTGCGGCATCGACGGCAATCCACAGGTCACTCTTACGGAACTTGGCACAAAACGAACGTCGGCTCCGACCACCCGAGTGGCAGAGCCGATAAGTTCTATTGTTATATTGTTTGTTCTCCATTCGCTCTATTCGGCAAACTCAACCGAGAACAACTTCATCGGGCACGACTTCACGCACAACTTACAGATAATACACTTGTCGGGGTTGAAGTTAAGTGTCCAATCGGGTGCGCCTATGGTGAGCGCTCCCGAGGGGCAGGCACTTGTACAGGCTCCGCAGGCAATACAGCGGTCGCGGTCGAGTTTTATGGTACTACCCATAGGGTTGATAACCACTCCGTTGTCGGTCAAAAACTTCTCGGCTGCGGCAATCTCATCCTCCTCGCCACCGAGGGTCACAAGCAGTCGGCCACCCTTGGCAATCTCGATGTCAGCCTTGATGATATTGATATTGATGTTATAATCTCTGATAATATCGTTCATAAACGAGCGGAAGGTGAGTTCCGGACTGAACGACAGCACTACTTTCTTCTCCATAGTTTCTCCCTCCATTTTTACTCCTCAACTTCGACAATTTTGAGCGGGCTGACACTCGACACACTCGGCATCGGGCGCACAGGCTCGGTCAGCGTAAACTCTCCGCGCTCAATCCACTCTTTGAGTGTCGCAGCAATGATGCGGGCCTTATAAAGACTCGACATCGGAGCAGTACGTATCTTCTTGCCATTCAACTCGATGCAACCCGAACGCAGAGCCTCGTAGTTGGTTGTTCCGAGGTGCGTATAGCCGTTGCCGTAGTCCTGAATATTGGTTTCGATTTGGCGGTTACGAATAGAAACCCTCATAGCCAAATCCTCGTCCAACAGCGGAATGGGAACACCCACTCCCATATAGAGCGTTGTGCCGTATTTCTCGAAGGCCGCACCACGCACAAACTCCGTAGACATATCCTTCAAGTTACCGATAGTTGCAATGGTACGCGCATTACCGATGGGAATTCCATACTCGTTGGTGGGTTTGGTGGTATTGAACTGCGTACCGTTCCACGCCACATAGCCCTGAGTACCGCCCAGAAAGATGCGTGTACCCATACCGATAGTACGACATTCGGGGTCGTTCAACAGCGGCGACAACTCGCCCGCACTCGAATACGAAGCATTCTTCATATGGGGCAACAGAGTACCCATATAGGTATATTTAATGCGGTCGGTTGTGTTGGTCGCAACGTTATAGTTTTGGTAGGCGTTACGCGGGCTACACAACACAGCCTCATTCAATGTTTCGCGATTGACAATAGTTTTGACGTGTTTGCGAGGGTAGCAATCGGTACCCTTACCCCACGCCTCCAACACAAGGTTCTTACCCGCAACAATATCCTCAATAATATGGCCACCACCATAGTTGGGATTTGCAGGATTGCAGTCCGTGGCTCCCACATAGGTATCCACAGCCGCCAAACCACCACTCACGGGCACACCATTAAGTTCAATACGCTCCATACGTATTGAGGGCGACGGGTGTCCGAAATTCAGGAACGCTCCCGACGAACACATAGCACCAAAGGTTCCCGTAGTTACCACATCCACACGTTTGAGAATCTCGCGCGGAGACATCTCCTCGGCCATACGTGACACCTCCTCAGCGGTCATCACCACAGCCGTTCCCTTACGGATTTTCTCATTAATTTCCTGATAACTCCTTGTCATAAGTTCTGTACTTTTTATATTTGGGTTTGAAGTTATTTTTTCTTTTATTATGTTCTTTTGGACGCCCAAAAGGTGGCAGTGCCACTTTACCTAAACTACCTATTGTTAGTAAGTTAGGTAGGTTGTGAGGTTAAGGTGTTTAGAGGTTATTCTATTTGAATCCTCAACTGAATCAAAAAATCTGTTGCATCCGTGGTTTTTATAACTACTCTGTGTAGCCCCCAACGGGGTCTGCACAGAGTAGTTGATTCCGCCGGTCTGCGGCCGGTTTTTTGGTTCTTTTTGAGCGCTCAAAAAGAACATAACCCCTCAAACCTCTACTTAAACGTATCCGGCAGGTCGTTTTCGTAGAGTACTGTATCGCCTGGTGCGGCTATTTCGCGCAGTTTGGCTGTTGCTTCGGCGAAGGTTGCCACGGCGAAGGTATTTTCGGCGGGGAAACCGCCATCTACCAGACCCGTTATTATGGCTTCGCGGTTGAATTCGCCCACCACGATAGCGTAGTCGCACGAGGCGGCCATTCCGCGTCCCAATGCTCTGTTGTGTTCGCGTTGTCCTGCGCCCAACTCAATCATTCCGGGGGTGATAACGATTCTCTTGCCACCCGTGAAGGTTGCCAACACCTCCAAAGCCATAGCCGAGCCGTGGGGGTTGGAGTTGAACGCGTCGTCAATTATGGTGAGTCCTCCTGCGCGTCGGATGCTCAGTCGGTGTTCAACCTGTTGAATGTCGGCCACGGCGATTTGGATTTCGCGGTCGGTGAGGCCCAATTCGCGTGCTATGATACAACCTGCGAGGGTGTTGCTGAGGTTGTATTTGCCCACAAGTTGGGTTGTCAGGTCGAGCGACCAGCCGCTACGGTCAGCAATGGTGAAGTGTGTGCCGTCGTCGCCATAACTTGTTGATACAACATTATATTCGCCGTCGTTGCCATAACGCACCGCACGCACATTCTCCACCTTGCGTTCACGAACATATTTAAAATCATCATTCAGTACGGCGAGTCCGTCGGCAGGCAGTGCATCCACCAACTCAAACTTGGTGCGTTGCACGTTGTCGATACTTCCGAAACTCTCCAAATGTTGTTCGCCCACGGCGGTGATGATACCCATCGAGGGGTGTACCAACTCACAAATCTCGCGAATATCGCCCACCTGTTTGGCACCCATCTCAACGATAAACACCTCGTGATAGGGTTTTAAATATTCCCTTATAGTTCTTATAACTCCCAGGGTGGTGTTGAAGCTGCCGGGGGTCATCAGCACATTATACTTCTCGGACAAAATCCTATACAAATAGTGCTTGGTACTGGTCTTACCATAACTGCCTGTGATTGCAATAATTTTGAGGTCGGGCATACTGCGCAGAATACGCACCGCATCATTGTAATACCACTTGTT
>JAFTYJ010000045.1 GCA_017464745.1 Rikenellaceae bacterium | reverse complement strand
GATAGAGGTTTGCGATGGTGTATCCGTTTCCGTCAAGAGTTCCCTTGAAAGCACCTCCGTTACAAATAGGCTCAACCGAGATAGGCTCTCCGTTTGCTGATCCGACATTCAAATCAATATCGCTGAGCAACTTGATAGTCATGCCCTCGAATGTCTCCAAGTTAGCGTCGCTGTCGCCGCCAAGTACGCTCTGCAAAGCCTCTGCGCGTGCTGTGGCGTCGTTCGACCACTTGATAACCTGCAACAAACCCTCTGTGCCATGCACCTCAAAAGTATTTGTCGCTGCGTCGTACGACAGTGGCAATGTCTTAACATACTCGCCCTCAAACTCTGGCATAATCTCAACATTAACCTTTGTGTTGCTTGTGAACAACTGACCGTAGAGGTTGGTACGGTGATTGCGAGCGAAAGGAGCCGAACCTACGGTGCGAGTCTTCTCGTTTGTTGCAACACCGGTTGTGCTGTCATAACCGGTTGCGTATGAGAACTTCACATCGATAGGCTCCTTGGTGGTACCCATCAACAAGTAGTTCATCGCTACATAGTCGTAAATATCGTCCTCAACAGGGAACTCGTAAGTATTTCCCGGAACAGCAGCGTAGCCAAATGTAACTGCCACCTTCTCGCCAGTAACGGCACCTGTGCTGAAATCAAGACCTGTGTAAGCCAAAGTCTCAACCTTTGCATGCGAAACGGTGTGACCTGCGCTTGCCGACTTTGCAAAGTCGCTTGTACCGATGTTCAACTGTGCGAACGGACGCTTCAAATCAGCATTGATAGGATCCATGCCGCTTACAACGGTGAAATCATCGTAGTAGTAGAAGGCATCACGCTTCTCGTCATTGCTCACAGCACCACTGTACGATACAGTCAAAGTCTTGTTCTCAAGATTAACCTGATAAGGTGCAGTAGTGTCATCGGCAGCATACGCCGAAGCCCAGAACAACACAAAGTAGGTGTTGCCGGTAGTGAGTTGGAACTCGACATTGGTGCTACCGTGAATCTCTGCATTGGTAACGGTGAGGTCATTCAAAATCTGACCGTCAGCGTTGTAGACAGCATACTGCAAGTGAGTAGCGGTCTCGCCGGTGCTGTAATTTGCACGGTTAGCAATCTGCGGAGTACCGAGATTGAAAGAGACGGTAGTAAGATTACCACCCACAACACCCACCTCTTCGAGGTCCGGTGTCTGCTGGCATGATGTAGCAACCATTGCCACGAGTGCCGCCATTCCAAAGAAAATCTTTTTCATAGTTGTTTGTGTTAGAATTAAAAAAAGTGTGTATGTATATAATAAATATATGTATTGCTGTTTTTAGTGAGTTTTGGGAGTTTAATGAGTTTAGCGCTTTCCTTAATTTCCTTAACTTCCTTAACCTCTCAATCTCCTTAATCTCATGATTTACTTCAAGTAATGCCTGTAACAATCTGTGAATAAGTGCATTAAAACCTCAAAATCCCCCCCCCCGAAAAATCGGAGAGAGGATTTTTTTTCTTAATATTTTCTGCTGCCACAAATGTATAAACTTTTTTCGAAAAAACACTCTTTTAATTGAAAAAAGTGTTAAAAAAGTCGTAAAAGCAGCAGAGAATAGAGTTGATTATCTGATAAACGATATGCGAGGTCGGAAGGCGTTGCCGGTTTCGCGCTCGACAATACCCGTTATGACATCGGCGGCATCGTGCCAACGGTTCGAGTGAAAGGCACGGCGATAGGTGGTCAGATGGTTGTATAAATCACGCCACCTGTTTTGCCAACCCTTCGGAAAACGAAGCAGGTGGAGTGCCGTTGCCGAGTGGGAGAGGATACGCGCCTCCTTATTGCCCGACTGATGAAACCACTCGACCTTTGTGGTGGTCGCTATGCGCTGTACGGCACGGGCAAAACCACGACCTCCGTTGTTGCTCTCGATGGCGGCTGTGCGGGTGCGGTTTCGGCACAACATCTCCGCCACTTCGCGCTCGGTAACCTCCATAGGCTCACGCGAATAGACCACATCGCAGATGTAAATCAGACCATCGGTATCTACGGCGTAACATATCGAACAGAGATAGTCATCTCCCGTATCGGCAGTGTCGGTGTAGTTGCCGTAGCGAACAATGTCGCGCGGCAGGGTGTCGTACTCGGCGAAGGAGTCGCCGTAGAGGAGTCCTTCGCGAGAGGAGGGGTGACCCTGATACATGCACTCGAAACGCAGCGTGTCGAGTTGTCGTTTCTGTTGCAGGAGTGAGGCCGAATGTCGCTCCTCCCACAACGCTTCGCCCAAGTTGCGAGGGTCTATTTCGGTGGGTGGCGAAGCCTTCAAAGCCTCGAAATT
>JAFTYJ010000044.1 GCA_017464745.1 Rikenellaceae bacterium | reverse complement strand
TCTGTTGCTGTTGTGGGGCTTGTTGTGGCCGTAGTTGTGTGGGTTGTTATGCGTAGCAGATTGAGTGCCGTCCGTCAGCAAAACAGCACACTCGCATCGCAGGCCGAACGCTGTATGGCGCTCGAAGGCGAGGTGTCGCAACTGCGCGAGCAACTTTCGGCGGCCAAAACCCGTGCCGAACTGCTCGAAGGACAAATTGCGCGTGAACGCGAGGATGCCGACAAAAACCGTGAGGTTATGCGTGGCGAATTTAAGTTGCTGGCAGCCGAGATTCTGGCCTCCGAGAGCGAAAAGTTCAAAGCCACCAACAAGGAGTCGCTCCAAATCCTTTTAAAACCTTTTGGCGACAACCTGCGTGATTTCAAGGAGCGTGTTGAACGTATCCACGCCACCGAACTGACACAGCAGGGTGCTATCCAAAACGAACTCAAAAACCTCCAACGACTCAACCAACAGATTACCTCCGAAACGGCCAACCTAACCCGTGCACTTCGTGGTGACTCCAAATATCAGGGTGATTGGGGAGAGATGGTGTTGGCTACGATTTTGGAGAGTTTCAATTTCCAACGTGGTGTCCACTACTTTACTCAGGAGAACTTCAAAGACGAGGAGGGACGTAACCTGCGCCCCGATGTGGTGATGAATCTTCCTGGTGGCAAACAGATTATCATTGACTCCAAGGTGTCGCTTACGGACTTTGTGGGCTATGTCGGTGCCGAGAGTGATGCCGAGCGCGAAACCTATCTCAAAAAACACCTCGAATCGGCACGTCGCCACGTCGATGAGTTGAGCCGCAAGAACTACCACGCGCTGGGACTTATCAAGGAGCGCACCCCCGATTTCGTTATTATGTTTATGCCCAACGAGCCCGCTTTTATGGCGGCATTGCAGGCCGATGGCTCGCTGTGGGAGGATGCCTATCGCAAGAATGTGGTTATTGCCTCGCCGACCAATCTTTTTGCCCTGCTCAAAATCATCGACGACCTCTGGTATCGTGACACCCAGAGCCGCAATGCCATTGATATTGCCGAACAGGGTACCAAACTTTACGAAAAGTTTGTCGGTTTTGTGTCGGATTTGGAGGCCGTAGGTGCAAGCATTGATAAGGCCAACACCTCGTGGGAAGAGGCTATGAAGAAACTCACTACGGGCCGTGGCAACTTGGTGGGTCAGTGCGAAAAACTCCAAAAACTCGGTGTTAAATCCAAAAAACAACTCACCAAGGCAGTGCTTGATAGTGTTGCCGACGATGAAGAGTAATATTTGTTTCTACACACAAAAGGCTGCTCCGTTTTGCGGGGCAGCCTTTTGTGTGTTTGAGTAATGTTTTAGCGCAACTTATTGCGATTGAAGTGCGGTGCGGCAACTGCCACAAACCACACGAAAGCCACCGCTGCAAGCACTACATCCAGAATATATACCATTTGCAAGCCCCACATCTCGGCCACTTTGCCTCCAAACAGCATACCGAGTCCGATACCTACATCCCAACCTGTCAGATAGGTTGCGCTTGCGGTGGCTCGTCGGCCGTTGGGCGCAAGGTTGATGAATAGTGTGTTGTAAGCAGGGAACATCGTGCCGTAGCCGAATCCCACAAGAAATGCAGCCAGATAGTAAACCGCATAACCGAGTCGAATATCAACCCCTGCCGCAACTCCCAGCAGAGCCTCGGCCACAATACCTGCCAGGGCAATCACGATACCCTGTCGAATAACCTCGGTCACAAGTCCGCGGTCCACACGTTTGCCCGAACCGATACGCGACACAATCAATCCAGCCGCCATCACCGTAAAGAACAATCCCGTGTTGGTGGTCATTCCCAACTCTTTGGCATACATTGCAATAAACGATGTGGTCATACCATAGGGAATTGCCAGCAACAATAGTGTACAGCACGCCTTAATGCCTTTCACCAAAAAGAAACGGTCGACTGAGAGTACATTGTTGATGGTATTGGGTACTTTGGGCGGCACCTTGGCCATTGTGGCAAACACCATACCTATCACGCCCGCCACAATCGAACTTATAAATATCAAATCAAAACTTCCGACCTCCACCAAAAATAGGCCAATCATCGGGCCGATACTCATCGACAGGTTGTTCACCACGCCGTAGTATCCCAGACCCTCACCTCGACGACTCGAAGGCAGTACATCCACCACAAGCGTGTTGCTTGTGGTGGTAATCATTCCAAAGGCCAAGCCGTGGGCGATACGGATTATAATCAACATTGTCAGTGTGCCTGCCAGCAGATAGCCACAGAATATGGCCACAAACAGATAGTAGGCAATCAGATAGACGGGTTTGCGTTGGAACGTGTCGGCGATGTAGCCCGAGAACGGACGCACAGCCAGCACTGCGATTGTGTAGCACGACAACACCAATCCTATAACGGCTTTGTCGGCTCCGAATGCATCCCTCAAATAGAAGGGCAGGGTGGGGACCAACAGATAGAATGCCAGACACATCATAAAGTTGGCTACACACAAAAAAATGTAGTCGCGTGTCCAGAGTGGGTCGGTTGTCGATTTTGTTTTGGTTTGCGACATTGTTGTAAGTAAGTTTGTAGTAGTTGTTGTTTTATTCGTCCAGATATGAGTTGATGTCTTCGACACGCTCGGCAAGTTCGGGCATTACCACCACTTCGATACCCGCTTTGCGCAGCATACTCTCGCCCTGACAACATACAAAGTGGTCGGGTTCCGAGAGTGCAAACACTACGCGCGACATCCCGCGTTCGATAATCAACTCCGAGCAACTCTTGGGTTTCGACGAGCGCTTCGAGCAGGGCTCCATCGAACTATAAATCGTTGCACCTCTCAGGTCGGCACCTGCTGCATCGGCCTTGGTTATGGCGGCCTCTTCGGCGTGGTCGTGCTCACCCGTTTCGCCCGTATAACCCTCAAAGGTCTGTCCGTTGGCAGTGACAATGACAGCACCCACGCAGTAGTGAGTGCTTACCTTCTCGCATTGGGTGCTCAACTCTATGGCTCGACACATTCTGGCGTAATCCTCGCAGCCGTCGGCTCCTGTGCGTCGGAACCAGCGAATTGTCATATCGTCCAATCGGTATTCGCGGTCGAGTACCGTCGGATACATCAGCCACGGCTCAACCAATTTTGGGGCGTTTTTCTCGCCTACCACAATCGGTGATTGTGCCACACGTAACTCGTCGAACACTCCCTCGGACAAGAACATACGCAGAATTTGGGCTCCACCTTCGACCATCAGCGTTTTGCAACCCATACGTTCCAATTCGGTCACTACGCATCGCGCTGTCAGACAACGCCTGCACACCACACGGGTAGATTGTTCCGAGAATCCGAGGTTGCGTGTTTCGGTAAATACAATGGCATCTCCATCGGGCGAAAAGAATTTGAGATTGGGGTCCAACTCTCCGCTACGTGTCATTGTTATGCGACTGATGTCGGGCGACATACCGCGCGATATGCGCTCCGAACGGATTAACTCCGATTTGATGCGCAATCCCGGGTTGTCGCGTCGCAGGGTTTCGGCTCCCACGAGTATGGCGTCACATTCACCTCGGAGGGCATATACTTCGTCCCAATCCTTGGCGTTGGATATTACGAGTCGTTGTTGAGAGCAGTCGTCCAGACACCAGTCCGACGACACTGCCCCCGAGAGAATTATTCGCAATGTCG
>JAFTYJ010000043.1 GCA_017464745.1 Rikenellaceae bacterium | reverse complement strand
TATCCGAGCCAAATATCTGTATCGTCCCCGCGTGCGTCTGCGCTAATTGAGTCTTGGGCGTACGTCCGAAATAGATTGTGGGGCAAGTGTCCCCCGAAAAACAAAAAGCGACCGTCGAATATTGTTCGTCGGCCGCTTTTTTGTATATTTGTGGCTGGGCAACCTAACTTCCAAAGGGGAGGCGACCCGAGAAAAACAATATAAAATCACACACGCACCTATGGAGGGCTGGTTGGAGAGTTTAACGCAGTTTTTTGTGGATTGGGGATACTCGGGAATGTTTCTTGCGGCATTGGCGGCGGGAAGCATAATCCCTATTGGCTCCGAGGTGGTATTTGTGCTGCTTGCGGGGCTTGGACTCGACCCCCTGTGGCTGATTGTTGCGGCCACGGCGGGCAACACTCTGGGAGGTATGACCTGCTATTGGGTGGGTATGCTTGGCAAGCGTGAATGGCTTGTGCGCCTGGGGGTTACCGAGCAGAAATTGCAACGTGCCACGCAGTTTTTGAAGGGACGAGGGGCGTGGATGGCCTTCTTTGCCTTTGCTCCATATATTGGCGAGGCGATAGCCGTGGCGCTCGGTTTTATGCGTAGCAATATGCTCACTACGGCGGTGGCTATGTCGCTTGGCAAGGCGGTGCGCTATGTGGTGCTGTGGCTCGGCTATCTGGGGGTGCTGGCTCTGTAAGTGACCTCGGCTGTCGGCGAATTTCTACAACGAATATCCTAACAAAATACTTTTATGCAAAACTTTATCTATCAGAATCCTACGCGATTGGTGTTTGGTCGCGGAGAGATTGCGCGACTGTCGAAACTTATCCCCGCTGATGCCAAAATTATGGTGACCTACGGAGGAGGCAGCGTGCGCCGCAATGGTGTCTATGACCAAGTGACTGCCGCTCTTGCGGGGCGCGACTATATCGAGTTCTGGGGTATCGAATCCAACCCCCGTGTCGAGACCCTGCGCAAAGCAGTAGCCCAAGGCAAGGCCGAGGGTGTGAACTTCCTGCTGGCTGTGGGCGGTGGCTCGGTGATTGACGGCACCAAACTTATCTCGGCCGCCATTGCATCCGACACCGACGCTTGGGATTTGGTGCTCAAAGGTGCCGACCGTGGCGGTATTCCGCTGGCGGCCGTGCTGACAATCCCCGCCACAGGTTCCGAGATGAATTCGGGTGCCGTAATCTCGCGCGAGGAGACCCACGAGAAGTTCCCCTTCTATGGTCGTTATCCCGAATTTTCGATTCTCGACCCCGAGGTGACCTATTCGCTGCCCGACTATCAGATTGCTTGCGGATTGTCCGACATCTTTGTGCACGTTATGGAGCAATACCTGACCACCCCCGACCAGTCGCGCGTTATGGACCGCTGGGCCGAGGGACTACTCAAAACCGTTATCGAAATCGCGCCGCTCATCCGTGCCAACAAGACCGATTATCGCACAATGGCTGACTTTATGTTTTCGGCAACAATGGCTCTTAATGGCTATATTGCTCAGGGCGTTACAGAGGATTGGGCGACCCATATGATTGGCCACGAACTGACCGCTTTGGCGGGCATCACCCACGGCGCATCGCTGGCGATTGTGCTGCCTGCAACGATGAGTGTGTTGCGCGACCAAAAGCGCGACAAAATTCTCCAATATGGTGCTCGTGTGTGGGGTATAGATGGCGGCTCAACTACCGAACGTATAGACCAAATCATCGCCCGTACCCGCGAATTTTTTGCGTCGCTCGGATTGGCTACAAGCCTTACCGAGGCCGAGATTTCGGAGAGCGTGATTGATATAATCGCCGAGCGTTTCAACCGTTCGGGAGTTCACCACGGCGAGGCTGCGAATGTCGACGGCGAGATGGCACGCCGCATCCTCACCGCCTGCCTCAAATAGAATTTTTAAATAGATTTGGGGAGGTCTTTGTGGAAGTGAGGGCTGGGGGATTTTTGTGATTCCCCGGCCTTTTTTATATTATTTGTGGCGATTTGTACGTTAGTATAGAGCGCGTCTGCACAATGCTTTCGTTTGGTGCCGAAAAAAGGATAAAGAGCGCAAAAAATACCCAAATACCCAAATTATATATAATTTAAAGTATGAAAATATGGCCGAAACAAAAAAATATCTGCTAAAACGACGCTAAAAATCGGTATTTGTTTGTGTATTTCGAACAAAAAGTGTACATTTGTACGAATTATATTCGCTGTGTTGTGCTCTGTCGGCAAATACAGAACTTCGAACGGTGAAAAAATAAACAATTTTTACTAACTAATAATATTAACACACTATGGGAATTAACAGAAGAGATTTCTTGAAATCTTTGGGTGGTGCAGCGCTGCTGACCATCGTTCCGCGTAACGTGCTCGGCGGTCCCGATTTTATCGCTCCGAGTGACCAGCTGACCAAAGGTATTATCGGTACCGGTGTTATCGGTCGTAGTAGTTACCACTTTACCAGCAACGACGCTTGCCGTCTGGTGGCACTCTGCGACGTCGACAACAACCACCTTACCCAAGCGCAAAACATGGCTAAACAACGCTTCGGCCAAGAGTGCGCTACCTATCACTACTATCGTGACCTGATTAACGACCCCAACGTCGACATCGTTCACATCGCAACTCCTCCCCACTGGCACGGTATTATGGCTGCTGAGGCTGCCGAGGCCGGTAAGGATATCTGGTGCGAGAAACCCTTCACCCGTACCATCGGCGAGGGTAAACGTGTTGTTGAGGCTGTTAAACGCAACGGTCGTATCCTGCGTCTGAACACCTGGTTCCGTTTCAAAGACACCTTCTACGGCTTGGGTACCGACGTTAAACCTCTGAAAAAATTGGTTGATAGCGGTCTGCTTGGTTGGCCTCTGAAAGTGACCATCTCGGCTCACACCGGTTTTAACTGGAAATTCTTCTGGGTAGGTAAAGAGAACCTCCAACCCGAGACAGTTCCCGCAAACCTCGACTACGATATGTGGTTGGGCCCGGCTCCCTACAAACCCTACAACTCGCACCGTGTTCACTCGACCTTCCGTGGTTACTGGGACTACGACGGTGGTGGTCTGGGCGATATGGGTCAACACTACATCGACCCCGTACAATACTTCCTGGGCAAAGACAACGAGTCGCCCATCAAGGTTGAGGTTGATGCTCCCGAGCAACACCCCGATGCAATCGGTACTTGGCGTAAAATCGTTTACACCTATGCCGACGGTTGCCAAATCATCCTCCAAGGTGAGGATCACGGCGACAAGAACGCTCCTTACATCGAGGGTCCTCTGGGCAAGGTTTATGCCGGCTTCCAATGTACCATCCCCGACGTGATGAACAAAATCGCCGAGATGCCCGATCCCGAGCCTCAAAACACCGATTTCTTGAAGTGCGTACGCAACCGCGAGAAATTCGCTCTGGACGAGGAAATCGGACACCGCAGCTGTACCGTTGTGAATATGGCATTGTGCGCTCTTCGTCTGAACCGTACCCTGCACTTCGACAACGAGAAACAACTGTTTATCAACGACGATGCTGCAAACCGTCTGATTGACCAACCTATGCGCGGTCCCTGGAAATTGTAGTACCAATTCTTAAAGCGAACAAAACTATGAAAATGAGAAAGATATTTTTAGCGTTGGCAGTTGCTGCCCTGATGCCCCTGGTGACCTTCGCACAAGACGGTCGCGGCCGTAGCATCAGCACCATCATCGCCGATAACCTGCAAACCCTCCCCGCAGACAACGTTAAAGCCTACAACAAGGCTATGGACGAAATCGCCAAAACCGGTGCCGAGGGTGTCGAAATGTTGGTGACCAACCTCAATACTATTGGCAAAGAGCGTGCCGCTTTGGAGTACGCCATCAATGGTGTTGCATCGTATGTATCGGCTGCCGATAAGGCCGACCTCAAAAAAGGTGTTAAAGAGGGTCTGAAAGCCGGTATGGCAAAATTGGAGAACAAAGCCTACCAAGAGTTCGTATTCTCGCAAATCGAACTGCTGACCGAGGCTGAGGACGTAGAGTGGATTGTTGCTCAACTTGCTGACGAGTACCTGAGCGGCCGTGCAATGCGCGTTCTTATCTCGACCACCGGTAGCGAGGCCAAAATCCTCGAAATGGTTAACGCAGCCGAGAAACCCTGCCCCGCTCTGGCTTATGCCGTAGCAGAGAAGGAGATCGCCGAGGCTGAGCCCGTGATGATCGCTTGGGCTACCGCCGGCAACGATTGCGTTAAGAGAATGGCTTACTACGCACTGAGCGAGATCGGTACCAAAGCATCGGTTAAAGTTCTGGGTGCTGCTGCCAAAGCCGACAAATACACTTGGACTCTGACTCGTGGTGACAAAAAATGGAACACCAACGACGGTACCAACCAAAAAGAGGAGACTTTCCCCGCAACCACCACTGCAACTTACGCTTATGTTGCTCTGTTGAACAACCTGGTTGAGGACGGTGACACCGCTACCGCTCTGAAAGCCGCCAAAGGTCTGCTCAAAGTTAAAAACAACAACGTACAATGTGCCGCTATCGACATCATTATGGCTGTCGAGGGCAAATCGGGCCTGGCTTATGTAACCAACGCTCTGAAAAAAGGCAACCGTCCTTACCGTGTATCGGCTCTGCGCGACGCCGGCGAAATCGCTGACGCTGAGGTTTATGCCGCTATCGTTAAGGTTATGCCCAAACTCCCCGCTGAGGCACAAGTTGATGTTCTGAACTGGCTGGGCACTATGCACGCTGCCGAGCAAGTAGGTGCTGTTATTAACTACATCGCATCGGAGGATGCTGCTGTTGCTGAGGCTGCTATCAAGGCTGCAAGCAAAATCGGTGGCAACGAGGCTCTGCAAGCAATCATCGCCGAGTTGGGTGGCAAAAACGAGAAAGTTGCTTACGCTGCTCTGCTGTCGTTCAATGGCAACATTGGCGAGGGTCTGGTAGCCGCTCTGGATAACAAAGACATCCAAGTTAACGCTCTCAAACTCATCGGTACTCGTCGCGTGAAAGCCGCTTCGGAGAAAGTGTTCGGTCTGCTGTCGTCGGACAACGCCGCTGTTAGCCAAGCAGCCAAAGAGGCTCTGGCAGGTGTGGTTTCGATGAAAGACTTCGACGCTCTGTGCGCAAAACTCGACGCTGCTGACAAAGCAGAGGTTGCTCTGTGGCAAAAAGCCCTCCGTTCGGCTCTGAACACCGAGGCTGCTGATGTTCAATCGAAAGCCGTTGTTGCTAAGATGAACGCAAGCAAAACTCCCGAGCGTTACTACTCGGTTCTGGCTCAGGCTTCGAACGACGAGGCTATCAACGCCCTGATGAAAGCCTATGACGGTGCCAACAAAGAGGCTGCTCTGGCTGCTCTGTTGACCATCAAGAACGATAAGATGATTGACAACCTGGCAGGTATCGCTGCTAAGAACGAGAACAACAAAGACGTTCTGGCTCGCTACACCTCGCTGGTAAGCGCTTCGAAACAACTCACCAACACCCAAAAATACCTGTTGTTGGCTGACGGTCTGGCTCTGGCCAAAGATGACGCTTCGAAGAACACCATCATCAACGCTCTGTCGAAAACTGCTGAGCTGCCCGCTCTCTATCTGGCTGCTCAATACCTCGACGCTGAGGGTACTCAAAAGGCTGCTGCCGCTGCTGTTAAATTCATCGCAGGTAAGAACAAAGCCGAGGCTGGTGAGTTGATTACCGCTGCTTTGAACAAGGCTCTGGCTCTGTATGACGTATGGAAAGCTTCGAACGCCGACGCAGGTTATGCAGTTGACGAGATTAAGAAACACATCAATGAGATGCCCAAAGGCGCTCCCGAGTACAAAGCATTTGAGTGGGGTAGCGTAGTTCCCTATTCGGTTGAGATTGCTACCACTCCCAAAATGAAACGCGCTGCTAAGAAAGCCGCTGAGAAAGCTGCTGCCGAGGCTGCCAAAGGTTGGGTAATCGACGGTGGTAAAGCAACCTTCGCAGGTACCGCTGCCGGCGCTGTTGCAACCGAGAAATCGTACGCTAACTACGTTCTCTATACCGAGTACAAAGCCGAGGGCGAGGCTAGCCTGGGTGTTCGCGGTATGCCCGCAACCGTTGCTCTGAAAGCATCGAAAGGCTGGAACGCACTCCAAGTAAGCGTTGTTGACGAGCGTATGACCGTTACCCTGAATGGTAAAGAGGTTGTATCGAACGTTATTATCGAGAACGTTATCGAGGCAGGTAAACCTGCTCCCGCTGAGGGCGTATTCATCCTGGCTTCGGACGGTAAAGCCGTTGCTCTGCGTAACTCGTACATCAAGGCTCTGCCCGCAACTCCCAAGTTCGAGCTGCCCGCTGACGAGGCAAAAGAGGGCTTCAAAGTTCTGTTCGACGGTACTTCGCTCAACGAGTTCGTAGGTAACAAGACCAACTATGTAACCAAAGACGGTACCATCTTCGTAACTGCTCAATACGGCGGTTCGGGTAACCTCTACACCAAAGAGGAGTATGGTAACTTCGTTCTTCGTTTCGAGTTCGCATTTGTTAATCCCGGTGTAAACAACGGTATCGGTATCCGTACTCCTATGGGTGTTGACGCTGCTTACGACTGTATGGAGATTCAAGTTTTGGACCACCACTCGCCTATCTACGCTGGTTGGTTGAAACCCCAACAACACCACGGTGCTGTTTACGGTATCATCAAACCCGAGATTATCACCTTCCCCGAGTTGGGTACTTGGAACACCGAGGAGATTTATGCTAACGGCGACCACATCCGTGTAACCGTTAACGGCCAAGTAATCCTTGACGGTAACATCCGCGAGGCTTGCCAAGGTCACAACGTTGCTCCCGACGGTTCGAACAAGAACCCCTACACTCTGGACCACAGAAACCACCCCGGACTGTTTAACGAGAAAGGCCACATTGGTCTGCTCGGCCACGGCCCCGGTATCAAATTCCGTAACATCCGTATCAAAGAGCTGAAATAAGCATTGATACTTCCATAAGTAGTAAGGCTGCCCCACAGGGCAGCCTTACTATATTTATATAGGTATGGATAGGAATTTATTTTGAATTGTTTTATAACAAGTGTTAATTCTGTTGTTGATTGGTTAGTCCAAATATTCGCATTCGAGATTATCTAACTATCGCCCATACCCCATTATAGGGGTGTGGGCGATAGTTATACCCCCGGTTTGCGGGTCATTTTTTGGTACTTTTTGATGACTCAAAAAGTACACAATAAACTTTTAGCCGTGGATGCCGAGTTCTTGTTTGGATACGAAGAGTGTTGCAAGACTTAGACGACAGTCGGTTTCGGCGCGTAGTATGGCTTCGCCGCACGAAATCATTGTGGCACCTGTGGTGAACACATCATCGACCAAGAGCAGATGACGACCTGCCAAACGTTCGGCGTGACGTACCGAGAAAATGCCTTCGACGTTGTCCCAGCGCTGTTCTTTGGAGGTTTTCACTTGTGGTCGGTTGTAGGTGTGACGAGATAGTACTCCTGCGAGATATTCGACTCCGAGTGCCTCGGCGACCCCTCGGGCAAGATATTCGGATTGGTTGTAGCCGCGTTGCAGTCGCCTTAGAGGGTGCAGTGGAACGGCCGCTACACAATCCACGCCACCCCATAGCGGTGACTCTGCGAGCATTGAGCCCATCATTCGTCCTGCATCGGTAGCCCACCGCCAGCGGCCATAGAACTTGAAGTTGTGGGCCAGATGTCGCCACTCGCCGTCGTGAACGTAGTAAAGAAGTGAGCAGGCACGCTCAATGGGAATCAGATTCCACGCTCGCCGTGCCACGGGATTGTCGGCCAGAAGTTCGAACCCCGTGAGTGGTGCATCGACCATACAACGGGTGCAAACAATCTGATTGGGACCCTCGATGCGCCCTCCGCAAACGGGACAGATGCGTGGGAAGAATAACTCCCCCACACTCTCCATTCCTTGCCGTATGTCACTAAGAATCGACATTGAACGATATTGTTACCCGATGGTGCCACTTGCGTGTGGTTTGGTCGGCCAGGGTGCGTAACTGCTGTTTGATGTGTGTCAGCGGTGCTGTGCGTCCTATTTTGAGCATTATGATGTGTGTGTGTCCACGGCCATACCCCTCACGATGAAGCAGTTGCGGTCCGAGCACCTCGACCTCGGGAATGGCTATGAGTTTGGCCAGATGTTGTGCTGCCCCTGCCGCCTCGTCGTACAACTCGCTTCGAACTTCGATTGTTATCAGGCGACAATATGGCGGATAGTTGAACTCGCGTCGCTCGGCCAAGATGGTTGCTGCCGCGGCATCGAACTCACCCCGTGAGGCGTGCATAATCAGTGGGTTGTCGGGCTCGGCGGTTTGGATTATGACCTTGCCTCGTGTTGTGCGACGACCGGCACGACCTGCGGCCTGCATCAATGTGTCGAGTGCTCGCTCCGAGGCTCGGAAGTCGGCTCCCGCAAACAGATTGTCGGCGTTCAATATGCCCACCACCTCCACTCCGCCAAAGTCGAAGCCCTTGGTTACCAACTGTGTACCGATAAGGATTTGGGTGCGCCCGCTCTCCATATCATTCAGTAGGTGTCGCATTCGTGCGGGCGAACTTGCGGTGTCACGGTCAAGACGTGCAACCTCGGCTGTGGGGTATGCGTCGCGTATGTTTTGTTCGATTTGCTGTGTTCCTGTGCCCATAGGTCGCAACTCCTTGGAACCGCAGTCGGGGCAACTCTCGGGCAGGGGGTAGACTCGTCCGCAGTAGTGACACACCATACGTGTGCCGTGAACAGCCAGCGAGATGTTGCACCTCGGGCAACGTGGCGTGCGACCACACTCACACTCCAACCACGAGGCTGTGCCGCGGCGATTCTGAAAGAGTATGGCCTGACGACCCTCGGAGAGTACCGCATCCAGCGCTTGACGAAGTTCGAGATTCATAAATCCGTGTCGTTCGCCGCGCCGTGCCGAGCGCCGTGTGTCACTAATTATAACCTCGGCAGGCTCGCCGTCGTATCGCTCCTCGACGGTGACGTGGGCATATTTGCCCGCCAGCGCATTGGCATAACTCTCCATCGAGGGTGTGGCTGCGCTGAGTATGGTTTTGGCTCCGTGCAGCGAAGCCAACATTACGGCGCAATCGCGTGCCGAATAGCGTGGTGCGGTGTCGGTCTGCTTGTACGACGGGTCGTACTCCTCATCGACAATCACCAATCCTATGTTGGGCGTGGGGAGCAATACCGCCGTGCGCACTCCAACCACCAAACGTGGCACATCGGAGTGGGCCATACTCCACACAATCTCGGCTCGCTGACGGTCCGAAAGTCCCGAATGATAGAGTGTTACACAGTCGCCAAAGGTGCGGCGCAGACGTTCGGCAAAGTGTTTCGAAAGAGCCATTTCGGGCACCAACCACACAACGCTCCGACCCTTATTCAGAGTTTGACTCGCAAGACTCATCATAATCTCGGTCTTGCCACTCCCCGCAACACCCTGCAACAGGGCGGTGTCGTAGTTATTAAAAGCCTCTCGCAGTGCATCGCAGGCTTGTTGTTGCGGCTCGGTCAGGGTGGGAGTGAGGACTGATGTCGGTGCTGTGGCGCAACAAATCTCGCGCGGGGCGACCTCCACCGCTCCCGCATCCACGAGTTTCCGTATGGTGGCTGCCGAAACCCCCTCGGCCATAAGTGTGTTGCGTCCAACCTCGCCCTTGGAGGCCAACTCACGCAGTATCTCCAATGCTTTAACCTGGGCCCTTGCACGCGCTGGCAGACTCACCCCCTCCACGGGTCGCAACATCTCGACAGTGCGTGGGCGAAAAACTCTTTGCGAAAACTCCTCGTCGGTAAGTCCCGCAGGCTTGATGAGCGACGGCAATGCTGCACGCACCACCTCGCCAAGGGTACACATATAGTAGTCGGCCATCCACTGCCATAGGCGGATGCTCTCGGGACTAATGAGCGGTCGGTCGAACAGCACCTCCTCAATGGGTTTGATTTTGGCAAACCGTGGCTTGCGGTTGTGTACCTCCACCACAATGCCGCCAACCCTGCGACGCGCACCCAGAGTAACACCCACAACGCATCCGCACTCGACACGATTGGCGAGTGCGGAGGGAAGGCTGAACGTAAACGGGCCTTGTGCTATGGGTAGTGCTACATCGGCGTACACTGTGATAGTTAGTTTTCGGCGGGTTGCGAATCAATGATTTCGATGGCTTGTTGGACATCCTCGGCTTTGACACACAAACCATAGGAGAATGCACTCGAAGGCATCACCCACGAGGTGTACTCGTTGGTGATGAAACACTCTATTTTGGCCGAGCCGAGCAGCGATTGAACGATGCGTGCTTCGACCTCGCTTGCAAACCTGCGTATGACGATTAAATCTTGGTTATCCATAACGTGGAGTTTTAGTAGTGTAAAGGTACAAATTTTTTTGCTGAAAAAAGGGTTTTGGGGGCGGAAATTAGAGAGTAATTTTGTAATTTTGTTTCGTGACTAACTATCAAAACTCCTGGACTATGCCGCAATTTGTTCACTTGCACGTACATACACAATACTCTATTTTGGACGGAGCCTCCGACATCAAAAAAGTGGTCGCCCGAGCCAAAGAGTTGGGTATGCCCGCACTTGCCATTACCGACCACGGTAATATGTACGGTGTCAAGGAGTTCCACGATGTAGCCACCAAAGCGGGAATCAAACCTATCCTCGGATGCGAGGTCTATGTGGTCAAAAACCGTTTCGAAAAGGACAAAGACGAGAAAACGGGCGACCACCTTGTGCTGCTGGCCAAAAACAAAAAAGGCTACCAAAACCTCTGCAAAATAGTGTCGTACTCCTATACCGAGGGATTTTATTACAAACCTCGTGTGGACAAAGAACTTTTAAGACTCTATGGCGAGGGTCTTATTTGCTGTTCGGCCTGCTTGGGCGGCGAGATTCCGCAATTCATTATGCGAGGCGACTTGGCGGGTGCCGAGGCCGCAGTGTTGGAGTTTCGTGAGATTTTCGGCGACGACTACTACCTCGAAATGCAACTCCACCCCGCAGGTGACGAACGCGACGAGAATGTCTATAAAAATCAAGTGGAGGTCAATCGAGAACTGCGAAAATTGGCCGCCAAACACAACATACCGCTCATCTGCTCCAACGACGTACACTTTGTGATGCGCGACGATGCAACGGCTCACGACCTGCTTATCTGTCTGAATACCAACCGCTATGTGGACGAACCTAACCGTATGCGTTATACGTTCCAAGAGTGGTTGAAGAGCCCCGACGAGATGGCCGAATTGTTCCCCGACGATGCCGAAGCACTCGAAAATACGGTGCGCATTGCCGATAAGGTCGAGGAGTACAAAATTACCCACGCCCCGTTGATGCCCGACTTCCCACCTCCCCCCGATTTCCATATCGACCTGGACGAGGTGCGCGGCTCGATGCTCAAAAAAGTGGATGACGAGACTCTGCGTACCAAATATCTGGCTGCGGGGTCGCTTACCGAGTTGGAGGAGGCTGTGAAGGCCGAGGGTGAGGCCCAAGTCGAACTGCTGGATGTCGCTAAGCAGTATTGCTACCTTCGTGCGCTGGCCTATGACGGCTGTCGCAAACGCTACTGCTCGGACGACAAACCCGAATTGTCGAAAGAGGAGCAAGAGCGCTTGGAGTATGAGTTGGCAACCATCGAGCGAATGGGTTTCCCGGGATACTTCCTTATCGTGTGGGACTTTATCCGTGCAGGCCGCGAGATGGGTGTGTCGGTAGGTCCGGGTCGTGGCTCAGCGGCAGGCTCAATGGTGGCCTATGCGCTGAAAATCACCAATATCGACCCGCTGAAATACCACTTGCTGTTTGAGCGTTTCTTGAACCCCGACCGTATCTCGTTGCCGGATGTCGATGTGGACTTCGACGAGGACGGACGTGCCGATGTGCTCAACTATGTGACCGAAAAATATGGCAAAAAACGTGTGGCTCAGATTGTTACCTATGGTACTATGGCCACCAAACTTGCTATCAAAGACGTGGCGCGTGTGATGCGTGTGCCCGTAAGCGAGAGCGACCGACTCACCAAAATGGTGCCCGACCGTATCGACAAGGAGAAGGGCGAAACCCCGTTCCACGCCGTCTATCGTACCGTGCCCGAATTTAAGCGCGAGGCCGAGGAGGGAGAACAGGCAATCCGCGACACCCTCAAATATGCCGAGCAGTTGGAGGGTCAGGTGCGCCAAACAGGTGTGCACGCCTGTGGTGTGATTATCGGTAAGGATGACCTCGAATTGTTTGCCCCAATCTCGACCGTCAAGGACAAGGACAGCAAAGACGAAGCCTACAAAAATGTGGTGCAATACGAGGGTAAACAGGTTGAGAGCGTGGGACTTATCAAGATGGACTTCTTGGGTCTGCGTACGCTGTCAATCATCAAAGATGCTCTCGAAAACGTACAACGTACCAAAGGCTATTGGTACGATATAGACAGCGTTCCGTTGGACGATGTCGAAACATACGAGTTGTTCAGCCGTGGCGACACTACGGGTCTGTTCCAATTCGAGTCGGCGGGTATGAAAAAGTATATGCGCCAACTCAAACCTACCCGTTTTGAGGACCTTATTGCAATGAATGCGCTGTATCGTCCCGGCCCTATGGACTACATCCCCGACTTCATCGCCCGCAAAAACGGACTCCAACCCGTAACCTACGACCTGAATGGTATGGAGGAGTATCTGGGTGATACTTACGGTATTACGGTCTATCAAGAGCAGGTGATGTTGCTGTCGCAGAAGTTGGGAGGTTTCACGGGAGGTGAGGCCGACACCCTGCGAAAGGCGCTGGGT
>JAFTYJ010000042.1 GCA_017464745.1 Rikenellaceae bacterium | reverse complement strand
GCTCTATCAACTTCTATCCGATTGGTGATGAGCGTCCCGAGGATGGTGTGGTTAATATCTGTATGGGTCTTGGTAAATTGGTTGTCGAGGGTGAACGCTCGTTGCGTTTTTCGCCCAAATATCCTGCGCGTGCACTGCAAACCTCGACCGATGAGTTGTGCTTGACCGATACTCAGCGTGATATTTATGTGCTGGACCTTCACCCCGAGGCCTTCCGTACTTCGATTGACGATGCTGTAAACTTTGTAAAACTTGACTTGTTGCAGGCGGCAGGTTTGCGAAATATGAAGTATGTTTCGAGTGTTTGGGACCGTGAGTCACAACGAATCTCGGACTCGCCATTCGATAAGGGCCGTCGTGTGATTACCTTTAACAATATCCTGAAATACAACTCGTTCCCGCTGGCCGAGATTATATCCGAAATGTTGGCCTTGGGCGAGGAGGAGATGCGTTGTCCTGTCGAGATAGAATTTGCAGCCAATCTTGACCGCCCCGATGGGCAACGTTTCCTCAATATTCTGCAAATCCGTCCTATTATTAATATGTATGAGGGCGAGAAATTTGATTGGGACAGTGTCGATACCTCGGACGCGGTGTTGTATGCCGAAAGTGCATTGGGACTAGGTCAAATTCCTGATGTGTGCGATGTGGTGTATCTGCGTCCCGAAGCCTTCGATAATATGGCAACCGAGGAGATGGCACGCGAAATCTTGGCTATCAATACCCGTATGCGTGAACAACAACGCGGCTATGTGCTGATTGGCCCGGGTCGCTGGGGGTCAAGCGATAAGTTCTTGGGCGTTCCCGTGGGTTGGGCTCACATATCGGAGGCTCGTGCCATTGTGGAGTGCGGCATTCCCGGTTTTCACGTCGACCCGAGTCAGGGAACCCACTTCTTCCAGAATGTTACCTCGCTTGGCATCGGCTATATGACACTCAACCCGAGTCAGGGTAGCGGAATCTATAATGTAGCACAACTTGATGCGATGCCTGCCGTGGAGGAGAACAAATATGTGCGTCACGTCCGCTTCGACCAGCCGTTGTATATCTATGTCGATGGCAAGAATAATCGCGGTATCATCAAACCTTCCAAGGAGTAAATAATTCAATAATACCAAAAAAGGGTGTCGAAACTTCGACACCCTTAATTTTGTAAATAGGTCGACAGACTACAAACCAAATTTGGCTTTAATCTCATCAACGCAGTCCAAACGCTCCCAACCGAAGTACTCGATTTCGCGCTCAACTTGTTTGCCGCCCTCCCAGAACTTCTCGACAGCCTTGTAGGGACGGTTACCGAAGTGACCGTACGATGCAGTAGCCTCGAAAATGGGGTTTTTCAAACCAAAGCGTTTAACGATAGCGGCGGGACGAAGGTCAAACATCTCGGCAACAATCTTGGCAACCTCGCCATCGGTCATATCAATCTTCGAGGTGCCATAGGTATCAACATACACGCTCAGAGGTTGGGCGATACCAATTGCATAGGAGAGTTGTACCAATACCTCGTCGGCAATGCCTGCGGCCACCATATTCTTGGCGATGTGGCGAGCGGCATAGGCTGCCGAACGGTCAACTTTCGACGAGTCTTTACCCGAGAAAGCTCCACCACCGTGTGCGCCGCGACCACCATAGGTGTCAACGATAATCTTACGGCCGGTCAGACCGGTGTCGCCGTGGGGACCACCAATCACAAACTTGCCGGTGGGGTTGACGTGCAGGATGTAGTTGTCGTCGATGAGTTCCGAGAGTTTGTCGCCTGCGCGCTCCAAACGAGCCTTAACGCGGGGAATCAGAATGTTACGAACGTCATCTTTGATGATGCGGCCCATCTCCTCTTCGGCTTGTTTCTCGGTACGGCCTTCGCCTGCTACTACAAACTCGTCGTGTTGGGTCGAAACCACAATGGTGTGAACGCGTACGGGTTTGTTGTCATCGCCGTACTCAATGGTAACCTGACTCTTCGAGTCGGGGCGCAGGTAGGTCATCACCTTACCCTCGCGGCGGATAACTGCCAACTCTTTGAGGATAACGTGCGCCAGAATCAGCGTTGCGGGCATATACTCTTTGGTCTCGCTCGAAGCGTAACCGAACATAATACCTTGGTCGCCTGCACCTTGATCCTCGTCTTTCTCGCGTACAACACCTTGGTTGATGTCCGAACTTTGCTCGTGGATAGCCGAGAGGATACCGCACGAGTTACCGTCGAATTGGTACTCGCTCTTAGTGTAGCCGATACGGTTGATAACGCCACGGGCAATACTTTGAACATCAACGTAGGCATCGCTGCGTACCTCACCTGCAACTACTACCATACCGGTGGTGCAAAGGGTCTCGCAAGCAACTTTGGAATTGGGGTCGTGACGAAGGAACTCGTCAAGAATAGCGTCCGAAATTTGGTCAGATACTTTGTCGGGATGTCCCTCGGACACCGACTCTGATGTAAACAAAAATCCCATCTTTAAATCAATTTTTAGCAATTAAACGTTGTTAAAGTGGGAAAAATTGGCTGGCTGTATAAAAAGAATGCTGTTTTAGCGTTTTTTTATTGTGGTTGCAATCAGTCCAAATCTTTCCACATTTTTCGGCCGCAAAGGTAACCATTTTTTACGAAAAACAAACTTTTTTTGGCCGTTTTACAAAATATTCCGACCTCAAAATCAGTTATACATTCAACCAACACAAAATGCCTATTGAAACACTCGACTTTTGCGTATAACAACAAACACAAGAGAAAAGTATGAAAAACAGTCTTTTATCGACCCTTGCAACGGTGGCTGTTGCAGCCGTTGTGGGTGGTGGGGTAGGATACATTGCCTCACAAAATTCTCAAACTATTGATGCACTGTGCGACGGCTCGTGGAGCGATTTTACACCGAGTAGCGATACCGTACAGAAATCTTCGGATACCCATTTTGCCAATTATACAACCCAACCCGTGGGCGAACTTCCCGACCTTACAACGGCGGCCGAACGCGGCGTGCAGGCGGTGGTAAGTGTGCTCAAAACCGAGGAGATTACTCTGTCGCAGGATTGGAATCCGTTCTTCGGGTTCTTTGGTACACCTCAATATGGCGGCGAGAGTTCGCGTAGCCAAACTTCGTCGGGCTCGGGTGTGATTCTCTCGCCTGACGGCTATATTGTAACCAACAATCACGTTGTGGAGAATGCCTCGTCGCTCAAAGTTCGCTTGGGCGACGGCCGCAACTTCGAGGCTCGAATTATCGGTACCGACCCCACGACAGACATCGCACTGATTAAGATTGACGCAGAAGGACTCCCTACGCTACCTTTTGGCAGTTCGGATGCGTTACGCCTGGGAGAGTGGGTGTTGGCTATTGGTAGCCCTTACGACCTACAATCGACCGTTACGGCGGGTATCGTAAGTGCCAAGGCTCGAACTCTGAGAGTTATTCCCAATGCGTTCAGTATCGAATCGTTCATCCAGACCGACGCAGCGGTTAATCCCGGCAACTCGGGTGGCGCGCTGGTTAATACTCGTGGCGAATTGATAGGTATCAATACCGTTATTAAATCTCCCACGGGAAGTTATGCCGGTTACTCGTTTGCAGTGCCCGAAACCATTGTTCGCAAAGTGGTGGATGACCTTAAACAGTATGGCGTAGTGCAACGTGCTCTGCTCGGAATATCGTACCGTGTAATTGACCAACAATTTATTGACGAAATGGGCGCCCGTACAGGTATAGACCAAGTGGGTGGAGTGTATGTGGCCGAGGTTGATCCCAATGGCGCCGCCAAGAGCGCAGGTATCCAATCGGGTGATGTTATTATTGAGATAGACGGTACTTCTATCGACTCGCAGGCCTCGATGTCGGAGTTGGTCGGCCGTCGTCGTCCGGGCGATAAAATTACCGTAGTTGTAAAAAGAGATAAAAAAGTGAAACCTTTTGAGGTCGTTTTGCGTAATAAAACAGGAAAGACAGAATTGACATCGCAAACCGATGCCGAAACAGCCCTCGGAGGTACCTTCTTGGAGTTGGACGGCAAGAGCCTTAAAGAGTATGGCGTCAAGGGCGGAGTGCGTGTCACCGAGGTCAATCCTGGCGGAGTGTTGAGTAATGCCGGAATTCGCAAAGGATACGTCATTACACACATCAATGAGAAACCTATTCGTTCGATTCGCGATATCCAACAAATCGAGGGTAAAATCACCCTTATCGAAGGTTTCTATCCGGGAGGCCGCAGCATCGGCTATGTGATAGTCGAGAAGTAGAAGACAATCGAAAAAGGAATAAAGAATAGATGAGACAACTTAAAATCACAAAATCAATCACGAACCGCGAGAGCGCTTCGCTTGACAAGTATTTGCAGGAAATCGGTAAAGAGGACCTTATCTCGGTAGAGGAGGAGGTAGAACTCGCCCAACGAATCAAAAAAGGTGACCAAGAGGCTCTCGAAAAATTGACCAAAGCCAATCTGCGCTTTGTGGTGTCGGTGGCCAAACAGTACCAAAACCAAGGCCTCAGCCTGCCCGACCTTATCAACGAAGGTAACCTCGGATTGATTAAAGCGGCCGAGAAGTTTGATGAAACCCGTGGTTTCAAATTCATTTCGTATGCCGTATGGTGGATTCGTCAATCTATTCTGCAAGCGTTGGCTGAGCAATCGCGTATCGTGCGTCTGCCGCTTAACCAAGTAGGTTCGCTCAATAAAATCAACAAGGCGTTTGCACGCTTTGAGCAAGAGAACGAGCGTACACCTTCGCCCGAGGAGTTGGCCCAAGCGTTGGACCTTCCCAAAGAGAAAGTTACCGACACTATGAGAGTTGCAGGTCGCCACGTTTCGGTGGATGCTCCGTTTGCCGATGGCGAGGATAACAACCTGTTGGATGTGTTGGTAAATGCCGATTCGCCTAATGCCGACCGTGGACTTATTAACGAGTCGTTGTCGACTGAGGTTGAGCGTGCTTTGGCTACGCTGACCGACCGCGAGAGAGATATTGTGAAGTATTTCTTCGGTATTGGTTGCCAAGAGATGACCTTGGAGGAGATTGGCGATAAATTTGGTCTTACCCGTGAGCGTGTACGCCAAATCAAAGAGAAGGCTATTCGCCGTCTGCGCCAAAACTCGCGTAGCAAATTGCTGAAATCATACCTCGGCTAAAAACAAACCAACCTTATATAATCCGGGCTGTCCACAATCTGCGGACAGCCCGGATTTGTGTATACTCGCATTTTCCAAATGTAGGTAACTCAACAAAACAAAAAAGCGGAAACCTTTTGATTTCCGCCTCTGGTGCTTCCTCAGGGGCTCGAACCCTGGACCCCAACATTAAGAGTGTCGTGCTCTACCAGCTGAGCTAAAGAAGCATCGTTTTTGATGCTGCAAAAGTATACACTTTTTTCGGTACTGCAAAATATTTGAACTTTTTTTTGGATTTTTTTTTGGCCTACGAGGCGTTTCAGCCAAGATTTGATTACATTTGCAGAGTGATGAAACGAATCGGACTCATATCGGATACACACGGGGTGTTTGATGATGCACTGCGAGAATTTCTCGACGGTGTGGACGAGATTTGGCACGCGGGCGATTTCGGAAACTTCGAAACCTATCAGGCTATTGCTGCATTCAAACCTCTGCGTGCTGTGTATGGCAATATCGATGGAGCCGATATCCGTGGCCGTATCAAGGCTATAACCAAGTTTACTTGTGAGGACCGACGAGTTATGATGACCCACATCGGTGGCTACCCGGGACGCTATGATGCACGAATTGCTCCGATGTTGTCGGTAGAGAAACCGAACATTTTTATTGCGGGCCATTCTCATATTCTGCGTGTGATATATGATAAGCGCCACGACTTGCTGTATCTTAATCCTGGTGCGGCGGGAATATATGGTTTTCATAAAGTTAGAACTGCGCTCCGTTTTGAAATAGATGGCGCTGATGTTCGTAAAATGGAACTTGGTGAGTGGCCTAAATCTACTATTGTCCGCCACGATATGTAATATCGAACATAATGACTTCGTTATAGTGTCGAACCAAACAAATAATTTGACACTATGCAATCAAAACACTCTCGCCCCTTGGGGGATATAATCAGTCGCTTTGCTTTTGATGCCGAACGTGACAACCTTACCGATTGGCTTTTGGACCGATTGTTTTTGCGTGTGTTGTCGTCGGCGGGATGTCGTGCCGAGCGAATATTGTCGTCGTTGCTCAAAGATTGGGAGATACATCGTGCCAAAAGTCGTATATCGCGTGAGGTGGATACACTGCCAGAGCCACAAGCACCTGCACGAGGTGAGTTTTTCGCTACTCTGTCGTCGCGCTTGGAGCAGGTGGCAGGGGTAGATGCGGTGTTGGATACTGCTCACGTATTGCGCCTTGCTGTGAGTGATGTATCAACCATATCGTCGCGTGTGTTGGCTATGTATGGCATTGACCGTGAGGATGTCGAAATCAAAATGCTGGAAATAGAGCCGAACGAGGATTTGCATCCGAATTATATCGCGTCCGAACGCCGTGTAATACCCATTACAATAGCCGCAGCCCAAGAGCGTTCAACTCTCGAACAATACTCAACCGACCTTACCGCTGCTGCCTTGCAGGGTAGACTTGACGTAGTTGTGGGTCGTGAAGCCGAGATTGAGCGTTTGATTCAGATTCTGGGTCGGCGCAAGAAGAATAATCCAGTGTTGGTGGGTCAGGCAGGTGTTGGTAAGAGTGCTATTGTCGAGGGCTTGGCATTGCGGATTGTGGCGGGTGAGGTGCCACAACGTCTGCGTGACAAACGTATTTTGTCGCTCGATGTGTCGGCGCTTGTGGCAGGGACCAAGTATCGTGGTGAGTTTGAGGAGCGCATCAATCGTATTATCGAAGAACTCCGCTCAAATCGCTCGATAATAGTGTTTATTGACGAGATTCACACTATTGTTGGTGCGGGAAGTACGCAGGGCAGTCTTGATACGGCCAATATCCTCAAACCGGCCTTGGCGCGTGGGGAATTACAGTGTGTCGGTGCGACTACTCTTGACGAATATCGCGAAAATATCGAACGCGATGCAGCGCTCGAACGACGTTTCCAAAAGATTCTGGTTGAACCCGCCACTGCCGAGCAGACACTCCAAATACTGCATAACATCAAACCTTTTTATGAGCGTCATCACTCGGTGCGTTACTCCGACGAGGCATTGCGTGCTTGTGTAGCCCTCTCCGAGCGTTATATCCTCGACCGACACTTTCCTGACAAGGCAATAGATGTGATGGATGAGGTGGGGGCAAAGATGCAATATGCTTCCGACGAACGTGTGGTCGGAGTACACCATATTGAGCAAATGATAACCTCCATAACGGGAATTCCTGTCGAACGTATATCCCAAAGTGAAAGGTGTCGTTTGTCGTCAATGGCCGAGGAGTTGGAGCGTAATGTTGTGGGGCAGAGCGAGGCTGTTGCTAAGGTTGTAGGCTCGATAGTGCGCAGCCGTGCAGGGCTCAAAGACCCCTCCAAGCCTATTGGTGTGTTTATGTTTGTTGGCCCTTCGGGTGTGGGCAAAACCCACTTGGCCGAGGAGTTGGCGCGTGTGATGTTTGACCGTGACGATGCGCTGATTCGAATCGATATGAGTGAGTATGGCGAGCCGCACAATGTGTCGCGATTGATAGGCTCACCGCCCGGTTATGTGGGCTATGGCGAGGGAGGACGACTTACGGAGGCTGTTCGCCGCCAACCATACGCAGTGGTGCTGTTTGACGAGATTGAGAAAGCGCATAGCGATGTATTCAACCTTATGTTGCAACTCTTGGATGACGGAGTGCTGACCGATGGCTTGGGGCGCAAAGTGGATTTCAAAAATACCATTATCATTATGACCTCTAATGCGGGTTCGCGTGAGGTTGTGAGTCGTGCGCGTGGGGTGGGGTATCGAACATCCTCACAGGCGGCACAGCAGGACGTGGCTGTGGATTCCAACTATCGTAAGGCCCTTACAGAGATATTTGCTCCCGAGTTTATTAACCGAATTGACGATGTGGTGATTTTTGCCACTCTCAGTATCGAACACATCGAACGTATAGTGGACTTGGAATTCGAACGTTTGTGTCGCCGTGCCGAGCAGTTGGGCTATCGTATGGAGTTGTCGGCTGTGGCTCGTCGCAGACTGGCCGAGCAGGGGTATAACTCCACTTATGGGGTGCGCTCGCTCAAACGTGAAATATTGCGATGGGTCGAAGAGCCGTTGGCACGTATGATAGTGTCGGGCGAAATCTCGTTGGGTGACACCATTGATGTGGAGTGGAGGTCCGAAGAGTTTCGACTGATGGTTCGCAAGGCTGCATAATACCCGTAAGTTTTGTGAATTACACGCTAAAAATGTATATTTGCTGTCCAAAAAAACAAAACATAATATAATGAATCGCGATATAACAAATACCGTAAAATATATCGGTGTGGATGATACCGATATTGACCTTTTTGAGAGTCAATACATCGTGCCCAATGGCATCTCGTACAACTCCTATCTGGTGGAGGCTGCCAAGATTGCCGTTATGGATACCGTTGACCGCCGAAAATCTGCCGAGTGGTGGGCGAATTTGACAGCGGCACTCAATGGTCGCACTCCCGATTACCTTGTTGTGCAACACTTGGAGCCCGACCACGCAGGTGTTATTGCCGAGGTTATGGAGCGTTATCCCGAACTCAAAATTGTAGCTTCGGCGCGTGCCGTGCAGATGTTGCCCCAATTCTTTGAGGATACCGACTTCGAGGGACGTACCATTGCCGTGGGCGAGGGTGATACATTGGATTTGGGTGGCCGCACGTTGCAATTCTTTATGGCTCCGATGGTCCATTGGCCCGAGGTTATGGTGACCTATGATGCCAAGGAGCGTATCGTGTTCTCGGCCGATGGTTTTGGTAAGTTTGGTGCGCTGAGTCACTCCGAGGAGTGGGCTTGTGAGGCTCGTCGTTATTACTTCAATATTTGCGGAAAGTATGGCCCTCAGGTGCAGACCCTGTTGCGTAAGTTGGCAGGTTTGGATGTTGCGATGATTTGCCCTCTGCACGGCCCTGTATTGACCGAAAATTTGGGTTATTACATTGGTTTGTATGACACTTGGAGTAAGTATGAGGTCTAAACCTAGTGCGTGTTTGTGTACTATGCTTCGATTCACTGTTGAAATGCTGAGGCTGCACACAAAATGGCCGAAATTCTGAAAGCCAAAGGTGCTGCAAAGGTTTCGGTGGCCGACCTTAGCCGTGACGATATGGCCGAGGCTGTGGAGGATGCATTCCGTATGGGCCGTTTGGTGGTTGCTGCTGCGTCGTACGATGCCGATGTATTTCCCCCGATGCACGACTTTTTGCACCACTTGAAGATTAAAGGCTATCGTAATCGCCGCGTGGGAATCATTGAGAATGGCTCGTGGGCACCGTGCGCCGGAAAGGTTATGCGCTCAATGCTCGAAACGATGCGCGATGTCGAAATTGTTGAGCCTGTGGTTACTATTCGTTCGCGTATGAAACGTGCGGATATTCCGGCTTTGGAGGCTTTGGCCGACGCGGTGCTGAACTAATCTGTGCTATATATAGCAAACAAAAACTGCCACGCTGATGTGTGGCAGTTTTTTGTTATAAGATTCGACTCACATAGGCACGGATGTCGTCGCGAAGTCGTTTGTACAAGAAACAATCCTTGTAGTTGGTGTTGGTCAGCAACAGATTACGGATACCCATTTGGGTCGAATTGCGATAGTTGTCCAAGGCGTTCATCAGAGGTGTACCTTTGGCCGACGAATCGTTGATATGTTCCATCTCCAAACGGCGTAACTTGCTACAAATGCTCTCCAATAACGGAACGGTGACATTCTCAAACAGTGTGTGGCCCTGCATAAAAAGATAGGTATTCTCGGGGAACAGGTCACGAGCCTTCATTCGCTCGCCCTCGGCGGCAACCAACGACACATATTGCGGGTATTGGCGTTCCAAAAACTCTATACGACGCGAAACCTTACGGCTGACCCATTCTATGGTCGATTGACCGTCGGTTTCGAGGTCGATATACTGAATTCGAACATCATTTTTGAACGAATCAAGTTTGTAGAGAGTCAAATCGTCCAACTTAGCCGAATAGATATACCACAAAAACACAGGATAAATCGTGCGCGAGTACTGTTCGAACCACCACTCAAAATCCAGTGTCGGCATATCGTTTTTTGTTGCTTTGGTGCAGATACTTCTCAAACTCGGAGCATAGCACAACAGATTCTCAATAGAGTAGGCATAACTATGAAACAAGTATGGCGCGGTTTTGACCTGATATGATTGGGTGGTCTGTCCGTCCAACAGGTAGTCAAAGTCGCTATCCACGCATACGATACGCTCCTCGGAGGTCTGTTCCAACATGTCAATCAGCACCTTTTTGCCTTTTGCAAGGTCGCGGCGAGGGGCGACACTGATTTCGAATGTCAGGCGGTCGCTCTCGAACTCATCGAAGATGTCACGCCAAAAAGCCACATCGTCATAGCCCTCGACGTGCACTTTTACACAACGTTGCCCGTCTTTGAGGGCCAGGCGTTGCGGAATAAACTCCTCGGTGAAGTCGTACATTGATAGTGGTCGGATGCGACGTGTCATAGTTGTGTGGGGTGTTGATTACTCCTCGATTTTCTTATAAACGCAAGCCGTGCGACAAACATTGTACACCTGCATGAAATGCTCGTCTTCGCCCTCGCCCGGGAAAGTGAAGTGTTCTGCCGTGTGGTCCATACGACCATAACCTCCGAACTCGGGGTCGTCGGTCGAAAGAATCAGGCGATATTTACCCGGCTCGCGTACCTTGATGATGTAGTCATTGGTCGATTTGGTAGGGTGCCAATTGAATACAAATACAAGGTTGCGATGACTGAATACAATGGTCTTGTCGCCCTCATCCATTTGTAGGCGATAGGGGTAGCCGTCGGCCAATAGGTCGTACTCTTTTTCGAGAGCAATCATTGCGCGGTCCCAAGCCTCCAACATACCGAAACGCAGATTTTTGTCCTCGGCAAGCGACCATTGACGACGTGCGTGTTTGTAACTCCAATTGTTACCCTCGCGCGGAAAATCAATCCACTCGGGGTGGCCGAATTCGTTACCCATAAAGTTCAGATAGGCATCGCCACCGGCTGTCAGCGTGATGAGTCGTATCATCTTGTGAAGAGCCATACCGCGGTCGATAATCATACTCTCGGAGTTGATATCCATTGCGGTGTACATCTCTTTGTCCATCAGTCGGAAGGCGATTGTTTGGTCGCCCACCATTGCTTGGTCGTGGCTCTCGGCGTAGGCCACGGTTTTGACTCCCGGCAGGCGGTTTGTCAGTAGTTCCCACATCTCCCAAATGTTCCACTCGTCGTCGGTTTGGTCTTTGAGCATCTTAATCCAGAAGTCGGGGATGGCCATACCCAAGCGATAATCGAAACCGACACCACCCTCGTCAATAGGGCACACCATACCCGGCATACCGCTCACATCTTCGGCGATAGTTACGGCGTCGGGGCGTATCTCGTGGGTGAGTTTGTTTGCAAGGGTCAAGTAGCACAACGCCTCCTCGTCTACACCCTCATTGAAGAACTTCTCGCGGCAGTCGAACTCCGTATATCCGCGGTGTTTGTAAACCATTGAGGTTACGCCATCGAAACGGAAGCCGTCAAAGTGGAACTCCTCCAACCAATACTTGATGTTCGACAGCAGGAACTGCATAACCTCCCATTTGCCATAGTCGAATACGCGGCTGTCCCAATACTGTTGGTAGCCTGCATCGCCCTGTTTGGAGTAGTGGTAGGGTGAACCATCCAATTCGTTAAGTCCTTCGTCGAAGTTCTTGACAAAGTGGGCGTGCACGAGATCCATTACCACGCCAATTCCCATTGAGTGTGCTGTACGAATCAACTCTTTCAACTCCTCGGGTGTGCCGAACCTTGACGACACCGCAAAGAAGTTGGCAACGTGATAACCGAAACTTCCATAGTAGGGGTGTTCGGCCACGGCCATAAGTTGAATGGTATTGTATCCTGCCTTTTTAACTCTGGGCAGAACGGTGTCAATAAACTCGCGGAATGTACCAACGCCCTCTTTCTCTTGGGCCATACCCACGTGACTCTCATAAATCAGTAACGAGCCGAGTGAGCTCATATCAAACGCATCGCCCTTCCAATCGAACTCTTGCGGAATCCAAAATTGTGCGGTGAAGTTTTTGGTGGTGTCGTCCTGTACCACACGCGTTGCGTATGCGGGAATACGGTCATACCAGCCGTTCATTCCGTGTACGTGAATCTTGTAGAGCGAGCCGTGCGTTAGGCGGTAGTCGTACATTGCGTCGGGCAGAAAGATGCTCCACACGCCGTCGTCGCCTTTCGACATTCTAAGTTCGGTGCGTTGCCAATTATTGAAATCACCAAACAAGTATGCGTCCATAGCCTTTGGTAGCCACTCGCGAAACCACCACCCTTTGAGTGTGGAGTCATAGTGCCATCCCAGATATTTGTGCATATTGGCAACATCCGTCAGGCGTCCCGTTCCACCAGTCAGGCGGTTGAGCATAGTTTGGTAGTTGTCGTAACGACGGTTAATTACATCCTCGACTGGGGCAAGCCACTCGTCCCTCTCCACGATTTTGAGTGTAGGTTTTGTGCTCATATAGATTCTATATTAGAGTTCCACCTACAAATATAACCATAAAAAAAGACTTTCCCAAGTGCGGGAAAGTCTTTTTTACGGTAGATTGCTCTTTAAGCCTATTTTGCGACGCGCTCCAACCATTTAACCATCGACAGCATAACAACCATCGACAGCAGGCAAGCGCCCACAAATACGGCCCAAGTGCTCCAAATGGGTACGTTCATATAGAGCAGACCGCCGATGAACAGCAGCGAGTTACCAACTGCGGTAGCAGCCAACCAGCAACCCTGCATCAGACCTTGCATATGGGGAGGAGCAACCTTCGATACGAATGCCAGACCCAGCGGGCTGATGAACAACTCGGCAACGGTCAGGATGAAGTACAGGGCAATCATAACCCAAGGAGTTACGCGGATAGCGTCAACCTCGGCAGCAGTCATATTGGCAAGTTCAACCTTCGAAGGCAGAGCCAGCGACATAATCATCAGGAATACGTATGCCAGAGCGGCGATACCCATACCCAGCGCAATCTTCATAGGAGTCGAAATCTCTTTGCCACCGCGTTTCAGGCGACCGAACAGCCACATAATGCAGGGGGTCAGAACAACCACAAAGAAGGGGTTTACGCATTGGAAAATCTCTGCACCCTTGATAGTGGTGAAGCCCAGGTCGATGTTGATTACATCGAGGTTCACATAGTCACGTGCGAAGTAGGTCAGCGAGTAACCGTTTTGGTGGAACGACAGCCAGAAGAAAATCACAACGCCAAACACTGCGAACAGAGCCAGGATACGTTGGCGAATCTCTTGTGCGTCCATTTTAATCTCCTCAGCCGAAACTTTTTTCTCGCCGGTTTTGGTAGTAGCAACTTTGGCACCGGGATCGGGGAATTTGCTCTTGTTGGCAACATAGATTACCAGCGAGATGAGCATCATCACGATAGCTGCCATAAATGCGTATTGGAAACCTTTGTTGAATACATCCAGGTACTCGGTAGCAAAAGCAGCCAAGTCAGTGGGTTGGGTGCCGTCAAGGTATGCTTGGTTGGCATAAGTTTGGAGGTTAGCCAAACCCTCACCGGCCATATTCTCGCCATTTTTGAGGTAGCTGTGGCACAACTCGGGCAGAGCAGCATTGTAGTCGAAGTTGTTGACTTTCAGCCACCAGTTACGCACGCCGATTGCAATCCAAGGAGCGAAGAAACCACCAATGTTGATAAACATATAGAAGATTTGGAAACCCGACTCACGTTTGTCGGCATACTCCTCGTTGTCGTACATTTGACCAACCAATGCTTGAAGGTTGCCCTTGAACAG
>JAFTYJ010000041.1 GCA_017464745.1 Rikenellaceae bacterium | reverse complement strand
CGGCCAGCAACTTGCCAAGAAGCATATAGCCAACAAAACCACCAAAGTAGTGCAACATTCCGAAACCGTTCCACGCACACACTCCCAACACTTGGCCACCTATCAACCACTCGGCGTAGGGTATGGCCAATGATATTGCCCACAACACCATAAATATGCGCAGAAGTGTAGCGTCACTCATCCATCTCGATACAAATGGAATTACAAAATATAATCCCACCAACATATAGATATACCACATATGCGTAGTGTAAGCCCCGAAAGTGAATGGTACTTTGGCCACATTGCGTAATGCATCGACTAACTCCAACGAGGGTGCATACTCAAACGGGAAGAACATCTGTACCACCTCTGTTCCACCACCTGCCAGACCCACAAACCAAGGCATCAAACAGTAGATGGCCGACCACAGCACGGCGGGGATTACCACCCTCGGAATACGTTTGGCATAGAATGACGACGCTGTGTCGCTTGTGGGTAGCAACAGCAAACCGGTCATCATTGCAAATAGTGGCACGCAGGCTCTCATTGCCGAGCCAATAACACCTCCCCACACGGCGGCCGAGGGGTCGTCTTGTGGTGTCGCATTGTATATATCAACGGCGTGTGCTGCCACGACCATCATCAGTGCCGCGAGTCGCATCACATCAACCCAAGGCATACGGTTGTTTTGAGGTTTCATAGTTTGTTGAAATCGTCTTAGGGCGTTCAAAAAGTTTAGACAAAGTTAGCCAATTTTGCCGTCAATCAAAAATCGTTGTGTATATTTGTGGTACTAAATTCGAATGTTCGATTAAACCAATATAAGAGATTATGATTTACGCTATTATTTCGACCGAGAAAGGCGAGATGCGCGCCGAACTCTATGCCGAGGAGACCCCCGGCACGGTAGCAAACTTTGTGGAATTGGCTTCTCACAACTTCTATGACGGACTTACTTTCCACCGTGTTATTCCCGATTTTGTTATTCAGGGTGGATGTCCTCGTGGCGATGGTACGGGAGGTCCCGGCTATCGTATTAAGTGCGAGACTTCGGCACCGCGTCAATATCACGACCGTGGTGTGATGTCTATGGCTCACGCAGGCCGTGACACGGGTGGCTCGCAATTCTTTATCTGTCACAATCGTGAGAATACCCAACACCTCGATGGCCGTCACACCTGCTTCGGTAAGGTGATTGAGGGTGTGGATGTGATTGATGACATTCGTCCCGGCGACAAGATTCTCTCGATTCGCATTGTCGAGGAGTAGTTGGTCTTCCCAAACATAACAGTCCCCGAAAGTTGCATAACTTTCGGGGACTATCTTTTGTGCCTTATGGACGCTGGTCGAAAACCACCACAAAGGTGTCTACGGCCAACTATTCGGCTAAGTATTCGAGTATCGCTTTGGCTGCCTGACGACCTGCACCCATAGCCAGGATTACGGTTGCGGCACCTGTTACAGCGTCACCTCCTGCGAACACACCCTTGCGGCTGGTAGCGCCTACTTCATTGGCTACGATACCTCCGCGACGAGTGGTTTCAAGTCCTTGTGTTGTCGAAGCAATCAGCGGGTTAGGCGAGGTACCGAGTGCCATAATCACTTGGTCGCACTCAATCTCGAACTCGCTACCCTCGACGGGGATAGGACGGCGGCGACCCGACTCATCGGGCTCACCAAGTTCCATACGGATACACTTCACACTGCGTACAACTCCGTTTTCGTCGCCAATGATTTCGAGCGGATTGCACAGCATACGGAACTCGATACCCTCCTCTTTGGCGTGGTGTACCTCCTCCTTGCGGGCGGGAAGTTCCTCCTCCGAGCGACGGTATACGATGAATGCATCCGAGCCAAGGCGTTTGGCAGTACGCACAGCATCCATAGCCACGTTACCGCCACCGACAACTACCGTGCGACCACCTTTGAAAATGGGAGTATCGTATTCGGGGTCGTAGGCGTGCATCAGGTTGGCACGGGTCAAGAACTCGTTGGCCGAAACCACGCCATTAAGGTTCTCACCAGGGATACCCATAAACATAGGCAGACCAGCACCCGAACCAATAAATACTGCATCGTAACCCTCGTTGTCCAACAGCGAGTCGATAGTTACGGTACGGCCCACAATAACGTCGGTTTCGATATCCACACCGAGTGCTTTTACCTTCTCGACCTCTTTGGCCATAATCTTATCTTTGGGCAGACGGAATTCTGGAATACCATACACCAACACACCGCCGGCTTTGTGCAGAGCCTCAAAAATCTTAACCTCGCAACCTGCTTTTGCCAAATCCGCAGCACAAGCCAGACCTGCGGGACCCGAACCGATGACTGCAACACGTTTGCCGTTGCTGGGGGCGACATTTACTTTGGTAGCGCCATTGGCATGGCTCCAATCACCCACAAAACGCTCCAATTTACCGATTGCAACACTCTCGCCCTTAACACCCAAGATGCACGAGCCTTCACATTGGTTCTCTTGGGGACACACGCGACCGCACACCGAAGCCAACAGGCTATCCTCCGAGATAATCTCGGCTGCGCGGGCAATATCGCCTTTGGTAATTTGCTCTATAAAGTCGGGAATACGAATCGACACGGGGCAGTGAGCCACACAACGGGGATTCTTGCAGTGCAGACAGCGACTTGCCTCCAACTGAGCCTCCTCCAAGTTGTAGCCATAGCACACCTCTTCGAAATTGGTCGCGCGAACTTTGGGGTCTTGTTCACGTACGGGAACTCTGGGTATTTTGTTTGCCATAATATTGCTCCTCCTAATCTTATTTATCCAATCCGATTTTACATTTGTGACCTGCGGCACGCTCCTCGGCAATCTTGCGGGCACGCTCTTCGAGGTCACGGTATTGGCGACTACGGCGCATAGCCTCGTCGAAATCCACCTTCGAGCCGTCAAACTCGGGGCCCTCGACACACGCAAAGCGAGTCTTGCCATCCACTGTAACACGGCACGCACCACACATACCTGTGCCATCCACCATCAGCGGGTTCATACTCACGATGATAGGCAGTGAATATTTACCTGCGGTGAGTGCTACGAACTTCATCATAATGAGCGGACCGATAGCGACAACTTGGTCATATTGTTTGCCCTCTTTTTCGATAAGTTCACTCATCAGACCCGTAACCAGACCTTTGTAGCCTGCGCTTCCATCGTCGGTTGCGATATAGAGGTTACCTGCCACGGCACGCATTTGGTCGGCCATAATCATAGTTTCGGCATTCTTGGCACCAATAATTACATCGGCTTTGATACCGTGCTCGCTGAGCCATTTAACTTGGGGATATACGGGTGCAGCACCCACGCCACCTGCCACAAACAGGAAACGTTTGTCGGCAAGTGCAGCAGGGTCTTCGGCTACGAACTCCGAAGGGTGTCCCAGGGGACCTGCAAAGTCACAAATCGAATCACCTTCTGCATAGGCACACAATTTTTTGGTGCTTGAACCGATTGCCTGAATCACAATGGTAACCGAACCTTGTGCGGCATCATAATCGGCAATGGTCAGGGGGATACGTTCTCCCTTCTCGTCCACGCGTACGATTACGAATTGGCCGGGTTTGGCAGCTGCGGCCACACGGGGTGCATCAATTCGCATCAGTGTAATATCGGTCGTAAGTTGCTTCTTTTCTAAAATCTTAAACATCTTCCAAATATATTAATCTGTGTTTTGGGTTATTTCATCTCTCGTCTTGCCTGTGCTTTGATTTGACGATACGGCTGTATGGGGTCGTTGGTGACGATTCCCACTGCATCATAAATCTCGGCCATAGGGTAGTGCTCTGTATCGAGTGTTACTTCGAATGTAGTGCTACCTCCCGCGGGCACAATAGTTCCGGGCCGCAAAGTTACTAAAATTCCCGTATCTTTTTGCTCAACCCAGCGAACAATAAGTTTTTCATCGCCATTATTTGTAAGTGTGACCGTTTGGTGCAACACTCCACAGTCGGGCGCAACAACCCCCCAATCGCACAAGCGTTTGCTGAAACGTGCCACGGGAGCAGTCTCAATGTCGGCGGTGGTCATATCCTCTACGGCAATTACAGCCACATAAATCGGAAACGCGGAGTGTTTGCCTGCCGACTCAATCGTGAATTTATCGACAACATTGCCATAGAGTTTGTTCTCGATTGTCAGGTCGTAGGTCAGTGTTATCTGTCCGCGCTCTCCGGGTGCGATACGTTCGGGTAGGGTAACTCTCAGTACACCACTGCGTTTGGTGAATTTTACTCGTGGGCGAATCTCCTGTTCTGAGGTGTTAATATAGTTCACCACGGTAGATTGTGCCGAGCCGTGTTGCACGGTACCCATTCCGAAGGTCGTGTTATCGACACGCAATCCCGAAACCATATAATAAGGATACTCATCCTCCACCGTTCGCGGACGACCCTCGACCACACCGCACACCGAAATGGTTTCGCGTCGGTTGCCGTTGAGAATTATGTTTACACGCTTGTCGAACTCGCCCTCACGTCCCACGGGGTCAAAACAAACCTTCACTTCGGCCATCTCACCCGGCTTGATAGGGTGAGTCGAATACTCGGTGGAGGTGCATCCGCACGAGGTGTAAATTCGCTCAATGACTATGGGCAGGTCCGTAAGGTTGGTTGCACGAAAGGTGTGACACACCGTTCCGTCAATCTCACGAATATCTCCAAAATTCCACGTCGAGTGCTCAAAATGCAACACCTGTGACTGCTGTGCCGTCGCAGTGACCAACCCATCGAAACCACCAGTCATCAGAGTCAGTACCGCCGCAAGTGAACGGAAAATATTTGTGGGAGTTTTCAAAATTAAACAAAATGTTAAATTTTACGACAAAAGTACACATTTTTTTTGACTAACCAATTTCGCAGGCTGTTTTTCTTGCTTTTGGTTAATCTTTTTGTGTTGTTGGTGTGTGTATGGTGTTAATACAACTCCAAAAACTCGTAACTATTGCCGCACTTATCGAGAAATTGTACAAAATCATCAAAACCGATGCGAACGGTCGAGGTGTTGTCGTTGGGATGAAAACTTAGGGCCGGATACTTTTTGAGATTAACATCCAAGAATAGATGAACGTGGTTGTCGATGTCGTTAATCAGTCCGAATGGCGACACCGAGCCGGGGCGCAGACCCAGGTAGCGCTCCATACGAGCCTCCGATGCAAACGAGAGTTTGCCTTGATGCAGACGTTGTTCGAGGTCGTGAATTGCGATATTGCGCTCGCAATCAAACACAACAAGATAGTGACGATTACCCTTGTGATTGCGGAAAAACAGGTTTTTGCAGTGTTTCGAGCCGTCGTTGAGCCAATACCTGCGTGTGATTTCAATAGTAGGTGCCTCGGGGTGGTCGTAATGTGTATAGTCCACCCCGAGAGCATCTAAGTATTGATATACGGCTTGTTTGCGTTCCATATTATTAATTATGTAAGCCGCGCTCGCGCTGATAATTGAGTAGAAACTCCGGGCGGTCGGTCTGAATCATCGTAGCACCCATATCCAGAATCTTGCCATACACCTCGTCGGCAGATGTTTCGTATGCAACGTCATCGCACAAACCTCCGCAAAGTGTCTCCCAAAGGGTGTTAACCCAAAGTTTGGAACCATCGGCCACAATCATTTTCATATATGCTTCAATCGCGGGTGTCATCTCGCCCCAACAAATCTCGTAGGCAAGTTGCGGCTCCTCGGCAGCAAGGTACTCTTCAAGAACTTTTGCACCATATTCACCGGCAGGCCATACAACGGGCATATACATAAGATTATTTTCGTACTTCGACATCTTTGCTTCAATGTCGGCCAGCGGTCTACCACCCTTAATCAACACCTGCTCCGTAACGCCCAATTCCTCGGTCAAGGCAAGCACCAGGTCGTAATATTCGTAACCTTTGTCAATGTTTACAGTAATACGGTCTTTGCACACCTCCAACGCCTCACGCAATGTGGGTATCTTCAAGTTAAGCGAGGTTTATGTGCTGTCTGTTACTTTGATTGTGTATTTTTGTATCTCCTCATAGGTCATATTGTAAATCCATCCACTACCCGTGGTGCAACGGTCGATAGTGCCGTCGTGCATCAGTATCAGCACGTTATCTTTGGTGAGTTGGATGTCAATCTCAACCATATCGACTCCCATTTCGATTACCGACTCAATGGCGGGAATCGAGTTTTCGGGATAGTTGCGCCAATCACCGCGGTGACTAATAACAACCACATTTTGGGATTGGGGATTGTGAATCTCGGTTAAGATAGCAGCCGCACGCCCTTTCGCAGAGTTTGTGGTGCACCCTGACAAGGTGATCGCCATTGCAAACGATGCGATTACAGCGATAGAGCTGAGAAATTTTTTCATAGTTCTTGGGTGTTGTTAAATTTTATATGCAAAATTAGCAAAATAATTTGCCTAAACAATGTTGTTGGTGCTAAACCTGTGATGAAAAAAAAGTGCTAATACTGCAAGTTGCTGATTGTGAAACGAATGACCCATAAAAGTGCCTCAGAAGCCTCTGGGACTATTGGTCGGCTCGTTGATTATTTGCAATTTTTTTCAAAAAATCTTTCGAAAACGTTTGGAGAATTAAATTTTTGCCGTATCTTTGCACCCGTAATCAAAACAACGACCCGAGGAAAGTAGAGATACGACGAGGGAAGGAGGGGGAGATTACAAAACATATTCCTCAGTAGCTCAGTTGGTTAGAGCACCTGACTGTTAATCAGGGGGTCCCAGGTTCAAGTCCTGGCTGAGGAGCTCCCATAGTTCGGATGACATAAGTCGTCCGAACTTTTTTTATGTTGTTATCCCAATGTCGTTGTCCAATGGTGTCGAAGGATTACTAGCGCTGATACAGCACAAAAAAAGACGACCTACATTTCTGTAAGTCGTCTGTGGTGGGAGCAAAGGGAGTCGAACCCCTGACCCTCTGCTTGTAAGGCAGATGCTCTAAACCAACTGAGCTATGCTCCCTTGTTCGGTTTGCGAGTGCAAAGGTAATACATTTTTCGCTACCTCCAAATTTTTTGCCCAAAAAATTAAAAAATATTTGTGTTGTGCGGACGAATACATACTCCCAAGCGTATCATTGTGCGTGGCGTGATGTCGGGATGACAGGTGCGATAGGCTTCGGTGAATCCGCGATGTAGTTGAACGTAAAGATATGGGTTGTTGTGTTTTGCACCTATGCGGTAACACACCTCGGCAGCCAAATTGATATCATTGAATTGTCCCGTGGGGGAGAGCATAACCGATGCTTCGACCCTGCGGTCACTCGAAGCCCACATCGCAGCCACGTGGAAGTAGCCTACATAACGATTGTACATCTCCAATCCTCCCGTATCTTCGATATAGCCGTGACCGAACCACGCTTTACCTTGTAGTGCAAATCCGTGCGACAATAGGTGGGTGTAGGTAGCAAACAGGTAGTTCACCGAGCGCGAATGTTGGTCGTCGCGGCCATTGGATTTGTGCTCGTAGCCGAATTGCAGAGTGCCAAAGGTGTTTCCTTGGCGCGAGAAAGCCTTTTCGAAGTAAATTCCGGGATTGTAGGTGTTGTCGTAGAACGGGCTCGAATGTTCGTAGATGTTCCATAGCGAGGTTTGAGTGTAGCCCACAAAGCAGTCCACACCCTTGCCACCCATATTGCGCCAAACGTTGGCTCGCAGGCTGACTTGAAATTTGATGTCGGCCGTAGCGCAACTTACGGGGCGGTCAATCGGCACCCCCGAGGTGAGGTAGTTTGGTCGGAATATCTCAATAAAATGGGTCGAAGGACGGGTGTATACGTGGCCTTCGAGTGAATCTGCGGGGGTTGCTGCGCTGAGCGAAAGGGTTGCAACAAGCGCCAAAAGCGATATAAATAGAGGTTTCATACCTGCAAAATTATTTATTTCGAACAAAAGAACTTACCTTTGTGGCAAATTTTTTCGACCAATGAGAAAAATTACAAATCAAGAACTCGGACGACTCACTCCCGAGGAGTTTCGCTCAGCTGCCAAAATGCCTGTAACGGTGGTGCTGGATAATGTCCGAAGTATGAGTAATATAGGCGCTTTTTTTCGTACGGCCGATGCTTTTGCCGTCGAGCGTATTATATTATGTGGTATCACTGCAACACCTCCCAATCGTGAGATTCACAAAACAGCACTCGGAGCCGAGCAAACTGTGGAGTGGAGTTATGCACCCACTACTCTCGAAGCCGTCGAAGGGCTCAAAAACGAGGGTTATCAGGTGTGGGCTGTGGAGCAAGTCGAAGGTAGTGTGATGATGCAGGACTTCCGAATGGAGCCTGATGCGCGCTATGCCGTTGTGTTTGGCAACGAGGTTGCGGGTGTTGAGCAAACGGTTGTCGATGCGTGCTGTGGCGCTATCGAGATTCCGCAGCGAGGCACCAAACACTCCATTAATGTGTCGGTCAGTGGTGGCGTTGTGTTGTGGAGCCTGTTTTGCGAATATCAAAAACTCTTGTAAATTTGCATCAACGAAAATTCTTATAAAATGTCAACCCAAAGTACCGTAAGAGCAGTGACAACACATCGCCTGCTCGAAATGAAACAACGCGGAGAGAAAATCTCGATGCTTACTGCCTACGACTATTCGATGGCCCGAATCCTTGATGCCGCAGGTATTGATGTTATTTTGGTTGGTGACTCGGCTGCCAACGTGATGGCCGGCTACGAAACCACCGTTCCTATGACTCTCGACAATATGATATATCACGGTCGTGCCGTGGTGCGTGCTGTTGAGCGTGCGCTGGTGGTTGTCGACCTTCCGTTCGGAACTTATCAGGGTGACTCCAAACAGGCTCTTGCGTCGGCTATCCGCATTATGAAGGAGACCGAGGCCGACAGCGTAAAGTTGGAGGGTGGTGTCGAAATCATCGAATCGGTAGAGCGTATTCTGTGTGCCGGTATCCCCGTTATGGGTCACTTGGGACTCACTCCGCAGTCGATTCACAAGTTTGGTACCTATACTGTGCGTGCCAAAGAGGAGGCCGAGGCTGCCAAACTTATTGCCGACGCTCACGCACTCCAAGAGGCCGGTTGTTTTGCTTTGGTGTTGGAGAAGATTCCCGCAGTGCTGGCTAAACGTGTGGCAAGCGAATTGACAATTCCTGTAATCGGTATTGGTGCCGGAGGCGGTGTCGATGGCCAAGTGTTGGTTATCCACGATATGCTTGGTATCAATCAGGAGTTCTCGCCCCGTTTCTTGCGCCGTTATGCTTCGGTGGGCGAGGTTATGGATGGCGCTTTCCGCAGTTATATCGCCGATGTCAAGAGTGGCGACTTCCCCAACGAGAAGGAGCAGTATTAGTTTTGAGTTTGCGGGGTGAATCGGCGCTTGTCCATATTGACACGCACCGACGAGATTGGATGAATCTCGAAAGCCCCTCTGCGATAGTAGATAATACCGTCGATGGTTCCCGAACCCGACGGTATTTTTGTATCTCTCCATCGGGCGTAAGCAGATGTGGCAACCGACAGAGTGTCGCCTTGTGCGCTTACCAAATGACGTCTTGTGGTTGAGTCGGCAACACCCCACGATTGCCCTAACTCGCTGTCGATGAATTGTACACGCTCGATACGCAACCAATGTTGAACGTCTTTGAGGTTGAGTTCGCCTACCTGTTTGGTGGGTGGTTGGTAGAGCGAATCCGACGGAGCGAGGCTTTGGAGTCGTCGCGTAAAGTCGCGCCAAGCGATGTTTGCCACCTCTTGGTAATTGTTTGGCTCGCCACCAATCACAATTGTGCGACCATAGGCTCCAATCCATAGACCCTCGACAAAGATTCGCACCCTACTGCACCACGGAATGTCGTTATAGAGTGTGGTGTTGTCGATGTTGAATTCCACGGCACCATAGGAGTCCTCCACTACAATAGTCTTGTAGAAATTGCCATCCAAATCGCAACTTGTCACCTGTCCTTCGATGTACCACGGCTGGGTAATACGCGAAGGATAACCTTTGTAACAACTGCGTAGTTGGGCAATGCTGACGGAGGATGCGGTGTCGCTGTGTGGCTTGCAACCAAACAAAAGTGCGAAACACAATACGCACATTCGTACTATGTTTCGCACAACTCTCATATAATATAATAGGTATTAGTATCCCAATACGCGCATCATCGAACGATAACTTTGCTCTTTGGCAAACAGACGGGTGTAGTACTCCGTGTCGCCTTTCTCGCGGTCGATGATAATGTGTTTGGGCGCAGGGGTCAGGCAGTGCTGGATACCGCCGAAACCGGCAATAGCCTCCTGATAAGCACCCGTGTGGAAGAATCCGATGTATTGCGGAGTCTCGGGGTCGAGTTTGGGTAAGAAGATTGCATTGGTGTGAGCCTCACCACTGTAATAGTCCTCGCTGTCGCAGGTCAAACCGCCCAAGAACACGCGTTGATACTCCTTGTCCCAGTTGTTGATAGCCAACATCATAAATCGTTGGTTGATACCCCAGGTGTCGGGCAGGGTAGTGATGAACGAACTATCAATCATATACCACAACTCACGGTCGTTCTGTTGTTTTTGGTTCACAACCGAGTAGAGTGCTGCACCACTTTCGCCCACGGTGAACGAACCGAACTCCGTAAAGATATTGGGCTCGGGAACATCGTTCATATTGCAGTTGTGCTTGATTTGTGCCACAATCTCCTCAATCATATACTCGTAGTCGTAGTTGAAGTCGAGCGACGAGCGAATAGGCAGACCGCCACCGATATTGAGAGAGTCGAGGTCGGGGCAAATCTTACGCAGTTCGATATAGACACTGATACACTTGTTCAACTCATTCCAATAGTAGGCAGTGTCTTTTATACCCGTATTGATGAAGAAGTGCAACATTTTGAGTTTGAACTTCTTGTTGTTTTTGATTTTGGTCTTGTAGAAGTCCACGATGTCGGCGTAGCGAATACCCAAACGCGAGGTATAGAAGTCGAATTTAGGCTCCTCCTCCGAAGCGATGCGGATACCGAGCAGACATTTGCGGTCGATAGCGTCGTTCAGCAGGTCAATCTCCTGTTTGTTGTCAATCACGGGAATTGTGTTCGAGAATCCCGAGTTTACCAACTGTGCGATATTCTCGATGTATTGCGGACGTTTGTATCCGTTGCAGATGATGTAACGGTCTTTGTCTATGATACGCGAGTCGTACAGTGCGTTGATGATGTGAATATCGTATGCCGACGAGGTTTCCAGGTGGATGTCGTTCTTCATTGCCTCTTCGAGTACAAACGAGAAGTGCGAACTCTTGGTGCAATAGCAGTAGTGATAATCTCCCTCATAGTCCACTTTGGCCATCGCCACGTTGAACATACGTTTGGCGCGATTGATTTGCGACGAGATTTTGGGCAGGTAAGTAATCTTCAAGGGTGTGCCGTACTGTTTGATGATATCCATCAGAGGTACGTCGTAGAAACTGAGTTCGTTGTCATTGACGCTGAACCCTTCCTGGGGAAATTCGAACGTTTGTTCGAATTTCTGGACGCAGTATACCACATCCACACGTCCCGTTCAATACCATTTGTTGAATTTCTTAAACTTTTTTGGAGGTGCCTTATGTTTTATGACACCTATGAAGAGCTG
>JAFTYJ010000040.1 GCA_017464745.1 Rikenellaceae bacterium | reverse complement strand
TATTCGCAGTGTCGTAGAGTGAAAATTACAATTGAGGGAGGGGTTCCCAGACGTATGGGTATGCCTGCAAAACCGATGCCCTCGCTGATGTACAGTATTTTGTTGTCGTGGCGATATAATCCGCTCCACTCGTCATAGAGCAGAGCTGCGGGTGACCACTCCTTTTCCCCGATTCGGATTTTGCATTGCATTGCGTGGGTGTGTCCCGATAGAGTCAGGTCGCCTGCGTGGGTGTCACGAATGGTGTGCCAATGTTGCGGGATGTGACTTGCCACAATGTTGAACACTCCCTCGGGTACGGCCCTCATCAGCGAGTCTATGGCCACACTCTCCACCGAACGATGGTGGCGCAGGTCGGCTTGCTTGCGTTCGAATTCAATTCCCGTCAGCAGGATGCTGTCGCCTTTGGAGTAAATCCACACCGAACGATTGTCCAAACGTGTCCAGCCAAGACTATCCACCGCACTTTTGAAATCAGCAGTCGATTGTGCAACCGAGTATTCGAGCGTGTCGCGACGATAGTAGCCCAAGTCGTGATTACCCATAACCGAATATACAGGTGCTGCAATTTGGCGCAGACTCTCTTTGTGTGCATCACTTAATTCCGAGTTGCGGATGTTCACCAGGTCGCCACCGTTGATAACCAGCATACACTCTTCGGCATTGAGCGAATCCACCACCTGTTTAACGATTTTTTGGGGCGCTGTGAGTGCTCCGAGGTGCATATCCGTAAAGAATCCTATGCGTGCACCCTCAAAACCTTTGGGCAGATTGCTGAAACACAACTCCACGCGCTCTACGCGGATACCTCGCATCGGGGTTATAATTCCTGCCGCCATTACTCCCGTCGCAATGAGTGCCAACACACCTGCACTACGAAAGAGAGTGTGGCGACCACGACCCGCCAATCGGTCGGCAATGATTCCCACAGCCAGCAGAACTTTGATTATTCCCGCCAGCAACAACACGCACACACACGCCATAACCACCATCGGTGCTTGGCGACCGACCACTCCGATTAGAGGAACAAAACGTGCAACGATGTCGGTCAGGATGGCGAATACACCATACACCCACACCCATACTTGTCGGCCTTGGCGATAGAGCAGACGCAAGACCCACAGGTCTAATACCACCATAACGATGGTCATTATCCAAAGTATAACCCCCATACGGATAGAGTGCTTGTTAATTAGTCGGCACAAATATACGAAAAAATGGCATTAATCTTGCCAAAATCACATTGCAGTTGCCGTATCTCGTGGGTATGGTGAGTGCGAAATACCAATAAATAAACCTAATACATTAGTTTTATGAGAAGAATTTTACTTTTGTTTACAACTCTGTGTAGCGCTGTGTGGGGAGCCACGGCTCAGTCGTCCTCCTCGTCGGACTACAAACCCCACGTTGTGGTTGTGGGTATGTATAAGTATCATCCGTCAAGCCGCGATACCGTAGAACGTAGCGCAGGGGCTCGTGCCGCCGAGATTTATGACCGCAACCACTCCGATGGTTTCAAGATGTCGCACCGCCCGTTGGTGATTGTCACAACCCACGATAATCGCTTGTCGATGGCCGTTGGCGGAAGTGTGAGTCTGCGTCCCGGCTACGATTTCGAGGGTGCGGTGGGCAATACCGATTTTGTGCCCTACGACATTCCTACTACCGCAACTTGGGCCAATCGCCAAAAACTGTTTATGAGCGCAACCACCTCGCGCCTATTCTTTAAGGGTATAGCCCATTCTCGCCTGTTGGGTGATGTTGTGGCCTATGTCGAAACCGACTTCCGAGGTCGCAACTACGGACTCCACGTTCGCCACGCCTATGTGTCGTTCAAGGGTTTTCTGTTTGGTCGTACCACCTCCACATTTTGTGACCACGAGGCCGGTCCCAATACTATTGACTATGAGGGCCCCAATGCCTACAATAGTGGCCAATTCAATGAGGTGATTCGCTACTCACACACCTTTGGTCGCCACTTCTCGCTGGCTGTTGCAGCCGAGACTCCGAGCGTTGAGGCTACCTATGCCTCGGAGCAGACCGCTTCGCAAACCCAGCGAATTCCCGACTTTGTGGCCTATCTGCAATACGGCTGGGGTCGCTACCAACGAAGCCATATCCGTGTGTCGGGTCTGGTGCGCACGATGTATTACCGCGATTTGGTCAATGCCGACAACCGCCGTGCTGTGGGCTATGGTGTGCAGTTGAGTGGTAATATCGCCTTTGCCCGCCACTTCAATATCTGTATGAATGGTATCTATGGTAAGGGAATCTCGCCCTACTTCAACGATTTGGAGGGCCGTCCTTTGGATCTTGTGCCCAATCCCGAGAAGTCGGGCCAAATGCAGATGCCTACAATGTGGGGCTGGTTTGCATCGCTGCAATACAACATCACACCGCGTATCTTTATCTCGGGTGGCTACTCTCAGGTTAATGTCGATTATGCCAATGGCTATTCGGCCGACGAGGGCTACAAACGTGGCGGCTATGTGTTTGCCAATATATTCTACTCGCTTACCCCCAATTGCCGTATCGCCCTCGAATATCTCTATGGTATCCGTCGCAACCAAAACGGCAATCAGGGACACGCCAACCGCATCCAAACTATGGTGCAGTATAATTTTTAGAGAAAAATTTGGAGATTCTCAAAAAACTGCGTAAGTTTGCCATTGCAATGAAACAGAATCTGCATATCGCACGTTGGTGGTGGCTCCCGTTGGCAATCTAAACAATGGTAGCGCGATGGACGTGTACGTAATATAGAACTGTTGCCCCCGTTGTTTGGATTGACGACGGGGGCATATATTTTAGCAAAGATTTACTGGCGTTTCTGTACTTTGCCACACCAAACACAACGATAAAACAAAAACTACCAAACAAAAATAAATACTACTATGGTAACCAAAAAGATTTTGCTTCCGGAGAGTGAAAATCCCAAGCAATGGTACAATATCGTGGCGGATATGCCCACCAAACCACTGCCGCCACTCAATCCCCAAACACGCAAACCGATGACCGTCGATGACCTGTCGGTTGTGTTTGCCCACGAACTTGCCAAACAAGAACTTTCGACCGAACGTTATATCGACATTCCCGAGGAGGTGCAAGACATCTTCCGCATCTGGCGTAATACCCCCTTGGTGCGTGCCCACGGTTTGGAGCGTATGCTGCAAACTCCTGCCAAGATTTAGTTCAAAAACGAGAGTGTGTCGCCCTCGGGCTCGCACAAAACCAATTCGGCAGTTCCCCAAGCCTACTACAACAAAATCCAAGGCATCAAACACCTTACCACCGAAACAGGTGCAGGTCAATGGGGCTCGGCTATCGCTATGGCGGGTAAACACTTCGGTATCGACGTTGATGTGTATATGGTGAAGGTTAGTTGTGAGCAGAAACCCTATCGTCGCCTGATGATGAAGACCTGGGGTGCAAACATCTTCCCGTCGCCCACCAACCTTACCGACGCAGGTCGCGCAATCCTCGAAAAAGACCCCAACTGCCCCGGAACTCTGGGTATCGCAATCTCGGAGGCTGTCGAGATGGCTGTCAAGAATCAGAAAGACACCCGTTACTGCCTGGGTAGTGTACTCAACCACGTGTTGTTGCACCAAACCATTATCGGTGAGGAGTGCCTCAAACAATTGGAACTTACGGGCGACTATCCCGATGTGGTGATTGGTTGCTTTGGTGGTGGTAGCAACTTTGCAGGTATTGCTTTCCCGTTCCTGCGCGAGAATTGGACCAAGGGCCGCAACACTCGTTGTGTGGCTGTTGAGCCCCAAAGTTGCCCCAAATTGACCCGTGGAGTGTTCCAATATGACTTTGGTGATAATGTTGGTTTGACTCCGCTGTTGCCGATGTTCACTTTGGGCCACAACTTCCAACCTGCCAACATCCACGCGGGAGGTCTGCGTTACCACGGTGCAGGTTCGATTGTGAGCCAATTGTTGAAGGACGGATTTATCGAGGCTGCCGACATCCCCCAACTCGAAACTTTGAAGGCTGGTGTTTTGTTCTCGCAAGCCGAGGGTATTATTCCCGCTCCCGAATCGACTCACGCCATCGCCTATGCTATCCGCGAGGCTTTGAAGTGCAAGGAGGAGGGAAC
>JAFTYJ010000002.1 GCA_017464745.1 Rikenellaceae bacterium | reverse complement strand
TGGTTCGATAAAATCCTTTGTGCACGCGATTACGCCTAGCGCAAGCAGCGTGCAGAGTAAAATTTTTCTCATAGCGCTGTTTTGTTTTAGGTTTTTCGCAAGATACAAAAAACAAACGATATATGCAAGAGATAGCCCCCCAAGAAACCCGAAAAACAAAAATCCCCCCGAATCTCTTCGGAGGGATATACTCTGTCGGCAGTTTGAGGATTAACGACCTTGGGGCGCAGGACGACCACCCGTGGGGCGTTGGCCTTGACCTTGGCCGTTCGGACGCTGACCCATCATATGATGTATCTTGATAGGCTCGCCCTTCTCGGTGAGGCGATAGTCGCGGTCGTTGTTGAGTTCAACCTCGTAGCCACCGCGCGTGCGCTCGATTTCGACAACAAACGAGCCGTCGGGTGCAACTTTGGCAATATAGTCCTGAATACCTTGGGGAATGGCTTTGAGGGGCACAGGCGACTTGCCGCAGTCAATCTTATACCAATTACCTCCCTTGTCGAACTCAACTTCGGAACCGTCCGCAAAGTGTACCTCATAGGTCAGCGGGTCGTCCAGGTCACGCTCGGCCTCAATGTAGCGTATTCCGTGCGTGGGGAACACGTCTTCGATAAATTTTTGTGCCTTGGCAGGGAGGATTTTGACATCGTTGTGTGCTTGCAGGCCGACAACCGTCGCCAGACAAGCCAGAATCATTAAATGCTTTTTCATAGTTTAGTGTGTTTTAGGGGTGTTAATCAAATTTCGTGCCTTGCTCCAAATGGTTTTGGGGCGTTTTTCCGAGAATAAAAATACTAAAAAAATCCCGACACCGTAGTGGGTGTCGGGTGAAACGGAAATATTGGCAGGTGAACCGACCTCACAGGTTGGTCGGATTGTGCCGTGTTATTGGAATATTGCTCGCGGAAGTTCGTCCACGCGGTTGATATACACAATCTCGATACCTTTGGTTTGGATGGATTTTTTGCGTGCGTGGTAGCCCGACACAACAATTCGGCGGAAACCCAAACGTTCGGCTTCGCTGATGCGTTGTTCGAGTCGTGAAGCGGGGCGCACCTCGCCCGACAGACCAATCTCGCCGGCACAGCATACCCCCTCGGCCAGCGGTTTGTCGAAATACGACGACACCACAGCCGCTGCAATCGACAGGTCGAGTCCCGTGTCGGCAACGCGGAAACCGCCCGCAAAGTTGAGGAACACATCCTTGCTCGAAAGTTTCATTCCGACCCTCTTTTCGAGAATTGCCAACAGCATACTCAATCGACGGTGGTCATAACCTGTGGCTGTGCGTTGAGGCGTTCCGAATGCGGCGTTGTTTACCAGCGCCTGTGTTTCGATAAGGTAGGGTCGTATGCCGTCCACGGCCGCACCCACAGCCACACCGCTCAGAGGCTCCTCGTAGTGGCCGAGCAGAATCTCCGACGGGTTATCCACCTGACGCAGGCCGTCGGCACGCATCTCAAACACGCCAATCTCGAACGTCGCACCAAAACGGTTTTTGGCACCTCGGAGTATTCGGTAGATGTTGCCCTCGTCGCCCTCAAACTGCAATACCACATCCACCATATGTTCCAAAATCTTGGGACCCGCAATCGAGCCCTCCTTGGTGATGTGGCCGATTATTATAATAGGTATGCCCAGCGACTTGGCATATTTGAGCAACACACCCGCACACTCACGAATTTGACTCACACTGCCTGCGGTCGATTCCACCGTGTCGGTATAGATTGTCTGAATGGAGTCGATAACCACCAAACCGGGATTCATCGCCTCAATTTGGGCAATGATGTTCTCCAAACAGGTGTCGGAGTAGATGTAACACTCCTTGTTGGTACCTCCGATACGGTCGGCGCGGATTTTGATTTGTGCTGCCGACTCCTCACCCGACACATAGAGCGTTTTGAGTCCATTGTCGGCCAGCGCGAGTTGCAGGCTGAGGGTTGATTTTCCGATACCTGGCTCGCCGCCCAGCAGTATGAACGACCCCGGTACCAAACCGCCACCCAACACACGATTGACCTCGGCCATACCTAAATCAATGCGTTCGAACTCGGGGCGTACCACTTGGTCCACCCTCACGGGAGGTTGCGAAGCGGGCATTGTCGTGCTGCCACCCTTGGAGGGTTTGGCTACGGTTGGCTCCTCGGCCATTGTGTTCCACTCGCCACAGGCGGGGCAACGTCCCATCCACTTGGGTGCTTCGTATCCGCAACTCTTGCAGAAGAATGCTCGTTTGAGTTTTGCCATATCGTCAAGTTTTGTGTAAAAGTATGGATAAATTGGTGGTTTTCCAAATTTCTCACCAATTTTCACTACCTTTGTACTACTATGGAAACAATACTTCAAGTTGAGAATCTCGCCAAGGCATACGGCGATTGGGATATGTTCGAAGGGCTTACAATGTCCGTTGGTGAGGGCGAAAAGGTGGGACTTATCGGGCGCAACGGCGCGGGCAAAACCTCGCTGCTCGATATAATCGCAGGACGCGACACCCCCGACTCGGGTACTATCACCTTCCGACGCGATACCCGTGTGGCCTACCTTGTGCAAACCCCCTCGTGGCCAGCGGGTACCACAATCCTCGAAGCGTGCTTCCGTGGCGACGCACCCGCAATGAAGGTTGTGGCTCGCTACGAGAAGGCCGTGGAGTCGGGCGATGCCGATGCTATGCAGGAGGCAATGAACGATATGGATTCGCTGGGTGCGTGGGACTACGAGGCCAAAGCCAAAGAGATTCTTACGCGTCTGCGTATTACCGAGTTCGACCGCGTGGTGGACAACCTCTCGGGTGGAGAACTCAAACGAATTGCCCTTGCCAACGCTCTGCTGGGCGAACCCCAACTGCTTATCCTTGACGAGCCGACCAACCACCTCGATATGGATGTTACGCTGTGGTTGGAGCGCTATTTGGAGCAGAGCAATATGGCACTGCTTATGGTGACTCACGACCGCTACTTTCTGGACCGTGTGTGTAGCCGTATTCTCGAACTTGCCGACCGCCGTATTTACTCGTGGGAGGGCAACTATGCCTACTATGTCGAACGCCGCCGCGAACGTGCCGAGGCTCTGGCTGCCGAACGAGAGAGCGACCTGAATCGCTATCGTCGTGAGTTGGAGTGGATGCGACGCCAACCGCAGGCGCGTGCCACCAAAGCACAATATCGCATTGACAGTTTCTATGAGTTGGAGGAGAAACTGCGCCAACGCCGTACTCAGGCAACACTCAATATTGATATCAAATCGGGCTATATCGGCAAGAAGATTTTTGAGATTGAGCACCTGTGCAAGCGCTTTGGCGATAAGGTTATTATGAGCGACTTCTCGTATATGTTCCAACGCTACGACAAAATAGGCATCGTGGGCAACAATGGTACGGGCAAGAGTACTTTTATCAAAATGCTCTTGGGTGAGGAACGCCCCGATAGCGGAACTATCGACGTGGGCTCAACCGTACGTTTTGGCTACTATTCGCAACAGGGTATCGCGTTTGACGACAACACCAAGGTCATTGACGTTGTGACCGCCATTGCCGAACATATTGACCTGGGTGACGGCCGTCGATTGAGCGCCTCGCAGATGTTACAGATGTTTCTGTTTGAGCCGCCCGTGCAACACAACTTTGTGAGCCGATTGAGCGGTGGCGAACGCCGCCGATTGTACCTCTGTACGGTGCTTATGCGCAACCCCAACTTCCTGATTTTGGACGAGCCGACCAACGACCTCGATATTGCTACGTTGCAGGTGTTGGAGGAGTACTTGCAACGCTTTGCGGGCTGTGTTATGGTGGTGTCGCACGACCGATATTTTATGGATAAGGTTGCCGATCATTTGCTGGTTTTCGAGGGCGAGGGCCGAATCAAGGACTTCCCCGGCACATATAGCGAGTTCTTGGAGTGGCGTACCCTGCGTGATGCAGAGCAACGCAAGGCCGAACAACAAGCGGCAGCAAAAACTGCCCCCGCACCCAAACGTGTCACCGCCCCACGCGCCGACCGCCTTACCTATAAAGAAAAACGCGAAATGGAGAGTATCGAACAGGAGTTACCGCAGTTGGAGGCTCGCCGAGCCGAAATGGAGACCGAACTTTCGAGCGGAACTCTCCCTGCTGACCGACTTATGGCTCTCTCAACCGAACTTGGCGAGTTAATTGACCGGATTGACGAAATTTCGATGCGTTGGTTGGAGTTGAGCGAGAAGAGTTGATACCATCCCCAATGCCCCAAAAACAACAAGTCCGAACCTGTATAAGGGTTCGGACTTGTTGTTTGTAATGTGAGGGTTTTATTCGAGGATTCGGATGTCGGCAAAGATAGGGCGGTGGTCCGAAGCCCTCTTTTCGCGCAGTACGCGTGCTTTGCGAGTTTTGGCTTTGCATCCGTAACTTACGATGTAGTCGATGCATACGGTGGGTTTGGCTGCATCCCAAGTCTTGCGGTCGGTACGCGAGTGGATAGTGCAGAACTCGGCCAACTTTTGAATCTCAGGATCTGTGGGCTCGGCGTTGAGGTCGCCTGCCAGAATGAGGGGTTTGTCCAATTTTGAGGCAATCTCGCGAATAATCTCCATAGAGGTCATACGGTCCTCGGCGTGCAGCGACAAGTGGGTGCACGCAAAGTAGTAATCCTCCAACTCGATAATGAGCATTGTGCGCGGCTCGCTACGACACGGCAGGGTGTGTTGTTGTACCGAGAGTGCAGGTGTGCGCGAGAGGATACCAACGCCATACTTGCCACCTCCAAAACTAATCGAAGGGCCGTAGTAGGCGTACATTCCTGTGCGCTCCGACAACTCGCCCAACACATAATCCTTGTAGCGGGTTGTCATACTGTCCAACTCCTGAACAGCTACCACATCGGGCGATACCTTATTAATAACACGCGAGGGGCGGTCGTAACTGTGTTGTTTGTCGATTCCGTAGCCGTTGCGTACGTTGTAACTCATAATGCGCAGGTTTTGTTGTGCGTGTGCTGCCACTCCGATAAGCAGTGCGGCGGCAAGTGTAAGAAGTTTGCGAGTCATAGATGATGTGTTATTTCATAGTCCAACCCCAAAGATACTAAAAACAGCCGAAAAGAGAACTGCAAAACCAAAAAAACACACAAAAAGTTAAAAAATAACCCAAAAGTTATGGCTATCCGAAAAAGTTTGCTTAATTTTACAATCTGTGAATGCACAGAATTCCTAAACTAAAACCTAAAAATTACAACCAATATGAAAAATTATTCAGCAAAAGAGATTAAGAACGTAGTTCTAATCGGTGCTTCGGGCTCGGGTAAGACCACTCTGGCCGAAGCAATGGCATACGAAGGTAAGATGATAGAGCGCCGAGGTACAATCGAGGGTTGCAATACCCTGTCGGATAATACCGATATCGAGCACGAGTACAAACGCTCGATTTATGCAACCACACTGTTTACCGAGTTTATGGGACGTAAACTCAATATCATTGACTGCCCGGGCTCGGACGACTTCTGCGGAAGCCTCTACTCGGCATTCAAAGTGGGTGACGTAGGTGTGCTGGTTATGAACGCCAACAACGGCTGGGAGGTCGGTGGCGAAATCAACCTGCGCTATTCGCGTAACCTGAACAAACCCGTAATCGGTGTAATCAACCAACTGGACGGCGACAAAGCCAACTTCGAGGCTACATTGGAGGGTCTGAAAGCGGCTGCTCACGTTCGCCCCGTTGTTGTACAATATCCCGTTGAGCAAGGTGCAGGCTTTAATGCTTTCATCGACGTGCTGATGATGAAGATGTATCGTTTCACCGACGAAAACGGTACTCGTGAGGAGTTGGAAATCCCCGCCGACCAATTGGAGTATGCTCAAACTCTGAACCAAGAACTTTCGGAGGCTGCTGCCGTTTATGACGACGCTCTGATGGAACTCTATTTCGAGAAAGGCGCTCTGACTCAGGACGACATCCGTTCGGGTCTGAAACTTGGTGTTGCCAACCGCGAGATTATGCCTATCTTCTGTTGCAGTGGCAAACGCGACATCGGTACCAAACGTCTGATGGAGTTCATCATCAACGTTGCTCCCGGCCCGACCACTCCTACCGTTGCTCCCAAGTTCGTTTCGACCGAGGGCGAAGAGCTGGTTGCCGACGAGACCCTGCCCGCAGTTGTGTTTGTATTCAAGAGCCAAATCGAACAACATATTGGCGAGATTACCTACTTCCGTGTTATCCGTGGTAAGATTACCGAGGGCGTGGAGTTGGTAAACAGCCGTACCGGCAACAAAGAGAAACTCTCGCAACTGTTCGCCGTAGCAGGTAAAAACCGTGTTAAAGTGTCGGAACTCTCGGCCGGTGACATCGGTTGTACCGTCAAACTCAAAGGCACCCGCACCAACGACACTCTGGCTGCTGTTGGCGCACACGTTAAGGTTGAGCCTATTGAGTTCCCCGAGCCTCGCTACCGCTGTGCTGTGAAGGCCAAAGAGCAAGGCGACGAGGAGAAACTCGGCAAACTGCTCAACGATGCCAAATACGAAGACCCCACTATCTTGGTAGAGTACTCCAAAGAGTTGAAACAAACCATCATCCAAGGTCAAGGTGAGCACCACCTGAATATCCTCAAAACCCGTCTGTCGCAAGACAACAAGATGGAGATTGAGTTCTTTGCTCCCCGTATTCCCTATCGTGAGACCATTACCAAGGTTGCCCAAGCCGACTATCGTCACAAGAAACAATCAGGTGGCGCAGGTCAATTCGGTGAGGTTCATATGGTTATCGAGCCCTACTATGAGGGTATGCCCGAGCCTTCGAAATACAAAATTGGCGGCAAAGAGATTAACGTCAATATCAAAGGCAAAGAGGAGTATGACCTGGATTGGGGCGGTAAACTTCAATACTACAACTCGATTGTGGGTGGCGCCATCGACGCACGCTTTATGCCCGCTATCTTGAAGGGTATTATGGAGAAAATGGACGAGGGTCCTCTGACCGGTTCGTACGCTCGTGACATCCGCGTTGTGATTTACGACGGTAAGATGCACCCGGTTGACTCGAATGAGATTTCGTTCAAACTTGCTGCTCGTAACGCCTTCAAGGAGGCTTTCCGCAACGCAGGTCCCAAGATTATGGAGCCTATCTACGACGTTGAGGTGCTTGTTCCGAGCGACAAGATGGGTGACGTTATGAGTGACCTCCAAAACCGCCGTGCAATGATTATGGGTATGAACTCCGACAAGGGCTTCGACCGTCTGAATGCACGCGTGCCTCTGGCTGAGTTGTATCGCTATTCGACCACTCTGTCGAGCCTTACCAACGGCCGTGCAACCTACACTATGAAGTTTGGTTCGTATGAGCAGGTTCCCGCCGATGTTCAAGACAAACTGCTGAAAGCATACACCGACACCGACGAGGATTAATCAAACGTGTCTACCAATCGAAACGAGGCTTCCCAACTCTTGGGAAGCCTCGTTGTGTTGTGTGGAATGACGGATGAGTGTTTGAGTGCGCTGAGCGATTGTTACTCTTTGCCTCGACCGCACAATGATGCAAAGTCACAGAATGTGCAGGCCTTCTCGTCGCCCTGTGTGAAAGGTTCCGCAGGGTCGAATAGACGCGACAACGCTTGGGTGAACTTTGCGCGGAACTCTTCGGCATAGTCGTCATACGAGGTTATGGCCTCGCCACGAGTTTTGTCCATAATCAGCGGTGTGTAGTCGCTGCGCATCTTGCGAACGTAGTAGAGTGTCGGGCGTACCGTGCAACCGGGATTGTCGTGTGTCAGGATTTCGGAGTATAGCAGAGTCTGTAATACTGCCGAGATAACCTCGTCGCCCGTACCCTCAAACAGTGTTGCGATATCTTGAATCTGCTCGTTGCACCCCGTGCCTTTTGGCCGTCCTGTTTTGTAGTCTATGACTTCGAGTGTGCCGTCGTCCAGACGGTCGATGCGGTCCACCGCGCCATAAAACCAAACGGTGTGAGTCTTGTCGCCAACCTTAAACTCAAACGGCATATGACGCTTGTCTTCGAGAGCCATAATGGTGTATCCCTTTTTGTCGGCATCGAATGGCAGAATGTTGGTGTTGATGTAACGTATCACCACATTGCGAATCATACGCAGTGTTCCGCCCCAATCGTCGGTTTCGAGCGACTCTTTGCGACATAGATAGGCCTCGTTTACCGACATTGTTACAGCGTCGCGCACCTTGTCCGACCCAATTAACTCACGAATTTTCTCCGAGGGATTGTGCTCTTCCACCAGCGGTGTATAGAGTTTGTGCATCGCATAGTGGAGGATATTACCAAAGGTTGAGCCGTCCACCTCCTCGTTGAGTTCGTCGGCGGGCGAAAGACCGGCAATGGAGTCGTAGTAGAATTTCAGCGGACACTCAATAAACTTGAAGAATCGGGTGTGTGACAGACGACTTTGTGGATTGTCCAACCATTTGTTGAGTTTGTCGAGTATCTGATTGTCCTTGATAATTGTTGTTGCGCTTTGCTCCTCGGAGGTCACGTTGAGTTGAATATCGAGCCGTTGGAGTTGGTGCTCGCTCTCGTACAGCAACTGACTTATGTAGCGACTCTGCTCGCCTGTGTTGCGCTCGTCGGTGCGCGAACAATACACAAGGTCGATGTTCTCGGCACGTTGCAATAGACGATAGAAATAGTAGGCATACATCGCCTCCTCATCCTCGGGGGTGGGCATACCATAGGCCTTGCGTAGTTTGTAGGGGATGTACGACGGCGAGTTTAGACGGTTGCCGGGGCAGTGGTCGTCGCTCATCGACAACACCACAACATTCCGGAAATCCAATGCGCGACTCTCCAAAAATCCCATAATCTGAACTCCCACCAAGGGCTCGCCCTGGAACGGTACATTGGCACTTTGCAACACCTTGCGAAGCAGTGCTAAATGGGTCTTCTCTTCGACCTCCAAACCGCACGATGCAATGGAGTTGGCCAACTTGTCGATTTGGGTGCCGATAACTGAGAATAGTTCGCTACGTATGAGGTCCTCTTCGGTACACTCCATTATTACGCTCAACACCTGTTTGATGTATTCCCCAATTTGGGCTCCTCCGCTGTGGGGCGTAAAAATACTCTCCAATACACCGCGACCCTCGAACAACTCCCGAGGAACATATATCATTCGGCGTTCGAGAATTATGTTTTTCAACTCGTCGGTAACTTCGATACCTGCCAAATAGGCGTGAGCAAGGATTCCCGTAACATCGCTGTGATAGAACAAAACTTTGTCGTCCTTTGTGTGCTTGCGACGTTGCAACTCCACCAGTCGCTCACAGAACGAGTAGGCAATATCGCTCTTGATGGGATAACCCATAGTGATGTTCACACTCTCCATCTTTGGCGGCAACGAGTAGAGCATCGGCATCAACAGACTCTCGTCGGTCAGCACCACCGCGGTGTTTTTGTCGGTGGCACCCAACTCTTCCAACCTCATACCCGCATATTTGCACTGTACGGCATCCGACGGTGCCGACACTACCCGAATGTTCTTGGGGGTAGTGAATAGTTCGGTGTCGAATGTGGCTCGGGGCGGAAAACGGCGCAGATTGTCACGCATAAACTCGCCTGCTTCGTTGTGCTTGTTATCGACATAGTATCGGTCGTAATCCCAATAGAAATCTACGGTGTAGTAGGATTTGAGGTATTTGAGAATCTCTTTTTCGGAGTTCGACAGTGCGTTCATACCCACCACCGCAAAGTGCTTGTCGTCCAATTCGGGACACTCTCCCGCACGCGCCAACTCGGCCGCCTTGCGATAAATCATACCACCGTAGCCGATACCCAAATCCGAGAGCCTTTGACGAAACTCTTTGTAGATAGGCAGCAGTGTACGCCACACACTATTGAAATAGGTCTTATGTTGAGAGGTGTCGAGATTCTTGTCGATGCTGTTCCAAAACTCCTCGATGATGCGAATCTGTTCGGCCGACAGGGTGTGAAAACCGTCCAGGTCGTGCAAATCCGACAGGTTGCACAACAGCATATCGGCGTCAATCATATACTTGTCGACCATATCGAAGTCGGCAATCAGCATCTCGCCCCAAAAGAAGAAGTTGTCGAAACTCTCCTTTTCGTGATAGCGAACATATATTTTGTACAACTCGGCAATCAGTCGTATGCGGTCGCCCGTCACAAGTCCGCTCAGTTGTTCGGCTATGCGGTCGATTGACGAGGCTTGGGGGCTCCACATCGGGGCTTGAATTTCGGAAGCCAGAGCCTCACGAAAAAACAGACCTGCCCTTCGACTTGGGAAGAGCAGGGTTATGTTTTGCAACTCCTCGCCGTAGTTTTGCCACAGGTCGTGAGCCACACTATCTATGAAACTCTTTCTCATCGTGCGCCTATGGAGTTGATTGTTGAGGGTGCTGTGATGTGAGTTCGGATGATGGCAGGGTTGCCGTCGTAGAAGAGCGACGAACGATTACGCGAGGTGAGGATTGCGCGCTCCGAGGCATAGACATATACCTCCGAGCCGCCTTGTGCCACAACCTCTACACTCTGTCCCGTAACCTTGCTGGCCTCCAAAGCACTGCTACGTCGCACTTTGATGGTCTGATACTTGGCCTTACCGTAAACCTCGGCAACCGAACGACCGAACATACTCAATCGCAGGTCCATACAATCTACCATTGCGGTCAGGCGGGCACCTTCGCGCAGGGTCACATCACACAGCAGGGTAGGGCGCAACAGGTTCAACTGAACATCGGCTCGACGCACCACCATTCCGCGAATCGGGGTGTTGGTCCACACGGTAAGTTTGGTGGCATTGCTCTTGGAGTTGACGCTGAACGAGATGTTGAGCACACTATCCTTTATGCTCCAATCAAAGCGCTTTACATCGTTACCCATCAAATCGACGTGCATTGCGGGGTTGTGGGGTGTGGCAACAATCTCCACACTCAGGTTGCCCGTTATGCGGATTGAGTGGAAACCATCCATTTGGTCGATGTCGATTGCGTCTTGTGCGTGTGCGGCCGAAAATGCAGCCAACGCTATGAGTGTAAACAGAAGTTTTTTCATTGTTCGGTACAATAGTGATTTATTACCCTGCAAGGTAGTGATTTTTTTTGAAACTTTGGATTGTTCTCACACTTTTTTTGTACCTTTGACCTTATGGGACAAATAAAGATACTCAGCGCATCGGCGGGCTCAGGTAAAACCTACCGCCTGGCCTACAAATATGTCGAAACTACAATTCTCAACCCCGAGAGTTACCGACACATCTTGGCTGTGACCTTCACCAATAAGGCCACCGACGAGATGAAACGTCGTATCCTTCACGAGATTGACACCTTGGCTCGTGGCGAGAAGAGTGATTTTTTGTCCGACCTGTTGCGCGACCACCCAAGTCTTTCGGAGGAGCGTATCTGCCAACGAGCCTTGGAGGTGCGTAGCCGAATACTGCACGATTACAGCAACTTTGCGGTGATGACCATTGACCGCTTTTTTCAGCGTGTGGTACGCTCGTTTATGCGTGAACTTGGTGTCGAACTCAACTATACGCTCGAACTTCGTACCGATGACCTGCTCTCGACAGCAACCGACAACCTTATCGAAGGCATTGCCGACAACTCTTCGCTCGAACATACTGTCGATGGTTTTGTTGAGGGACGTATCGACAACTCGCGCCATTGGGACCTGCGCGGAGATATTGCCCGATTGGGTAAACAACTTTTCAGCGACGACTTCTACGCTTCGGGAGTCAATATCGACTCGTCGGAGCAGTTGGCCGAAATGGGCCGCCAACTTCGTGAACGCCGTAACTCTGTGCGTGCCGAAGTGGTACACGCTGCTACCGATGCACTTAACATAATCGAATCCGCAGGACTCTCGCGTGAGGACTTTGCCGGTAAGTCACGCAGTTTTGTGGCCTACCTTCCGAATTGGACTTCGCCCCAAGGCACTCTGCCGCAACTCAACAAAACTGTGCTCTCGGCGATTGACAATCCCGATGGCTGGCCCAACAAAACCTCACCTCGCCGAGGCGATGTACCCTCCGTTTATGGTCGGGTTAATCCTCTGATTGTGGCTCTTCGAGAGGGTATGCGTACGCTGACTACACTCGAAATTGTTCTTCGTCGTTTCGATGAGTTTGTGTTGCTGGCCGACCTGCGCAAAAGCCTTGACACAATATGCCAAGATCAAAATATTCTGCCTATCTCCAAAACGTCGCGTCTTATTGCAGGACTTATTGCCGACTCCGATGCGCCGTTTATCTATGAGCGTGTGGGTAGTTGGTATGACTACTATATGATTGACGAGTTTCAAGACACTTCGCGTACCCAATGGAACAACTTTTTGCCGTTGGTTGCCGAGGCCGTTTCGCGCAGTGAGTCGCAACCCGTGTTGTTGGTGGGCGATGTCAAACAGTCGATTTATCGTTGGCGTGGTGGCGATTGGCGTATTCTGGCTAACGATGTTGCCGACCACTTCCGCCGTATAGCACCCGATAGTATCGACTTCGAGCCGTTGGAGAAGAACTATCGAAGTTTCCGTCGAGTGGTGGAGTTCAACAACGCTTTTACGGGTGCTGTGATTCGTGCTATGGCCGACTCCGTGCGCACAACCCTCACCAAAGCCGTCGATGCAGGCCAAATTACCGAAAGCCTCTGCCGACAACTCGGCTCGATGATTGAACAGGCCTACACCCCCTTTGCCCAAGAACCCAACAAACAAGTCCCCGAAGGCTACGCTACCATACGCTCATACGATACTACGGATGATGGCGTTCCTCCCATTGTCGAACGATTGAAGGACCTGCAACTTCGTGGCTATCGTCCCGAGGATATTGCAATTCTTGTGCGCTCTAATAACGACGGCTATCGTGTGGCCGAGATGTTGCTCGAAGCCAAACGCCAAAACACCGACCCGCGATTCTGTTTCGATATTGTGACGGGCGAGGCGTTGAGGGTGGATTCGTCAAGCGTTGTGCAGTTTGTTGTGGCCTGCCTGAAATTGTCGCAAAACCCCGACGACACAATCTCGGCGGCAATGTTTAATCGTACCCTCGGACGTGCTGCCGATGCGCCCTTGACCGACGATGAGCGCGAATTTATGAGCGTGGTGGGTCGCAAATCTCCCGAAGAGGCTTTTGAGAATATTCTGATTCGTTGGCAACTTGACCGCAACTCCGAGGCGTTGTCCTACGTGCAGGCACTGCACCAACAGATTCTGTCGTTCTCGTCGGGTCGCATTGCCGATATTCCGCTGTTTGTGCAGTGGTGGGAGGAGAACGGTTGTAAGGAGTCGCTGGTTATGCCGAGCGGAACTTCGGCCATAACCATCATTACAGTACACAAATCCAAGGGCTTGGAGTATAAGGCTGTGCTTATTCCCTATGCCGATTGGGAGTATTCAGGCGGAGGTGATATGATGTGGCTGCGTAGTAGCGTGGCCGGTGGCGAGGGAGCCTATCCCGTGACTCTGAATAGTGCCTCGGCCGACACCGAATTTGCCCCCGACTACTACAATGAGGTGGTTATGCAGGCTATTGACTCGCTCAATATATTGTATGTGGCTGTGACCCGTGCCAAGTGCGAACTGCACGTTATGTTGCCGGCCAAACCGCGTGGCGTGGGCAAGATGATTATGGCGGCTGTGGGGTCGTTGCAACAACTCGCCGATATGGGGGATTACTCTTGTACTACCCTCAATGACGGCCTGTTGGCTGTGGACTATGGTTTGCCCACTCAGGCCAAACATTCCGACGAATCATCGTCTACAACCATCCACCTTGATAGTTACCCCACCCATCCCGTATCGGCCAAAATCAAACTCAAATTTCCGAGCGAACGCTACACCGAGGAGGGGGCTTTGTCGCTGTCGCCACGCGATATGGGTGTGCTGATGCACCGCGTATTCCAAGATGCACGCTCTCGTGCCGAGGTTGTTGAGGGTGTTCGTCGTTTGGAGGTCGATGCTGTGATTTCGAGTGACGAGAGCAACACATTGCAGGCTCAGATTGCCCGCGCGTTCGAGAATCCTATGGTTGCCGATTGGTTCTCCGAGAAGTGGCAGGTGGTGCGTGCCGAGGGCGATATTCTGTTACCCAAGGACTATGAGCCTGAACGCAAGAAGAAGCGTGTTCGCCGACCCGACCGTGTGATGATTTGCGGTAACCGTGCTGTGGTTGTGGACTACAAGTTCGGCCGACATAAAGATTCGTCGTATGACACCCAGATTGAACGCTATATGAATCTGTTGCGCGATATGGGCTATGCCGAAGTTGAAGGCTATTTGTGGTATGTAGCCTTGGGCGAAGTGGTACCGTTCTAATATAACCACCAAAAGCAACCGAGGGGGTCCAACATTGATTGGACCCCCTCGGCTTGTTTTAATGACTCGGGACTACATCATCAGTATAATACTCAGCGCCATAATCGCCATACCTATTATAAGACCATACATCTCGATGTGGTTTTCGCCATATTCGCGTGCGGCAGGCAGCAACTCGTCCAACGAGATATAAATCATAATACCCGACACCGCCGCCAATACCAAACTCATTGTGAGTTCCGACATAAACGGCATCAATACGGCAAAACCAACCAAAGCACCCAGAGGCTCGGCCAATCCCGACGCAAACGAGTACCAGAAGGCTTTGCTTCGACTGCCTGTTGCGGCATAGATGGGTACCGACACAGCCACACCCTCGGGGATATTGTGGATTGCCACCGCTACGGCCACCGCCAAACCTGTCGAAGCGGACTCGAAGGCGGCCATAAATGTTGCGATACCCTCGGGGAAGTTGTGAATGGCGATAGCCAACGCCGTAACCAGGCCCATACGTTGCAGTCGGTGGTGGTTGTTTTTGTCGTTTAACTCCTCGACCGAGTGCATCTCGTGGGGGTTCTCAACCTCGGGAACGAGTCGGTCGATAATCATCGCCAACAGCAGTCCTCCGAACATCGCCAATACGGCATAGGTTGTGCCCGACTTTTCGCCGAATTGGAGCGTGAGCGACTCTTGGGCATCGGCAAACATCTCGCAAAACGACACAAAAAGCATCACTCCCGCCGACAAGCCCAATGCAAACGATATGGCACGTCGGTTGGTCGAGCGTGTCAGCAGTGCGATAAGACTACCTACGCCCGTGGCCATACCTGCCAGCAGCGACAGCACAAATGCGTATATAATCGCCGAAGTCATAGTTGATTACGTGATGATTTGTTAGTTTACCTTCATCGGCATTTCGACCTTGCACAACTCGTCGTTGGCTTTGTCGATTTTGGCTGCCAGGTCTGCTTTGAATTTAACAATCTTTTCGCGCAGAGTGGCATCGCCGTTGGCCATAATCTGACAAGCAAGAATCGCCGCATTGCGTGCTCCGTCCAGAGCCACGGTAGCCACGGGAATACCCGAAGGCATTTGCAGAATCGACAAAATGCTGTCCAAACCCTCAATCGAGTTCGACGAACGGATGGGTACTCCGATTACGGGCAGGGGAGTCGAGGCGGCAATAACGCCCGGCAGGTGTGCTGCACCTCCTGCACCTGCAATGATTACTTCGATACCTCGCTCGGCTGCGGTGGCTGCAAACTCTGCCACACGGTCGGGGGTACGGTGGGCCGACAGAGCCAACACCTCGTAGGGTACCTCCATCGAATCGAGCAGTTCGCAGGCTCCCTGCATTACCTTCAAATCCGAGGTGCTTCCCATAATAACAGTTACTCGTGCTTTCATAATTTTGGACTATTTTGGTTAAAAATTTTTCTAATTGAACTATAATTATTAACTTCGCAAAGTTAATTCTTTTTGATGAATTGACGAATAGCCGATACAATAATTATGGAAACACCCGCAAAGAAACGTGTAACTCTGTACGATAAAACCTTCGAGGTGATGATTCTCTACGAAGAGTTGGACCGACACATCCAGAAAGTGGCCGAGCGAATCAACCGCGACTATGCCGATTGTGACACGCCACCCATTATGTTGGGAGTACTCAATGGCTCGTTTATGTTTATGGCAGATTTGTTGAAGAAACTTGACTTCGGATGTGAGGTGCAGTTTATCAAGATGTCCTCATATGATGGTGCCAGCAGTACGGGCAAGGTGTGCGAACTTATTGGCCTGAACGGCAGTATCAAGGGTCGCCACGTGGTTGTTGTTGAGGATATTGTCGATACGGGCGGAAGTATTGAGCATATGATGAAACTGCTTGCTGCCGAGGGCGTTGCAAGTGCTGCTGTGGCTACAATGTTCTTCAAACCCGATTCGTATAGCCGCGATTACGAAATCAAATACCCCGTGATGAATATCGGCAATGAGTTTATTGTGGGTTATGGTCTCGATTATGACCAGTTGGGTCGTAACCTCAAAGATATTTACGTTATTGTAGATGAGTAAACCCGATTATAAAGACGGACGACTGTTGCCGCTCGTCGAGGAATTCTATACATTGCAGGGAGAGGGCTACCACACGGGAGTTGCGGCCTACTTTATCCGCTTGGGCGGATGTGATGTTGGTTGCCGCTGGTGTGATGCCAAATATACTTGGAATGCCGCTGCTCACCCGCTGACCGCTGCCGACCTTATTGTTGAGAGAGCCGCGTCGCATCCTGCACGTTCGATTGTGATTACGGGTGGTGAGCCGTTGCTCTATCCGTTGGACTATCTCACAGGCCGTCTGCACGAGCAGGGGCTCGAAATATTTCTCGAAACTTCGGGCTCGCATCCGTGGAGTGGTGAGTTCGATTGGGTGTGCTTGTCGCCCAAACGCCAAATGCCGCCGCTGGACGAGGCTTTTGACCGAGCCGACGAATTGAAGGTCATTATCGAGAAACCCGAGGATTTGGAGTGGGCCGAGAGTTGTGCTGCCAAAGTTGGTGCGAAGTGCCGCTTGTACCTCCAACCCGAGTGGAGTCGCTTTGCGAATGTGATTGAGGCTATTGTTGAGTATGCTAAGGCTAATCCCAAGTGGAAGGTGTCGATTCAGACTCACAAGTATATGCAGATTCCCTAAACTTTTCCGCGCGATATGTTAAATCTGAATATCCGAGAACGATGGAGCGCTTTGTCGTTGCGCACCAAAGTGTTGAGTGTGCTGTCAGTTGTTGTGGCACTCATTGCTATCGGCCGCGAATTGGTGACTATGGCGCGTCTGCAATACGAGAATGCCGAGTTGCGCGAACGTGTGAATTATTACGAGGAGCGCATCCGCGAAGATAGTCTGCTGATACTTAACCTCTCGTCGCCCGAATACCTCGAACGATATGCGCGCGAAAAGTACCATATGCACGCCGATAACGAGGAGATTTATATAATCCGAAAATAGGCGTGGCAAGCAGAGGGACGGGGCTACAAAGAGGAATGCATAGAGTGTAAACTTTCCCAAACCTTCATATTGCCTTAGATACTAGGAATGAACACATCATCAAGGACTGCTACCAATAAGGTGGTGGCCTTTGTGATTTTTATGGTGATTAAGTAATAAAATTTACAAAATGTTTGTTTTTCAACATTTGCCGATGTATATTTGCGGTGGAAAAACAGAAAAATATCCCAAACTATAATATTAAACCAATACAGATATGTTAAGTAGACAACTTGGTGAGAAACTCAAAAAATACGAAACTCCCTTCTACCTTTATGATATAGCCCTGTTGCGCCAAACCCTCGAAAGTGTTTCGTCGGCTGCGCGCCAACACGGCTACAAAGTGCACTATGCAATCAAAGCCAACTACGATTCCAAGATATTGAGCATTATCCGCGAGTATGGCTTGGGTATCGACTGCGCGAGTGGTAACGAGGTGCGCAAAGCCATTGAAATGGGCTTCGACCCCAAAACCATTGTCTATGCAGGCGTAGGTAAACGCGACAAAGAGATTCGCTATGCAATCGAGCAGGGTATTATGGCTATCAACTGCGAGTCTATCGAGGAGTTGGAGGTTGTAAACCAAATCTCGTGTGAGATGGGTGTTCGAACCGACGTGGCTCTGCGTGTAAACCCCGATATTGACCCCAAAACCAACCGTTGTATCGATACGGGTCAGGCCGATAGTAAATTCGGAATTTCGTATGAGGAGATTATTGCCGAAACCCCCAAAATTCAGGCTCTGCGTAACCTGAATATTATTGGTCTGCACCTGCACATCGGCTCGCAAATTCGTGAATTGCACGTCTTCGAGAATATGTGTAACAAGGTGAATGTGATTGTTGCCCGCCTCGAACGTATGGGCTACAAATTCCGCTTTGTGGACGTGGGAGGTGGTCTTGGTATCAACTACGATGTGCCCGAGAATGAGCCTATTCCCAACTTTGCATCGGTATTCTCGATTGTTCACAACCACTTGGAGGTTGATGGCAAAGAGGTACACTTTGAGTTTGGCCGTTCGATTGTGGGCGAGTGTGGCGAGTTGATTTCGACCGTGATGTTCAACAAAACCACCGCTACGGGTCGTAAACTGCTTATTATCGATGCAAGTATGACCGAACTTATCCGTCCGATGCTTTATGGCTCTTATCACAATATCGAGAATATTACGGCCGATACCGATACCACCGAGAAATATACTATCGTGGGTACCGCGTGCGAGTCTACTGATGTGTTCGATAGCAACGTTACAATGCCGACCAGCCGTCGTGGCGACCTGCTGACCATCAAATCGGCCGGTGCCTATGGTATGTCTATGGCCTCGAACTATAACCTTCACGACCTGCCCGGTGCGGTTTACTCCGACGAGATTGAGTAACTCGGAGATAGGTAGTGCTATCTAAAAATAAGCCGGCCGCAACTAACGTATTGCGGCCGGCTTTTATATGGTCTAAAACAGATGTCGTAGTTTTGGGTGACGCATAACCCACAATATCACACGGTCGGGGATTATGGGCGCAATGCGTACTACAATCTTTGTGAACAATCCCGGAGTGTAGTTCTTGCGACGGCGGAACATACGGCGCAGAGCCTTGCGTGCCAACTTCTCGGGAGCCATCATAACTCCCAATGCACGTAACGGACGACGATACTTGTCTTCGAGCGAGTATAGCGGCGTGTCAATCGCACCGGGATACACTGTTGTCACACTCACCCCGTGGTGGCGTAACTCAAACCACAGCGATGCGGCAAAGTTGCGCAGATAACTCTTGGTAGCGTTGTACACTGCGATAGTGGGGTAGGCCAGACGCACCGTTGCCGACGACATAATCAGAATGTGGCCACGTCCGCGACGGCACATATCCCGTCCAAACAGTTTGCATAACAGGGTGGGGGTGTGTACGTGTAATCCGATGGCTGTGTTGATAGTCTTGTCAGATGTGCGGTCGAGGATATCGAAGAGCAGTATGCCCGCATTGTTAATCAGCACCTCCACCTCCAAACCTTCGTTGGTGCAGTATTCGTGCAACTCCTCGGCCGATTTGGGGTCCGACAAATCTTTGTACAATGCCACAACACGCACTGCCGAAGTGCGTTTAATCTGCTCGGCTACCTCTTGGTTTTGCTCCTGGTTGTTGCTGACGGTAATGATGTTGTAGCCCATCTCGGCCAACTGTTCGGCATAGCATCGTCCGATACCCGAACTGCCGCCCGTAACCAGCGCCCAACGATTGTCGTTCGGTGTCATCTGTTTAGAACTCTACAACAGGGGCTTTGTCGCTACCTTCGGCTGCCTCAAAATAGGCGATGTTCTCGAATCCGAACAACGATGCGATGATGTTGTTGGGGAACTTGCGCAACGAGGTGTTGTAACCTTGTGCATCCTCGTTGAAACGTTTGCGCTCCACAGCAATGCGATTCTCGGTGCCTTCGAGTTGCGATTGCAGTTCCAGGAAGTTTTGGTTGGCTTTCAGGTCGGGATAACTCTCTTTGAGTGCGATGAGTCGTCCGAGAGCCGCGCCCACTTGACCCTGTGCTTGTTGGTACTCGGCGATAGCCTCCGCTGTCAGATTGCTGGGGTCTACCGTAACGGCGGTGGCGGCCGAACGAGCAGCAATTACGCTTTCGAGAGTTTCGCTCTCGTGTGCGGCATAGCCTTTGACGGTCGATACTAGGTTGGGTATCAGGTCGCTACGACGTTGGTATTGATTCTCTACCTGTGCCCAGGATTTTTTGACAATCTCCTCTTTTTTGACAAAACCATTGTAGGCGCCCACGCACCAAACAGCCACGGCTGCAACCACAGCAATTGTGATGATAGTTCCTTTTTTCATATTGTTTGTGATTTAGTTTTTCGCGTTATTATATATTATATATGTATCCTTGCCTGCAACTCCCTATACTATACTATACTGACTTTTTTTAAAACCTCAATTATTTAAAAACCTCCTCGGGCGCCGCCACCTCCCGACATTCCGCCGCCGAAGCCGCCACCAAAGCCGCCACCGAAACTGCTACCTCCGCCGCTGCGTCCGATGCTACCGCCTGTGATTACGACTTTGGGCTCGCAGACCACTTCGCGTTTGGTGTTTCCGCAGTGGCGACAGGTGAAGGTGTACTCCGTGGTGCGTTTGGTCAAGGTGTCGTTTATGATTCTTGTTGAGGTACGTTTCATCGCGTTGTATTTCTTGCATTTGGAACAGCGTGTGCTGAGGATTTGGGCGATCACTAAGGTGATAAGGAAAAGAACCATAGCGCCAACCATACACAGCAGGGCAATCATCAACGACTCATCATCTTCGGCACTCTCAAAATAGGTGGGATCTTGGCGAATAATGGCGTCAATTGCTGCCACTCCCGCCATAATTCCGCTATCCCAATCACCCTCCGAAAGGTGGGGTGCAATCTGTTGGTCAATCACCCTTTTGCATAGCGCGTCGGTCATCACACCTTCGAGTCCATAGCCGACCTCAATCTGAATTTGTCGCAATCCGAGGCTGGCAAACAACACCATTCCGTTGTCACTACCCTTGGCTCCGACACCCCAATGATTGAGCAGATTGTGAGCAAAAAAGTAGGCGTCCTCACTCTCCGAAACCTTGTCCAAAACCACAACCGCTATTTCGGCCAATCCATTGTCGCGTAGCGCGTAAAGTGTACGATTGACGGAGTCCACCGTTGCAGACGACAACAGATTGTCGGGGTCGCTGACAAAGTGGGCGCGGTTGGCAATTTGCACATTCGGCACACTCTCCACGGTGTAACCTTCGGCCATCGCTGTGGTCACCGACGAGAGTATCAGCATTGTAATGAGTATGAGTTTTTTGCCCATTTTCGAGTTTTTCGCTTTTTACAAAGATAAAATATTTTTCCTGAAATTCGAAATACCTGCTACGACGCCCCGCAAAATCCCCAATCCTCCGCCTTGCCAACTCCTTACATCTTCTTCTTTTCGAACCCGTTGTATTGTTGTGTTAAATATCGATATATCAGCGTGTTATGATGTGTGGGCTTTGAATTTAATAAACGAAAGTTATCAATTCTGTGTTTTTATAAGAATTTTCAATCAACATTCCTCTCAAAATGGGCTAAAATGCTGAAAAAACAGCACAAAAGAGTTTGTAAAAATTTTGTATATCAAAAAAAATGAGTAACTTTGCACGCTCGTTTTAAGGAACGAGGCAGTGAAATTCATTAATAACACATTAAAGGACAAAGTTTAAGATGCCTACTATTCAACAGTTAGTAAGAAACGGCAGAGAGCAACTTGACTTCAAAAGTAAGTCGCCTTCGCTCGATGCTTGTCCGCAACGACGCGGTGTGTGCGTGCGTGTTTACACCACCACCCCCAAGAAGCCTAACTCGGCTATGCGTAAAGTTGCGAGGGTTCGTCTGACCAACGGTAAAGAGGTGAATGCCTACATCCCCGGAGAAGGTCACAACCTGCAAGAACACTCAATCGTTTTGGTTCGTGGTGGTCGTGTGAAAGACCTCCCCGGTGTACGTTACCACTTGGTTCGCGGTGCATTGGATTCCGCAGGTGTAGATGGTCGTCGCCAACGCCGTTCGAAATACGGTGCAAAACGCCCCAAACAAAAGGAGTCAATTAAGAACAGAGTTAAAAAATTATTAAACAATGAGAAAAGCAAAGCCTAAAAAGCGAATTCTACTTCCGGATCCCAAGTTTGGCGATGTATTGGTTACTCGCTTCGTAAACAACTTGATGCTGGATGGAAAGAAGAGTATTGCGTATGCCATATTCTATGAAGCAATGGATATGGTTGGCGAGAAGATGAAAGATGCAGACAAGGCTCCTCTGGAGATTTGGAAACAAGCATTGGAGAACATCACGCCGCAAGTCGAAGTTAAATCGCGCCGTGTTGGTGGTGCTACCTTCCAAGTACCTACCGAGGTTAGACCGGAGCGTAAGATTTCACTCTCGATGAAAAATATGGTCCTTTATTCGCGTAAACGCGCCGGTCACTCGATGGCAGAGAAACTTGCTGCTGAGATTATGGCTGCTTACAACAATGAGGGTGCCGCCTTCAAACGTAAAGAGGAGATGCACCGTATGGCTGAGGCCAACAAGGCATTCGCACATTTCAGATTTTAGTTAAAGGAATCGGACTATGGCAAGAGATTTAAGATATACCAGAAATATCGGTATCATGGCACACATCGATGCCGGTAAAACCACCACCTCTGAGCGTATCCTTTTCTATACCGGAAAGACTCACAAAATCGGTGAGACTCACGAGGGTACCGCAACTATGGACTGGATGGCCCAAGAGCAAGAGCGCGGTATTACCATTACCTCGGCTGCTACCACCGCTTTCTGGAACTACAACTCTAAGACCTATCAAATCAACCTGATTGACACCCCGGGACACGTTGACTTTACCGTAGAGGTAGAGCGTTCGTTGCGTGTTCTTGACGGTGCTGTTGCTACTTTCTGTGCTGTTGGTGGTGTTGAGACCCAGTCTGAGACTGTATGGCGTCAGGCTGACAAATACAACGTTCCCCGTATCGGTTACGTTAACAAAATGGACCGTACCGGTGCTGACTTTATGAATGTATGCGCTCAAGTTAAAGAGCGTCTGGGTGCAAACCCCCTTCCTTTGGTATTGCCTATCGGCTCGGAGGATAAATTCGTTGGTTTGGTTGACCTTATTGATATGAAGGCCATCTACTACAACGATGACAAGACCGTTCGTGATAACTTCGAGCTGAAAGATATTCCCGCAGAGATGCAAGCTGAGGCTGAGGAGTGGCGTAACAAACTTATCGAGGAAGTAGCAGCCGAGGATGAGGCTCTGATGGAGAAATTCTTCACCGACCCCGATAGCATCACTCGTGCTGAGTTGATGGCTGCAATCCGTAAGGCAACCTGCTCGATGAAGTTGATTCCTATGTTGTGCGGTTCGTCCTTTAAAAATAAAGGTGTGCAACTGCTGCTCGATAGCATCATCGCTTACCTGCCTTCGCCTGTGGATGTACCTGCAATTATTGGTACCAATCCTTCGAATGGCGAGGAGGCTGTGCGTCATGCAGATGCAACCGACCCCTTCTGTGCTTTGGCATTTAAGATTGCAACCGACCCCTTCGTAGGTCGTTTGGCTTTCATCCGTGCATACTCGGGTCGCTTGGATGCTGGTTCGTATGTTCTCAATAGCCGTTCGGGCAAGAAAGAGCGTATCAGCCGTCTGTATCAAATGCACTCGAATAAACAAAACCCCATCGAGTTCGTTGAGGCTGGTGACATCTGCGCAGCCGTAGGTTTCAAAGAGGTTCGTACCGGTGACACTCTGTGTGATGAGAAAGCTCCTATCGTACTTGAGTCGATGACTTTCCCCGAGCCCGTGATTGGTCTGGCAGTTGAACCCAAAACTCAAAAAGACCTTGACAAACTCGGTATGGGTCTGGCTAAACTTGCAGAGGAGGACCCCACCTTCACCGTTAAAACCGACGAGGATAGCGGTCAAACCGTAATTAGCGGTATGGATGAGCTTCACTTGGATATCATCGTTGACCGTCTGAAACGTGAGTTCGGCGTAGAGATTAACCAAGGTGCTCCTCAAGTATCGTACAAAGAGGCTCTTACCAAACCTGTTCAACACCGTGAGGTATTCAAGAAACAAACCGGTGGTCGTGGTAAGTTTGCAGATATTATTTTCGAAATCGGTCCTGCATTGGGCGACAAACCCGGCTTGGAGTTCGTAGACGAGGTTAAGGGCGGTAACGTTCCTCGTGAGTACATTCCCGCCGTACAAAAAGGTTTCGAGGCAGCAATGGCCAACGGTGCTTTGGCAGGTTATCCTGTTGACAGCATGCGTGTTGTGCTGAAAGACGGTTCGTTCCACCCCGTTGACTCGGATGCCCTTTCGTTTGAGATTTGCGCTCGCAACGGTTTCCGTGCCGTAGCAGCCAAAGCGGGTGCCGTACTCCAAGAGCCGATTATGTCGGTAGAGGTTGTAACCCCTGAGGAGAATATGGGTGACATCATTGGTGACCTTAACAAACGTCGTGGCCAGATTGCCGGTATGGAGCAAAAAGGTAATGCACGTGTGGTTAAAGCCAAAGTGCCCCTGTCGGAGATGTTCGGTTATGTAACCGTACTTCGTACCCTTTCGTCGGGTCGTGCAACTTCGTCGATGGAGTTCAACAAATACGATGTCGTTCCTAACAACGTAGCACAGGAGGTCATCGAAAAAGCAGCAGGAAAACGTAAAAATATTGAATAACAATGAGCCAAAAGATTAGAATCACAATGAAATCTTTCGACCACACCTTGGTTGACAAGTCGGCCGACAAGATTCTCAAAACCGTAAAAACTACCGGCGCAGTTGTAAGTGGTCCCGTGCCCCTTCCTACTCGCAAGAAGATTTTTACCGTGAACCGTTCGACTTTCGTAAACAAGAAAGCTCGTGAGCAGTTCCAACTCTGCACCTTCAAACGCATTCTCGACATTTACAGCTCGACTTCGAAGACTATCGACGCGCTGATGAAACTCGAGTTGCCTACCGGCGTAGAGGTACAAATCACCGTTCTGTAATATACCTATAATATATATAGGCAGAACACCAACCAAAAGAAAACACACTTTTTATATTTTAAGTAAACAGACATTATGTCAGGACTAATTGGAAAAAAAATCGGAATGACTTCCGTTTTCAGTGTTGAGGGCAAAAATACGCCATGCACTGTTATTGAGGCTGGTCCGTGTGTTGTTACGCAACTGAAAAGCATCGAGAAGGATGGCTACTCGGCTGTTCAGATTGCCTATGACGAAACTACCGAAAAACACGCCAGCAGTAGTCTTATGGGACACTTCAAAAAAGCAGGTGTTACCCCTAAACGCAAACTTGCAGAGTTTGACTTTGCAGAGGAGCACAACCTTGGTGACGTTATCACCGCCGAGTTGTTCGAAGAGGGCGACTGGGTCGATGTAACCGGCATCTCGAAAGGTAGGGGTTTCCAAGGCGTTGTGAAACGCCACGGCTTTGGTGGAGTGGGCGGTCAGACCCACGGTCAACACAACCGTCAACGTAAACCCGGTTCGCTGGGAGCGTCTTCCTACCCTTCGCGCGTGTTCAAAGGCAAACGCCTTCCCGGACACTACGGTTGCGCACAAGTTAAGGTTCTTAACCTTAAAGTTGTTAAAGTAATTCCTGAGAACAACCTGATTCTTGTAAAAGGTTCGATTCCGGGAGCAAAAGGTTCGTACGTTAAAATTGAGAAGTAAGATGGAATTAGCTGTATTAAACACCCTCGGTAAAGAGACCGGCAAGAAAGTAGTTCTTTCTGATGCAGTCTTCGGCGTGGAGAATCCCAATGACCACGCAATTTATCTCGATGTTAAGCAACATCTTGCTAATCGTCGTCAAGGTACTCACAAGGCCAAACAACGTAACGAAGTTGCCGGTTCGACTCGCAAGTTGAAACGTCAAAAAGGTACCGGTGGTGCCCGTTGTGGTAGCATCTTGTCGCCTTTGTTCCCCGGTGGTGGCCGTATTTTCGGTCCCGTACCCCGCGATTACAGCTTCAAGTTGAACAAGAAACTCAAACAACTTGCTCGCCGTAGCGCACTCACTTACAAAGCAAAAGCTGAGGCTATTACCGTTGTCGAGAACCTTACTGTCGAGGCACCTAAAACCAAAAGCTTTATCGCTATCGAACAAAACCTCAATGTTGCAGGCAAAAAGATTCTGGTCGTAGTACCCGAGGTTGACACCAACCTTGTTCTTTCGGCTCGTAACCTCCAAAACGTGAAGGTAGTTTTGGCATCGAACGTTAACACCTACGATGTTATGAACGCAAGCCAACTCGTTCTGGCTGAGGGCGCAGTAAACGTATTAAATGAAATGTTAGCCTAAGAATTTACTATGGAGATTATTATCAAACCGGTCCTGACCGAGCAAATGACGGAGATGGGCGAGAAGTTGAACCAATACGGTTTCATCGTAAACAAAGACGCTAACAAACTGCAAATCAAGGAAGCCGTAGAGAAGATGTACGGTGTTGTTGTAACTAGCGTAAACACCATGGTTTACATGGGTAAAAACAAGAGCCGTTACACCAAAGCGGGTCTGTTGAGCGGTCGCACCAACCACTACAAGAAAGCCGTGGTTACCTTGAAAGATGGCGATAAGATTGATTTTTACAGTAATATCTAACGAAGATGGCAGTAAGAAAATTTAAACCCATTACTCCGGGTACAAGACATAAAATCATTGCGGCTTACGACGAGATTACTACGTCGACTCCCGAGAAATCGCTTTTGCAACCTAAGAAAAGCTCGGGCGGTCGCAACAACACAGGTAAGATGACTATGCGCTACCTTGGCGGTGGTCACAAACAACGTTACCGTCTGATTGACTTCAAACGTGCAAAAGACGGCGTACCTGCAACCGTTAAAACTATCGAGTACGACCCCAACCGTACCGCACGTATCGCATTGGTATGCTACGCTGACGGCGAGAAGAGCTACATCCTGGCTCCCAACGGCCTTCAAGTAGGTCAAACCATTGTAAGCGGCGCCGGTGTTGCTCCCGAGGTTGGTAACGCCCTTCCTCTGTCGGAGATTCCTCTGGGTACTGTCGTACACGCAATTGAACTCTACCCCGGCCAAGGAGCTGCAATGGCTCGTAGCGCCGGCACCTATGCTCAACTGTTGGCTCGTGAGGGCAAATTTGCTATTATTAAACTTCCTTCGGGCGAAACCCGTATGGTACTTGTTACCTGCCGTGCAACCGTAGGTGTTGTGTCGAACGTTGACCACAACCTCGAGAGCAGCGGTAAAGCGGGCCGTAACCGCTGGCTCGGCCGTCGTCCCCACAACCGTGGTGTTGTAATGAACCCGGTTGATCACCCGATGGGTGGTGGTGAAGGTCGTCAATCCGGAGGTCACCCCCGTTCGCGTACTGGTCTGTTGGCTAAGGGTTACAAGACTCGCAACCCCAAGAAAACTACCAGCAAGTTTATCATTTCAAAAAGGAAAAAATAATTAAAATAGCATAATATGAGCCGTTCATTAAAGAAAGGACCTTTTATTGAGCCGAAACTCGAAGCACGTGTTATCGCGCAAAACGAGTCGGGCAATAAAGCCGTAATCAAGACTTGGTCGCGTGCAAGTATGATTTCGCCTGATTTTGTAGGTCAGACGATTGCTGTTCACAACGGAAACAAATTTATTCCGGTTTATGTAACTGAAAACATGGTAGGTCACAAACTCGGCGAGTTCGCTCCTACCCGTACTTTCCGTGGTCACTCGGGTAATAGAAAATAGTTAAGTTATGGGTGCAAGAAAAAATAAAGCAGCCGAGGTAAGAAAGGCTGAGAAAAAACAAAAAGCAATAGCGATATTGCGTGATTGCCCTACTTCGCCCCGCAAAATGCGTCTGGTAGCAGACATCATCCGCGGTGTGGAGGTAAACAAAGCATTGGGTATTTTGCGCTTCTCGAAGAAAGAGGCATCGATCAAATTGGAGAAACTCCTGAGTTCGGCAATTGCCAACTGGCAAGCAAAGAACGAGGGTGTTCGCTTGGAAGATGTTCAACTCTGTGTTAAAGAGATTTTTGTCGATGGCGGTAGAATGCTGAAACGTGTGCAACCGGCTCCCCAAGGTCGCGCTCACCGTATTCGCAAGCGTTCGAACCACGTGACAATCGTAGTAGATAAAATGGTAACCGAAGAAAAATAATTAGGCAATGGGACAAAAAGTTAATCCAATAGCAAACCGTGTAGGCTACATTCGTGGTTGGGACTCCAACTGGTACGGCGGTAAGGATTTTTCATCGCGTTTGGTGGAAGATGCTACTATCAGGAAATATTTGAACGCCCGTTTGGCCAAAGCAAGTATTTCGAAGATTATCATCGAGAGAACTCTCAAACTCGTTACTGTAACAATTTCGACCGCACGTCCGGGTATCATCATCGGTAAAGGTGGTCAAGAGGTTGACAAACTGAAAGAGGAGTTGAAGAAACTTACCGGCAAGGATGTTCAAATCAACATCTTTGAGGTAAAACGCCCCGACATCGACGCAGTAATCGTTGCAAACAACATTGCTCGTCAGCTCGAAGGCCGTGTATCGTATCGCCGCGCAGTTAAGACTGCAATTTCGTCGGCAATTCTTATGGGTGCCGAGGGTCTCAAGATTCATATTTCGGGTCGTATCGGCGGTGCCGAGATGGCACGCAGCGAGACTTACAAAGAGGGTCGTATTCCTTTGCACACTTTCCGTGCAGATGTAGACTACTTCTTGGGCGAGGCATTGACCAAGGTAGGTCTTCTGGGTGTAAAAGTTTGGATTTGCACCGGTATCGTATACGGCAAACGTGACCTGTTCGAGTATCAAGGCGCTAACGCCGGTTCGTACAACGGTCAAGGTCAACAAGGTCGTGGTCCCAAAGGCGGTCGCGGCAAGAGAAGAAACAATAAGTAAAACGGACTAAAGCGAAAATAGAAAATGTTACAGCCTAAAAAGACCAAATTCAGAAGAATGCAAAAAGGCAGGATGAAAGGTCTTGCCCAAAGAGGTAATCAACTTGCATTCGGTTCGTTCGGTATCAAGACTTTGGAGTCGTGCTGGATTACCGGTCGTCAGATCGAGGCAGCTCGTCAGGCCATCACTCGTTATATGAAACGTGAGGGTCAGATTTGGATTCGCATCTTCCCGGACAAACCTATCACCAAGAAACCCGCTGAGGTTCGTATGGGTAAGGGTAAAGGTAATCCCGAGGGATTCGTAGCCCCCATTACTCCGGGTCGTATTCTCTTCGAGGCAGAGGGTGTACCCATCGAGGTAGCCAAAGAGGCACTTCGTCTGGGCGCTCAAAAACTGCCTGTTGCCACTAAATTTATTGTACGCCGAGATTACACTGAAAACGCAATCTAACACACAGTAAAGACATGAAAACTTCCGAAATAAAAGAGCTCTCGGTGGCTGAAATTCAGGAGAGAATCGATGCGGAGAAGGAGAACCTTAGCCGTTTGAAACTCAACCACACCGTATCGCCTATCGAGAATTCGAGTGAAATCAAAAAATCTCGCAGAGATATAGCACGTATGCTCACAATCCTGCGTCAAAAGAACTCTAATATTTAATTGCCGCTATGGAAAGAAATCTTAGAAAGGAAAGAATCGGGATTGTGGTAAGCAACAAGATGGACAAATCGATCGTAGTTGCCGTTAAACGTAAAGTTAAACACCCTATCTACGGTAAATTTGTAAACAAGACCACAAAATTCGTAGCCGAGGACGCTGAGAACACTTGCAACCCCGGTGACGTAGTAAAGCTGATGGAGACCCGTCCTCTCAGCAAAACCAAGCGTTGGAGATTACAAGAAATAATTGAAAGGGCTAAATAGTTATGATACAACAAGAAAGCAGACTCGTCGTAGCCGACAACAGCGGTGCCAAAGAGGTACTTTGTATTCGCGTGTTGGGCGGTACCAAGAAACGCTATGCGTCTATCGGCGACAAAATCGTTGTGACTGTTAAGAGCGCCTCTCCTTCTGGCGATGTTAAGAAGGGTATGGTATCGAAAGCAGTCGTAGTAAGAACCAAAAAGGAGATTAGACGTGCAAACGGTTCGTACATTCGTTTCGACGATAACGCCGTTGTGCTTCTGAACAACCAGGGTGAGATGAGAGGTACTCGTATCTTCGGTCCTGTTGCACGCGAGTTGCGTGACCAATATATGAAGATTATTTCACTGGCTCCTGAAGTACTTTAATAAACAGAAAGCTTATGAAATTGCATATTAAAAAAGGTGATATGGTTACCGTTATCGCCGGCGAAAGCAAAGGCCAAAGCGGTAAGGTGCTCAGAGTATTGGTGTCGGAGAACCGTGCAATTGTAGAGGGACTGAATATGGTATCGAAAGCTACCAAACCCAATGCTAAGAACACCCAAGGTGGTATCGTGAAGCAAGAGGCTCCGATTCACATCTCTAACTTGCAACTTGTAGATCCCAAGACCGGTAAAGGTACCAAAGTGGGTCGCAAAGTAAATGCAGAAGGTAAAATTGTTCGTTACGCTAAAAAATCAGGAGAGGAGATTAAATAATGGCATACGTACCTACACTCAAAACAACCTATAAGGAGCAGATTATTCCTGCCCTTATGAAGGAGTTTAACTACTCGACCGTTATGCAGGTTCCTAAACTCCAAAAAATCGTTATTAACCAGGGTCTGGGTCAAGCCATCGCCGACAAGAAATTGTTGGAGGTAGCGATGAACGAGCTGACTGCCATTGCCGGTCAGAAAGCCGTAACCACCAAATCGAAAAAGGATATCTCGAACTTCAAACTTCGTAAAGGTATGCCCATCGGTCTGCGTGTTACCCTTCGTGCCGACAGAATGTACGAGTTCATGGAGCGTCTGATCGCAGTAGCTCTTCCTCGTATCCGCGACTTCAAAGGTATCAACGAGAAGTTCGACGGTCAAGGCAACTACACCCTTGGTGTAACCGAGCAAATCATCTTCCCCGAGATCGACATCTACAAAATCGTTAAGATTTTCGGTATGGAGATTACCTGCGTAACAAGCGCACAAACCGACGAAGAGGCATACGCTCTGTTGAGCAAATTCGGTCTTCCTTTTAAAAACGCTAAAAAGAACTAAGTTATGGCAAAAGAATCAATGAAGGCACGTGAGGCCAAACGCCTCAAACTCGTTCAGAGATATGCCGCAAAACGCGCTGCATTGAAAGCAGAAGGCGACTACATCGGTCTGAGCAAGCTGCCCCGCAACTCTAACCCCATCCGTCTGCACAACCGTTGCAAATTGACCGGACGTCCTAAGGGTTATATGCGTCAATTCGGTATCAGCCGTATCCAATTCCGCGAGATGGCATCGAACGGATTGATACCCGGAGTGAAAAAAGCAAGCTGGTAGGCTTTGAAATTCAAAAAGATTGATTATCTTTGCACGCTCGCAGAGGTAATCAATCTCTTTGTAGAGTATATTTAACTAACTAATTTTTGTTTAATTTTAACTTTTAATCACTATGACAGATCCTATTGCGGATTTCCTCACAAGGATTAGAAACGCGGTGAAAGCCAACCACAAAGTGGTTGAAGCTCCCGGTTCCAAAATTAAACAGGAGATAACCAAAATCCTGTACGAGCAGGGCTATATCCTTGCTTACAAATTCGAGAACGATGCTAAGGGCCATCCTGTAATCAAGATCGCCTTGAAGTATCACCCCCAAACCAAAGTCAATGCCATCAAGGAGCTGAAACGAGTAAGCCGTCCCGGTCTGCGTTGCTACACCAACGTTGATCAAATGCCCTCGGTTATCAACGGCCTTGGTATTGCCATCCTGTCGACTTCGAAAGGTATTATGACCGACAAGAAGGCTCGCGCAGAGCGTGTAGGTGGCGAAGTATTGTGCTACATTTATTAATGTTCTAAAAAAGTTTAACAAATGTCAAGAATTGGTAAATTACCTGTAAACTTGCCCGCAGGCGTAACTGTAACTGTATCGCCTGACAACGTGGTTAGCGTTAAAGGACCTCTCGGTGAGCTGTCGCAAGCAGTTGATAAAGATATCACCGTAACCGTAGAGGGAAGCGTATTGACAGTAACTCGTCCTACGAACCAACCGCGCCACCGTTCGCTGCACGGTCTTTATCGTGCTCTGATTAACAACATGGTAGTCGGTGTATCGAAAGGCTACGAGATTAAACAAGAACTCGTAGGTGTAGGTTTCAAAGCCGAGGCAAAAGGCCAAATTTTGGAGTTGAGCCTTGGTTACTCGCACGACATCTATCTGATGGTACCCCCCGAGGTTAAAGTAACCGCAGTAACCGACAAGAAGAGCAATCCTATCGTAACTCTGAACAGCTGCGACAAGCAACTTATCGGTCAAGTAGCCGCTAAGATTCGCTCGTTCCGCAAACCCGAGCCTTACAAGGGTAAAGGTATCAAGTTCGTAGGCGAACAAATCCGTCGTAAGGCAGGTAAAGCTGCCGGTAAATAGTAAAATCGTATAAGTTATGGCATTGAATAAGATTGAAAGAAGAGCGAGGATTAAGATGCGTATCCGCAAAATCGTTAGCGGAACCGCAGAGCGCCCTCGTATGACTGTATTCAGAAGCAACAAGCAAATCTACGTACAGTTTATTGATGACTTGAACGGTGTTACTTTGGCTGCAGCTTCGTCGATGGACAAAGAGGTGGCAGAGAAAGCCGCTGGTCTGACCAAGTGTCAAGTATCGGAGTTGGTAGGTAAATTGGCTGCTGAGCGTGCAATCGCCAAAGGTATTGCCGAGGTAGCATTTGACCGTAACGGTTACCTGTACCATGGTCGTGTAAAAGTATTAGCAGACGCTGCCCGTGAAGGTGGCCTTAAATTCTAAGGAAATATGGCGAATATCAATATGAAAAAGGTCCGTACAACCGACCTCGAACTCAAAGACAGATTGGTAAGCATCCAACGTGTTACCAAAGTAACCAAGGGTGGCCGTACTTTCACTTTCTCGGCAATTGTAGTAGTAGGTAACGAGAATGGCGTTGTAGGCTATGGCCTGGGTAAAGCCAGCGAGGTTACTGCCGCTATCGCCAAAGGTGTAGAGGATGCTAAGAAAAACCTCATCAAAGTTCCTATCATCAACGGAACCATTCCTCACAAACAAGAGAACCGCTTCGGAGGTTCGGAGGTTATGATTCGTCCCGCCGCTCCTGGTACCGGTGTTCTGGCCGGTGGTGCAATGCGTGCCGTATTGGAGAGCGTAGGCGTTAAGAACGTGTTGGCAAAGAGCAAAGGTTCGTCGAACCCCCACAACCTTGTTAAAGCAACTGTCGGCGCTCTGATGGAGCTTCGCGATGCTTATACCGTTGCTCAGGTTCGCGGTATTTCGCTCAACAAAGTGTTTAACGGTTAATTAATTGAAGAACAATGGCAAAGTTGAAAATTACACAAACCATCAGCCGCATCGGAACTACGGCTCAACAACGTAAAAACCTCGACGCATTGGGTCTTCGCAAGATTAACCAAAGCGTAGTACACGAGGATTCGAAAATGATTCTCGGTATGTTGGAGGTAGTTAAACACCTTGTAAAGGTGGAACCCGTTAAATAGTAACCCTTAAAAGAAAGTCAAGACAATGAATTTGAATAGTTTAAAACCCGCAAAGGGTGCGACCCACCACGATAAACGTATCGGTCGCGGTCAAGGTTCGGGCCACGGCGGTTACTCGACTCGTGGTGCAAAGGGTGCTCAATCTCGTTCGGGTTACTCGCGCAAAGTAGGTTTTGAGGGTGGTCAAATGCCCCTGCAACGTCGTTTGCCCAAGTTTGGTTTTACCAATATTGAGCGCGTTGAGTTCAAACCTATCAACCTGTCTGTATTGGAAGCTGTTGCTACCAAGAAGAACGTTGTGGAGATTACTCCCGAGGTTCTAGTAGAGGCTGGTCTCGTTTCGAAAAACGACCGCATCAAGATTCTTGGTAACGGCACCGTAACCAAAGCTTTGAATGTAACTGCACACGCTTTCTCGAAGAGCGCTGCTGCTGCAATCGAGGCTGCACAAGGTACAGTTGTAAAACTCTAAAAACTTTATACCAATGAAGTTTGTCGAAACCGTAAAGAATATATTTAAGATTGAGGACCTGCGTAAGAGATTGCTCTATACGCTGGGTCTCATTCTTATTTATAGATTGGGTTGTTACGTGGTGATTCCCGGTATCAATCCCGAGGCGCTGGCAAACCTTACCGCTCGTGTTGAGAGCAACGGCCTGTTGGGTCTGTTGGATATCTTCTCGGGAGGTGCTTTTTCTAACGCTTCGATCTTCGCACTCGGTATTATGCCCTACATCTCGGCATCGATTGTTATCCAGTTGCTGGGCATTGTAGTACCTTACTTCCAAAAATTGCAGAAGGAAGGCGAGAGCGGACGCCGCAAAATCAACCAATGGACTAGATACTTGACCATCGGAGTACTGCTGATTCAAGGTCCTGCGTATCTGACCAGCCTCACTATGGGACAAAATGCTCTGCCTTCGGAGGCCTTCATCCTCGGAAGCTCGAACTTCTTGTTCCAATTTACCGCGATTTTGGTACTTTTGGCCGGCACCATGTTTATGATGTGGTTGGGCGAGAAGATTACCGACAAGGGCATCGGCAACGGTGTATCGCTGATTATTATGATTGGTATCGTAGCCCGTCTGCCGGAGGCATTCTTGGCTGAGGCCGATACTCGTCTGAAAGTTGCGAATGGTGGCCTTGTAATGCTTATTGCCGAGTTGGTTGTTCTCTACCTCATTTTTATGGCAACCATCGCACTGGTACAAGCCGTGCGTAAGATTCCCGTGCAATACGCAAAACGTATCGTTGGTAACAAACAATACGGAGGCGTACGTCAATATATCCCTCTGAAAGTGAATGCAGCGGGTGTGATGCCTATCATCTTCGCCCAAGCATTGATGTTCGTTCCTATGATTTTTGCACGTTGGGAGTGGGCACAAGGCTTTGTATCTACATTTGCTTACAACTCGTTGTGGTATAATGTCGTATATTTCATTCTGGTAGTTGCGTTTACCTACTTCTACACCGCAATTACAGTTAACCCCAACATGATGGCTGACGATATGAAACGCAACGGTGGTTTCATTCCCGGTGTTAAACCCGGTAAGAAAACCGTTGAGTATATCGACAACATTATGACGAGAATCACCCTTCCCGGTTCGATTTTCCTTGCAATCGTGGCAATTCTGCCTGTGTTTGCATCGAAACTCGGCATCAACCAAGAGTTCTCATACTTCTTCGGAGGTACCTCGCTGTTGATTCTGGTGGGTGTAATTCTTGATACTCTCTCGCAGATAGAAAGTCATCTTCTCAGCCGCCACTACGACGGTCTGATGAAAACTGGACGAATTAGAGGTAGAGGAAATATCTAATTTCTCTATGATACATCTGAAAACACAGGAAGAGATCGAACTGCTCCGTGAGAACAATCTGCTCGTGAGCGCTACCTTGGCTGAGGTTGGTAAACACATCAAGCCGGGTATCACCACGTTGCAACTCGACGCAATAGCCGAACAGTTTATTCGTTCGCACGGCGCAGTTCCAGGCTTCCTGGGGTACGGCGGTTTCCCCAACACCTTGTGTGTTTCGGTAAACGAGCAAGTCGTACACGGAATTCCATCTGATTACGCACTTCGCGAAGGAGACATCGTTTCAGTGGATTGTGGCACTATTATGAAGGGGTTTTATGGCGACTCGGCCTATACATTTGCGGTCGGTCGTATTGAGCCAGAAGTTCAGCAGTTATTGGACGTAACCAAAGAAGCTCTTTATAAAGGTGTCGCACAGGCCAAGGCAGGTAACCGAGTTGGTGATATATCTGCGGCTGTGCAAGAGCATTCTGAATCGTATGGATTTTCGGTTGTAAGGGAGTTGGTCGGCCACGGCCTGGGTCGCAATATGCACGAAGACCCCGAAGTTCCCAACTACGGTGCAAAAGGTAGAGGGCCACTACTCAAAGAGGGTATGGTAATTTGCATCGAGCCGATGATTAACCTTGGTACCAAGTACGTAGTATTCGAGCGAGATGGTTGGACGGTTCGCACCCGCGACCGCAAACCTTCGGCTCATTTCGAGTTCGCCGTAGCAATCGGCAAACACGGAGCAGATGTGTTGACCGATTTCAGTATTATCGAAAACGCATTAAAGGCATAACTCTATTATGGCAAAACAGACTGCTATCGAAAAAGATGGAACGATAATCGAGGCGTTGTCGAACGCGATGTTCCGCGTTGAGTTGGACAACGGCCACGTTATCACTGCTCACATTTCCGGCAAGATGCGTATGCACTACATCAAAATCCTGCCCGGAGATAAAGTAAAAGTGGAGATGTCCCCTTATGATTTGACTAAGGGACGTATATCATTCAGGTACAAATAATCAAGATTAAGATTGCTGAAAAATGAAAGTTAAAGCATCAATCAAAAAAAGAAGCGAGGATTGCAAAATCGTTAAGCGTAAAGGCAAACTTTATGTGATTTGCAAAAAGAATCCTAAATTCAAAATGCGCCAAGGTTAATTTATAGAGTATTAAAAAGAAGAAAGTAAGTTATGGCACGTATAGTAGGTGTCGAGTTAACCAAAAATA
>JAFTYJ010000007.1 GCA_017464745.1 Rikenellaceae bacterium | reverse complement strand
CCGACCTGACCACCGACGACCTCAAAGAGTTGGTTGTTCGTTTCAAAGCAGCCGTTAAAACTCAAACCGGCGAGGACTTCCCCGTATCGGCTTGGGACCAATTGTGGGGCGCAATCTGCGCAGTATTCGGTTCGTGGATGAACGAGCGTGCAATCCTGTATCGTAAACTGAACAACATCCCCGCCGAGTGGGGTACCGCTGTGAACGTTCAGGCTATGGTATTCGGTAATATGGGTGACAACTCGGCTACCGGTGTTGCTTTCTCGCGTGACGCCGCTACCGGTGAGAACATCTTCAACGGTGAGTACCTTGTAAATGCACAAGGTGAGGACGTGGTTGCAGGTATCCGCACCCCCCAACAAATCACCATCGAGGGTTCGCGTCGTTGGGCTAAGGCTCAAAACATCAGCGAAGAGGAGCGTGCCGAGAAATATCCTTCGTTGGAGGAGGTTATGCCCGAGATTTACAAAGAGCTGGATGAGATTCAACGCCACTTGGAGCAATACTTCACCGATATGCAAGACATCGAGTTCACCATCCAAGACGGTAAACTGTGGATGCTCCAATGCCGTAACGGTAAACGTACCGGTGCCGCTATGGTTAAAATCGCAATGGATATGTTGCGCGAGGGTCTGATTGACGAGAAGACCGCCGTTCTGCGTTGCGAGCCCGAGAAACTCGACGAGTTACTGCACCCCATCTTCGAGAAAGGCGCTATGGCACAAGCCAAAGTTCTGACCAAAGGTCTGCCCGCATCGCCCGGTGCCGCTACCGGTCCCGTTGTATTCTTTGCCGAGGACGCTGAGAAATACAAAGAGGAGAAAGGTATCCAAGCTATTCTGGTTCGTATCGAGACTTCGCCCGAGGACTTGAAAGGTATGCTTGACGCAGTTGGTATTCTGACCAAACTCGGTGGTATGACTTCGCACGCAGCCGTAGTTGCCCGTGGTATGGGTAAATGCTGTGTATCGGGTGCCGGCGAGATCGTTATCGACTATAAAAAACGCACTCTGACCATTGGCGAGACCGTCATCAAAGAGGGTGACTGGATTTCGTTGAATGGTTCGACCGGTGAGGTTTACCTTGGTCAAGTTGCAACCAAAGCCGCTGAGTTGGACGAGGACTTCCGCGGTCTGCTCGACCTGGCTTCGAAATATGCACGTCTGAAAGTTCGCACCAACGCCGATACTCCTCGTGATGCAATGCAGGCTATGGAGTTTGGCGCTGAGGGTATCGGTCTGTGCCGTACCGAGCACATGTTCTTCGAGGGTGACCGTATCAAAGCCGTACGCGAGATGATTCTGGCAAAAGACGAGGCTGGCCGTCGTGTGGCTCTGGCTAAACTTCTGCCCATCCAACGTGGTGACTTCGAGGAGATGTTCAAAGTTATGAACGGCCACTCGATGACCGTACGTCTGCTCGACCCCCCCTTGCACGAGTTCGTTCCTCACACCGAGAAAGAGCAACGCGAGTTGGCCGAGGAGATTGGCCTGACATTCGAGGAGGTTCAATCGCGTGTAAACAACCTTAGCGAGGTTAACCCGATGCTGGGTCACCGTGGTTGCCGTCTGGGTAACACCTATCCCGAGATTACCGAGATGCAAACCCGCGCTATCATCGAGGCTGCTATGAACGTACACAAAGCAGGTAAACCCGTAAGCGTAGAGATTATGGTTCCGCTGGTAGGAAACCACAAAGAGTTGCGCTACCAACAGAACGTTATCGACAAAGTTGCCGAGGAGGTATTTGCAGAGCGTAACGACCGCATCGACTACCTGGTAGGTACTATGATTGAGGTTCCCCGTGCTGCTGTAACCGCCAACCAAATCGCAGAGGTTGCCGAGTTCTTCAGCTTCGGTACCAACGACTTGACTCAGATGACTCTCGGTTTCTCGCGTGATGACATCGCTAAGTTCTTGCCCGAGTACCTCAAAAAAGGCATCCTGAAAAACGACCCGTTCCAAATTCTGGACCGCAACGGTGTAGGTCAACTTATCCGGGAGGCCGTATTCAAAGGTCGCAGCACTCGCGAGAACCTGAAATGCGGTATCTGCGGTGAGCACGGTGGTGAGCCCAGCTCGGTTGAGTTCTGCCACTACGCAGGTCTGAACTATGTATCTTGCTCGCCCTTCCGTGTGCCTATCGCTAAATTGGCAGCGGCTCACGCAGCATTGAAAGAGAAATAGTAGTCTACTGATTTGAATGGCCTAAAACGCCTCAAAAAAGTATAAATCAATCGAAAGTCCGTAGGTTAAATGACCTACGGGCTTTCTTTTTGCAAAAAGAGCGTCAAAAGATGTGATTTTTAATTGAAAAGTTTAGCCGTTTAACAAAAAATCACTACTTTTGTGGGCTGTTTAACCTTTTAACAATTTACAAAAATGCCAAAAATGAAAACAAACGCCGCAGCGAAAAAACGTTTTTCGTTCACCGGCACAGGAAAGATCAAACGCAAACACGCGTTTCACTCGCACATCCTGACCAAGAAAACCATCAAACAAAAACGAAACCTTGCTTATTCGAGCACCGTTTCGCCGGTCGATGAGGCCAAAGTAAAATTGCTTCTGGTTAAGTAATTAACCGCCATAGAAGCGCAACTTTTTTATTAACAAAAGAGTGAATTAGCCCCAAAGAGGTTGAGAGAATCAGCCCGCTAACCGCTCGTAAAACTTTTAAACTATGCCACGTTCAGTAAATGCAGTAGCATCAAGAGCTCGAAGAAAAAAAGTTTTAAAACTTGCCAAAGGTAACTTTGGTTCGAGGGGAAATGTATGGACGGTTGCCAAAAACACCGTCGAGAAAGGTCTTCAATATGCTTACAGAGACCGCAAAAACAAGAAAAGAACATTCCGTAGCCTGTGGATTCAACGTATCAACGCTGCAGCCCGCAACAACGGTTTGACCTATTCGGAATTTATGGGTAAACTCAACGCCAGCGGTATCCAACTCAACCGTAAGGTTCTGGCCGACCTGGCAATGAACAACCCTCAGGCATTCGAAGCAATTGTAAAAAAGGTAAAATAAGAACATTTTGTTCTTGATAGCAACGAGAGTTTTCCGATGGAAAACTCTCGTTCTTTTTTTGGTCTATTCAACAAGACAAAAGAGTGGGAGAGAGGCAAGAATCTCAACACCTTACCCCCAAAATGCAACACAACCCGAGGTGTGATACAAAAAAATGTGGGGTGGGGTGTTTTTAAAATAACAAAAGCGGATAATTTGTCGAAAAAAATGTGTATATTCGCACCGAATATACCTATTATAATAATAACAGGACGATAGATTCAATTATTATTCATATATCAAACTAATTATGTCGAAAATCATTAAACTGAAAAAAGGTTTGGATCTTCGCCTGGTTGGAGAAGCCGAAAAAGTACTCGACAAATTGCCTATGTCGGAGAACTATGCGGTATGCCCCACCGATTTTGAAGGAGTAACACCTAAGTTGCTCGTCAAAGTAGGCGATAAGGTCAAAGCCGGAACTCCGTTGTTCTTCAACAAGTACAAACAGGAGATTCTGTTCTCGTCGCCCGTCAGCGGCGAGGTGTCGGCAATCAACCGTGGCGAGAAGCGCAAAGTGCTGAGCGTTGTGGTAAAAGCCGACGCAGTTCAGGAGTATGAGAACTTCGAGATTAAACCTCTCGAAAAGTGCTCGTCGGAGGATGTTAAATCCGTACTGCTCAGCGCAGGTTTGTGGCCGATGATTATTCAACGTCCCTACGGTATCATCGCCGACCCGACCGATACTCCCAAAGCAATCTTCGTATCGGGCTTCGATAGCGCACCGCTGGCTCCCGATATGAACTTCGTTCTCAACGACCAACTCGACAACCTGCGCAAAGGTCTGGACGTGATGGCCAAACTGACCGCCGGCAAAGTTCACTTGTCGCTCAATGCCGACTCGCTCGGAGTATTGGACGCTATCGACAACGCCGAGAAACACCAATTCAAAGGCCCGCACCCCGCAGGTAACGTAGGTGTTCAAATCCACCATATCGACCCCATCGCCAAAGGCGAGATGGTTTGGACCGTGGGTATTCAGGACCTGGCTATCATCGGTCGCCTGTTTAATACCGGTAAGGTTGATATGACCAAAATCGTGGCTCTGACCGGTGGCGAGGCTGACAAACCTCGTTACGTTCAAGCCGTAGTTGGCGCTCCCGTTGCCGACATCGTAGGCGCAGCCAAAGCCGACGTTCGTATCATCAATGGTAACGTTCTGACCGGTAAAACTGTTGCTTACGACGGTTATGTAGGTTTCTACAACAACCAAATCACCATGATTTCGGACAACAGCGAGTATGAGATGCTGGGCTGGGCAAAACCCGTTCGCAGCAAACGTTTCTCGGTTTCGAAATCGTACTTCTCGTGGCTCTGCCCCAAGAAACGCTACAACCTCGACACTCACCTCAATGGTGGTCCTCGTGCATTCGTAGTAACGGGTCTGTATGAGCAATACCTCCCTATGGATATCTATCCGTTGTACCTTCTCAAAGCCATCCTTGCCGAGGATATCGACAAGATGGAGAATCTCGGTATTTACGAAGTTGTCGAAGAGGACCTTGCACTTTGCGAATTCGTCGACCCGTCGAAGAGCGAGATGCAGGAGATTGTTCGCCGCGGTATTAACCTTATGATAAAAGAGAACTAAGATGGATTTGAGAAAATACGTAGATAAGATTAAACCCGCGTTTGAAGAGGGCGGTAAATTCGCAGCTCTCCACTCGACTTTCGACGCATTCGAAACCTTCTTGTATGTGCCTAATACCCGTACCTCGAAAGGTTCGCACGTGCGCGACTGCAACGACCTCAAACGTGTGATGATTATTATGGTGCTGGCTCTGATGCCCGCCCTGATTTTCGGTATGTTCAACGTTGGTTACCAACGTATTGACGGTCCCGAGTACACCATTCTCCAAAACTTCTGGTACGGCTTCCTGAAAGTTCTGCCCATCATCATCGTATCGTATGTGGTAGGTCTTTCGATTGAGTTTGCATCGTCGCAAATCCGCAAAGAGGAGGTTAACGAGGGTTTCCTTGTAACCGGTATGCTGATTCCGATGATTGTTCCCGTAGGCACTCCTCTGTGGATGGTAGCCTTGGCAACCGCATTCTCGGTAGTTGTATGTAAAGAGGTGTTTGGTGGTACCGGTATGAATATCTTCAACCCCGCGCTGGTTGCTCGTGCATTCATTTTCTTCTCGTACACCGCTTCGATTTCGGGCGAGAACGTATGGTTTGCCGACAATGTTGACGGCCACTCGGGCGCAACCGCTCTGTCGCAATGGGCTGACACCGGCGCAACCCAATACTCGGTATGCGACGCTCTGATTGGTACCATCCCCGGCTGTATCGGTGAGACTTCGACTATTGCTATCCTGTTGGGTGCCCTGTTGCTCGTTGCAACCGGCGTTGCCAGCTGGCGCATTATGTTGAGCGTATTCGCAGGTGGTTTGGCTATGGGTCTGGTGTTCAACGCGATTGGTGCTAACGCCTATATGCAGGTTCCCGCTTGGCAACACCTCATCTATGGTGGTTTTGCTTTCGGAGCCGTGTTTATGGCAACCGACCCCGTTACCGCTGCCCAAACCAACACCGGTAAATGGATTTATGGCTTTATGATTGGTGTTCTGGCAGTCCTCATCCGTCTGGTTAACCCCGGTTACCCCGAGGGTATGATGATGGCCATTCTGTTTATGAACGGTATCGCTCCGCTCATCGACCACTACGTTGTTGATGCCAACATCCGCCGTCGTAACAAACGTGTGAAACTTGCAAAATAAGAGGAGGAACGAACTATGAATAAAAACAGTAATACCTATATTATTATATATACGGTTGTAATGGTCGTTCTGGTAGCTGTGCTTTTGTCGGTTACCGCTCTGTCGTTGCAACCTCTCCAAAAGGAGAACGAACTTGGTGCTAAAAAGACCGCTATCTTGGAGGCTATGGGCGCACAAGAAGCCGACTATGCATCGGTAGTTAAAGCCTATGCTGTTGATGCCGAGGGTAACACCATCGAGGGTGTAACAGCAGACGATGCATTGCAAATGTTGTTCGGCTTGAAAGGTGCTTTCGATGCAGGTACATATCCCGTCTTTGAGAATGTCGAGAATGGCTATGTAGTAGTGCCTTTGACCGGTAAGGGCCTTTGGGACGACATCTGGGGCTATATCGCATTGGATAAAGATAAAAACACCATCAAAGGTATCGTACTCGACCACGCTGGAGAGACCCCCGGTCTTGGTGCCGAAATCAAAACCGACAAATTCGAAGGCTCGTTCGTAGGTAAAACCATCTACGAGGGTAGCGACTTGGTTTCGATTGAGATTGTTAAAGGTGGTGCTCCCGAGGGTGCTCCGCACGCAATTGACGCTCTGTCGGGTGCAACCAAAACCGTTCAAGGCGTTCAAGCAATGCTGAAAACCTGCTTGTCGTACTACGACGCTTTCTTCAAATCGAAAGTAGCTCCCGCCGAGGAGGTTGAAACTGAATGTAACACTGAAAACACCGAAAGCAATGAGTAAGAATATTGAAGAAAAAGAGCCGTTGTTCTCGGCTAAAAATATGGCTTCGCTGACCAACCCGTTCAATAAGAACAACCCTGTGTTGGTTCAGATTTTGGGTATCTGCTCGGCGTTGGCTGTGACCGTACAACTCAAACCGGCAGTGGTAATGGCTCTGTCGGTGACCGTTGTAACCGCATTCTCTAACTTGATTATGTCGTTGATGCGTAACAGCATCCCCGCTCGTATCCGTATCATCGTACAGCTGGTGGTGATTGCAACCCTTGTAATCCTCGTAGACCAATTCCTCAAAGCATTCGTTTATGACGTGAGCGTTCAGTTGTCGGTTTACGTAGGTCTGATTATTACCAACTGTATTATCATGGGTCGTGTAGAGGCATTCGCATTGGCCAACAAACCCTGGCCCTCGTTGCTGGATGGTATCGGCAACGGCCTCGGCTATGGTATGATTCTGGTAATCATTGGTTTCGTTCGCGAGTTGTTCGGTTCGGGTTGCCTGTGGGGCTACAAAGTTATCCCCGAGTGGTGCTACGAACACGGCTATGTAAACAATGGTCTGATGCTGTTCCCCCCGATGGCTCTGATTTTGGTGGGCTTCATCATCTGGATTCAACGTTCGCGTAACAAAGATTTACAAGAGAAATAGGAGGAGAATAGATTATGGAAGCATTAAACATATTTATTAAGTCGATTTTCATCGACAATATGGTGTTCGCCTTCTTCTTCGGTATGTGTTCGTACATCGCCGTGTCGAAGAGCGTAAAGACTGCAATGGGTCTGGGTGTTGCCGTAACCTTCGTTATGACCGCAACCGTACCTCTGAACTATATGATTGAGCAATGGATTCTGAAACCCGGTGCGTTGTCGTGGATTAGCCCCGCAATGGAAACCGTTGATTTGAGTTTCTTGACCTTCATTGTGTTCATTGCCGTTATTGCATCGTTTGTACAATTGGTTGAGATGGTTGTCGAGAAATTCTCGCCTGCACTTTACAACCAACTCGGTATCTTCCTTCCGCTGATTGCCGTAAACTGCGCAATTATGGGTGGCTCGCTGTTCATGCAACAAAAAGCCTTCGCTAACGCAGGTTTGGCAACCGTTTACGGTTTGGGTTCGGGTATCGGTTGGTGGCTGGCTATCGTGATTATGGCCGCTATTCGTGAGAAAATCACCTATTCGAATGTACCCAAAGCACTGCGTGGTCCCGGTATCACCTTTATTATCACCGGCCTGCTGGGTATGGCCTTTATGATTTTCTCGGGTATTCAACTGTAATAAGGAAAGGAGAAAAGAATTATGACAACAACCATTATAGTTTCAATCGTAGCATTCCTTGTGGTGCTGCTGTTGTTGGTGGCGTTGCTTCTGTTTGCAAAGGCCAAACTTACCAAATCGGGTAACGTTACCATCGACATTAACGGTGGCGAGAAAGTAATTACTGCCGAGGCCGGTGGTACTCTGCTTTCGACGCTTGCCAACAACCAAATTTTCCTTCCCTCGGCTTGTGGTGGCGGTGGTTCTTGCGGAATGTGCCGTTGCCAAGTTATGGAGGGCGGTGGCGACATCCTGCCCACCGAGGTTAACTTCTTCACCCGCCGCCAACAAAAAGAGCATTGGCGTCTGGGTTGCCAAGTTAAGGTTAAGGAGGATATGAAAATTCAAGTTCCCGACAGCGTTCTGGGTGTTAAGAAGTGGGAGTGCGAGGTTATCTCTAACCGTAGCGTTTCGACCTTTATGAAGGAGTTTGTTGTGAAACTTCCCGAGGGTGAGACCCTGAACTTCCAAAGCGGTGGTTACATCCAAATCGATGTGCCCAAATACGACGAGATTAAATTCTCGGATATGGATATTGACGAGCGTTTCCGTCCGTCGTGGGACAAATTCAAAATGTGGGACCTGGTTACCAAGAACCCCGAGGATACCTTCCGTGCATACTCGATGGCTAACCACCCCGCAGAGGGCAACATCATTATGTTGAACATCCGTATTGCAACTCCTCCGTTTGACCGTGCAACCGGTGGCTTTATGAACGTTAATCCCGGTATCTGCTCGTCGTATGTGTTCTCGCGCAAACCCGGCGACAAGATTACCATTTCGGGCCCCTACGGTGAGTTCTTCATCAAACCTACCCCCAACGAGAAGATGTTTATCGGTGGTGGTGCAGGTATGGCTCCTATGCGTTCGCACATCTTCCACCTGTTCAAGACTGCCAAGACCGACCTGCCTATCTCGTTCTGGTATGGAGCACGTTCGAAACAGGAGATTTTCTACCAAGACCAATTCGAGGAAATCGCCAAGGAGTTCCCCAACTTCTCGTTCAATATCGGTCTGAGCGAACCCGCTCCCACCGACAATTGGGATCCCAAGTATGTTGGTTTCATTCACAATGTGATTTTCGAGAACTACCTCAAAAACCACGAGGCACCCGAGGATATCGAATACTACCTGTGTGGTCCTCCCATGATGATTTCGGCGGTTGTCAAGATGCTGGACAGCCTTGGTGTTCCGCCCGAGAACATTATGTACGACAACTTCGGTGGTTGATAAATCCCGAAAGTTTAGAAAAAAAGTTTGCCCCTGCGAAGTGGGCAAACTTTTTTTGTTAAATGAGTAATAATAGTCCCCAAAATGTGTATATTTGTAACACCATTAAACTAACACTAATATGAAACATCTTATGTTACTCGTTTTATCTCTAATGTGGGCATTGGGTACAACGTCCTGTGAGCAAGGTAAAACAGAGAAAGAGAAACAACCAATCGAGTACACACTCCAACTCACATCGGAGGAAGGCCAAGAGTTATCGGAAATCTCATTTGGTGCCGAAGGAGGAAAGGTTACTATCAATGTAATCACAAACGGAGAGTGGCAAATCATACCCGAACAAGCCGCTGCTGAATGGCTTTGGGTGTCGAGTATGAGTGGCGAAAATGATGGCCAACTTACATTTAGCGCATCCGCCAACGAGGTGCAGGAGGCACGCTCGGCCTATATTGATGTGCAACTCAATAATGAGTTTGCAATGTCGTTGTTGATTACTCAAAGTGCTGCTGCACCCGTCTATAATTTGGATGTTACAAGCATTTCTCCCGACCCTGCAAACTTTGGAACGGAAGGTGGTAAATTGACCGTAACCGTGGAGAGCAATTCGGCTTGGGAGTATTGCGTTATTCCTGATTCTGAGTGGATTACACAAGCCGAGAAAACCGAGAATACACTAACACTCAACATTGCCGAAGCAGGATATACCGAGCGCCAAGCCGACATCATCTTGTCGTCGAAAGAGGATAGTTCGAAATGCGATACCGTAACTGTGTGCCAAGAGCGCAAGATTTTGTTTGAGGTTACGGCTGACTCGACTTCGTTCGGAACAAGTGCAAGCCAAGCAAAATTCGAAATCCAAAGCAATATTGGATGGAGTTATGAAGTTTCGCCCGCGGTAGAGTGGGTGAGTGAGGGCGAACGCACCGACAACTCTTTGACTCTCAATATTGCAGAACTCTCATTCGATAGTCGTTCGGTGGATGTTATTTTCCGTGGTATAGATGATTCGTCATATATCGATACCATTACCCTGACCCAAACAGGTGCAGAGCGTATTGTGGCCGATATGCTTGACGTTGTGTTCAATGCCGACGGTACTGCCACAGATATTTCGCCTATGCATATGGCTATTACCACCGTCGAGGGTACTCAACTGATGACCTACTATAACAAGGCTTACGACCGCTACGTGGCTCACTTCAACAACACGTTGAGCGAGGGTACTACAAGCAGTTTCTACAAGATAGATTTCTCGAAAAATACCAAATTCAAAAATGCTTTGGCTGACGGTCACACCCTGGAAGCTATTTTCAGTATGGATGAATCTGGTAAAGGTATAACCCAAGAGGTTAAGATTTTGACTGCCCACCAAGCAGGTGGAACAGGTCTTATGCTGACCATTCACAGCCGCGGCAACGACATCACCTTCCTGCCCAACGTTTCGACAACCGGCAAGAGCGTTTGGCGTTGGGCCGAAAGTGGCGTTGTGCCTAATCCCGGAACATACTATCACGTTGTAGGTGTGTGGGATAAGGAGAAGAACGTTGCTCGCGTGTATGTAAATGGTAAATATCGCGGTTCGGCCAAAACCGAGGGTGATTTGGTACTGCCGTCGGGAGCAAGTTACCAATGGTTTGGTATCGGAACTGACCCCGCAGGTGCAGCAACAGGCTCAAACTGCTTGAAAGGTGATGTTGTAGTTGCCCGCATCTACGACTCCGCAATGACCCCCGAACAAGTAGCACAACTCTATGCCCAATCGGCTCCCGTAGGTGAACTTCCCACCGAAAGTTTCGCCATCAAAGATGTGGCCTTCCTTTCGGGTTGTGAGTTGGGTATAGGTTATGGCTATGCTATTTATGGTGAGGGCTTTGCCGCCGGCGACGTTATCGAATTTGTATCGACTGCGGACGAGAACAAAATCTACAACTGCGATGTTGCAACAACCGCCACAACCGGTACCGTTACTATTCCCGCTGGTTTTGAGAGTGGCAAATATCGTATGACTGTTGTTCGTGGTGCTATGCGTTTCCCGTTGGGTGTCACCACACTGACCATTTCGGACACTCCGACTATACCGTCGAAACCGAAAGTTATTGCTCACCGTGGCGTACACTCGTCGGCAACCGAGAACTCAATGGAATCGTTCATCGCGGCCCAAGAGTTGGACGTTTATGGTGCCGAAAGCGACTTCTATATCACAGCCGATGGACGCATTGTCAGCAACCACGACGCTACAACCAATGGTGTCAAAATCGAAGCGACCAACTACGATGACCTGCCTCTGCGTAACGGCAAGAAACTTCCTGTGTTGGAGGAGTACTTCGAACAAATTCTCAAAAAACCGACTGTCAAACTCATTATTGAAATCAAGAATCATAGTTCGGCCGCAATGAATATGAAAGTCACCGACGAGATTGTTCGCTTGATTAAGGAGTACAAGATGGAGCCGTATGTTGAGTTTATCGCCTTCAACTACGACATCTGTAAGAGAATTGTTGAGCAAATGCCCGAGATGAACGTTGCGTACCTGACCGACAACAAAGCACCCAAAGTTGTATATGCTGACGGTATTCGCGGTATCGACTATGTATATGAGCGTCTGCTGACTACCAACCGCGCGTGGATTAAAGAGGCTCACGACTTAGGAATGTATGTCAATATATGGACGGTCAATAGTGCTGCTGATATGATGCGTTGCATCGCAGCCGGTGTAGATTTCATCACAACTGACAACTGCCCGCTGTTGCAGTCACTCCTCTCGATGACATTTGTAATTGCTCCCGAGGAATAATCGGACATAAAATAACTATTCTTTCGAAATCCTCCATCGGTTAAATTCCGATGGGGGATTTTCATTTGTCATCCAATATTCTGCAAAGCAGAGGTAAGCATACATAAATATGGATGGTTTGCGCCGATTTTTGTAACTAAACAGCGGAATATCCCACGAAAATTATTATTTTTGTACGATTGAAAGCATCGGAAATGAAACGCCTTGTCGGAATATTGTTGGTCAGTGCTGTCGTAATCGCTCTGTTGGGTGGTTGCGGTGTGACCCGTCGTATTCCCGAAGGCGAGTATCTGCTAGCCAAAAACATAGTCGAAGTAGATAAATCCGTACCCAAACACGAACGAGTACCCGCCTCTGACATCGAAGAGTATATCCACCAAAAGCCCAACAAAAAGGTTTTGGGAATCAACTTCGGTGTGTGGCTATATGCACAAGCCAATCCCAACAAACAGGATGCTTGGAACAACTTCCTGCGCAGGGTGGGTGAGGAGCCTGTCTATTTTGACCTCAGTCAGACCGAAAACTCGGCAAAAAACATCCGAACTTATCTATTCAGCCGAGGTTTCTTCAATGCCACCGAGAGTTATCGGATTGACACTATTCAGAAACGCAAGAGAATCAAGGTAACTTACAGCGGTAAACAAAACGCGCCCTACCGAATTGGCAAAATTTCGTATGACTTCCGCGACCCGTTCCTCGAAAACATCATCCTCGACCAGCAACGCCACACCTTGCTCAAATCGGGCGAGATTTACAACGACCAAACACTCGACGCAGAGCGTACTCGTATTGCAGACTATCTTAAAAACATCGGATACTACGGTTTCAACGTCAGCAACATCACCTACGAGGCCGATAGCACCGTGGGAAACCACACCGTGGACCTGACAATGGTTGTGCACCCCCGACTGACGGGCTACAACAACAATGGCTCTCCAAGATATGCCAACAACTCGGTCTATCGTATCAAGGACATCAACGTATTTCCGAACTACGACCCGACAATCTCGTATCTCGACTCGGCTAATCGTGCACGATTGGACACAGTACGCTACCGTGGCCTGAATATCATCTATGACGGAGTGTTGCGTATGCGTCCCAAGGTATTGAGCAACAACATCAAACTGACCGCCAACAACTTGTACGACAATTCGCTGGTCGATAAAACATACGCCAACCTTATCAGCCTTGGTAACTATCGCAGTGTAAATATTCTTTTTGAGGAGGACAACACCACAGCACGCAAAACACACGTCACTTACATCGGTAGCGACTCTCTCAAATCGACCGACCAAACCAACGAGTCATATCTCACTTGCAATATCCTCGGAACTCAAACCCTGCGTAACGGCTTCTTGTTCGAAATCGAAGGAAGTACCACATCAACCTTCTATGGATTGCGCGCGACGGTGGGTTATCAGAACAAAAACTTGTTCCGAGGCTCCGAAATGCTTGACATCTCGCTGTCGGCCGGATACGAGTTTTTGAAATCAGGCACCAAACGAACCTCCTATGAGTTGGGAGGTGCCGTAGGTCTTGAAATTCCTCGATTTCTGCTGCTGGGTGACCTCGACCGCTCGCCCAATGTCAATGCCCCGCGAACACGGGTTGCAATCTCGGTAAACCAACAAGACCGCGTATATTACAGCCGAACTCTTTCGACTGCCAATTGGGCATACACTTGGAATAATGGCGTATTCTCGACCTTCACCGTGCGACCTATTGATTGGAGCCTTATTAAAATGGGACACATCGAGGAGAGTTTTAAAAAGCAACTTAAAAACCCCTATCTTATCAATAGTTACACCTCGCAACTTATTGCAGGTATATCGGGTCAATTTGTGTTTAACAACCAAGTGCGCAATATCAATGGCGACGCGGTGGTTGTTCGTGCCAATGTCGAAACCGCAGGTAACCTTGTAAATGGTCTGTCACATCTGTTTGGCAAACCTTCGGCCGAGGGAGTTTACAAACTTTTCGGAATTCCTTACTCACAATATGTTCGTGGAGATGTAAGTTTCAGCCAGAAGTTCGTGTTCGGCAAACGCAGTTCGATGGCTTATCGCTTGTATGCCGGTGCGGGTTACTCCTACGGCAACGCATCGTCACTGCCATTCGACCGTCTGTTCTTCTCGGGAGGTGCCAACAGTATGCGTGGTTGGGCCGCGCGTACACTCGGACCGGGAGCCTCGCCCGAACAAAAAAATGTGGATTACCCCATCCAATTCGGTAATATGAAACTCGAAGCCAACGTAGAGTATCGTTTCAAGATATGGGGAATGATTCACGGCGCGGCATTTGCAGATGTGGGTAACGTGTGGTTCCTCAATAGCCGCGACACCGACGAGCCCGAGGCCGTATTCCATTTCGACAAGTTCTACAAACAGTTGGGATTCGATGCGGGTTTGGGTCTGCGATTGGATATTACATTTGCTATCCTGCGTCTGGATTGGGGTGTGCAGATTCACAACCCCAACTGGCCCGAGGGGCAACGATGGATTCATAACTTTAAGTGGAAAAATATGGCGCTCAACTTTGGCGTCGGCTATCCTTTTTAGAGAGATATGAGAGAGTGGATTAAGTGTATAATTATTGCCTGCGTGGGAGCAATTATGACGGGGTGTCAAAAGAACACCATCTATGGTAGCGGGTTGCAGGTAGAGGATGTGCGTACCATCAATGGTATTTACAATAGTGTCAGTGTGCACGACGGACTGATGCTTGTTATTGACACCACTTTGGAGGAGAATATGGTTGCTATTCGTTGCGACGAGGAGATTCTGTCGAACGTCACCTTAAAAATACGAATGAACGAACTGAATGTGGGTTATAAAAATAATTTTACGTTTCAAACCCCGCTCATCACTGAAATACGAATTCCCGACTCACCAATGATTACGGAGTTCAAGCTGCACCGCTCGACGATGATTGCCAATAGCCGTATCGAACGCGACAGCGTAATCCTCTCGGCAGAACATTCGAGCGTCAAAATTGCAGGACAGATTGACTACCTTGACCTCAAAGCCGAGAAAGGCTCAATTGTAACCCTGCAAGGATTTGCCCGAAACAGCACCTTTCTCCTCTCAAAGAGTGTAGTAAACGACGAAGGATTCTATACCGATTATTGTCGCGCCACATTGGTGGATTCTTTCCTCAAACTCGGTTGCAATACATCGCTCACCGCAACTCTCTCGGAACGTAGCCGACTCGAATACTACGGCGCTGCGCAAACCCAAATTAAGAAATCAGACGATTCAGAAACTACCTTTTATACCGATAGCGAACTATGATGAACATACCCGAAAAAACCATCGAACGCCTAAGCGAATACCGAAGAACCCTGATTCGTTGCGACAAGCAAGGTATCTCGCACATATTCTCCCACGTATTTGACGGTATTCACGGAATCACCGCTGTACAGGTACGCCGTGATTTGATGCTCATTGGTTTTTCGAGCGACACCAAAAAGGGCTACGATGTCAAGGTACTTATTCAATTTATCAGCGACATCCTCGACAGCCAAGAGCCTATCAATATAGCCGTCATCGGTATGGGTCACCTCGGACAAGCCATAACCAAATATTTCAACGGCAAACGACTGAAACTCCGCATTGTGGCAGCGTTCGACATCGACCCCGACAAGGTAGGCCGCGAGGTTATGGGTATTCCGTGTTATGATATGCACAATTTCGAGGAGGTGGCCGAACGCGAGGATATTAATATAGTAGTACTGTCGTCGCCCACAAGCGCAGCATCGAGTTTGGTGGTTCCTATCATCAACGCCGGCATCAAGGGCGTGCTGAACTTCACCTCCAAACCTCTCAATTTTCCCAAAGGAATCATTGTCGAAAACTACGATATAACAACCCTTCTCGAAAAGGTCGCTTACTTTGTCAAAGAGAGCGAAGAGAACAACATCTGATGAAAGTCTACTACGACATAGATAATCTCACTTGTAAGACGCGCTCGGTAGTCAGCGTCGGCTCGTTTGATGGCCTGCATCGAGGTCATCAAGTGCTGATTGACACCCTCACGGCCAAAGCACACGAGTTGCAGGCACAGTCGGTTGTGGTAACTTTTGGCAACCACCCGCGCCAATGTATTGCAGGTAGTGTCAAATTACTATCCACCACCGAAGAAAAACTATATCTGCTCGAAAAGGCCGGAGTTGATTGCGTGGTAGTGCTACCTTTTGACAACACAATGCGCAATCTGTCGGCTACCGAATTTGTGGAGCAGATTCTGTGCCAAACGCTACATATGGTGCATATAATTGTCGGCTATGACCACCGTTTCGGTCGCGACAAGGAGGGCGACATCCAACTTCTGCTAACCGAAGGCGCACAACACGGATTCGGAGTAACGGAGGTGGGACAACAGAGTGCCGACGGCTGTTCGGTAAGTTCAACCGATGTGAGAGAAGCCATATCCCGAGGCGATATGGCCTATGCTGCAAAACTGCTCGGGCACCCCTATATGGTGTGCGGCAAATGGCAATCAAGAGCACTAAGCCTGCCCGAAAGCAGTAAAATATTGCCGCCCGATGGTATTTATAGGGTAAACGTAGAGTGGGACTGCAAAAGAGCCACAACACAAGCAACCATCGCAGACTCAACTATTTGCATAGATACCACACCACAACCCACATCCGACTGCGATGTGTGTATATATTTTGAATAGTAAAAATTTAAGCAAAAATAGACGGAGTTAGCAAAAAAAATTGTATCTTTGTCCAAATCCAAAAACAGATACCTTATGTCGTTTATTGACACAAAAATCGTTTCCGAAGGACTGACGTTTGATGACGTACTCCTTGTGCCTGCGTATTCGGAGGTTATTCCTGCCCAGGTAAGTATTGTTTCGAAATTTTCGAGAAATATCACGCTGAACACACCTATCGTGTCGGCTGCAATGGACACCGTGACCGAGGCCGACCTGGCTATCGCTATCGCACGCGAAGGCGGTATCGGCGTTATTCACAAAAATATGACCATTGCACAACAGGCTGCACAGGTGCGCAAAGTAAAACGTGCCGAGAACGGTATGATTTACGACCCTATCACAATCAGCAAAGAGAACACCGTTGGCGATGCTCTCCAAATTATGCATGACAACAAAATCGGTGGTATCCCCGTAGTTGATAGCGAGAACACCCTTATCGGTATCGTTACCAACCGCGACCTCCGTTTCCAAACCGATATGACTCGCAAGATTGCAGACATTATGACCACCGACCTGGTTACCACTCGTAACTCGGATTTGGCCACCGCGTCGCAAATCTTGTTGGAGAACAAAATCGAGAAACTGCCCGTAGTTGATGAGGCTGGTAAACTCGTTGGTCTGCTCACCTATCGTGACATTACCAAAATCAAAGATTACCCCAATGCTTGTAAGGACTCGCGCGGTCGTCTGCGTGTAGCCGCAGGTGTGGGTGTTACCAAAGACTCAATGGACCGTATCGACGCTCTGTATGAGGCAGGTGTTGATGCCATCGTAATCGATACCGCTCACGGCCACTCCAAAAACGTCCTCAACGTACTGAAAGCCGCCAAAGCAAAATACCCTTCGCTGGATGTAGTTGTGGGTAACGTTGCAACAGGCGAGGCTGCAAAATTCCTGGTTGAGAATGGTGCCGACGGTGTTAAAGTAGGTATCGGTCCCGGTTCGATTTGTACTACCCGTGTGATTGCCGGTGTGGGTGTACCCCAATTGTCGGCTATCTTCGATGCTGCCGAGGCTATCAAAGGTTCGGGCGCTTCGATTATTGCCGATGGTGGTCTGCGCTACTCGGGTGATATTGTTAAGGCTTTGGCCGCAGGTGGTGACTGCGTAATGGCAGGTTCGATGTTTGCCGGCGTCGAGGAGTCGCCCGGCGAGACCATTATCTTCAATGGCCGTAAGTTCAAATCGTATCGTGGTATGGGCTCGCTCGAAGCGATGCAATGTGGTTCGAAAGACCGCTACTTCCAAGCAGACGAGACTAACGCCAAGAAATTAGTTCCCGAGGGTATCGCTGCCCGCGTGCCTTATAAAGGCTTCTTGAACGAGGTTATCTACCAACTTATCGGTGGTTTGCGTTCGGGTATGGGCTATTGCGGTGCTCCCACCATTGAGGCTCTGCATAACGCCAAATTTATCCGCATCACCAACTCGGGTATGGCCGAGAGCCACCCGCACGATGTTGCGATTACCCGTGAGGCTCCCAATTACAGCCGAGGAGAGTAAGCGATGCGCACCGAGGTAGTGGATATCCGCGTGAGGTACAACGAGACCGACCGCATGGGTATCGTACACCACTCTAATTATGTGTATTATTATGAGATGGCTCGTACGGAATTTATGCGTAGGCTGGGAGTAAGTTACCGCGAAATGGAGGAGAGAGGCGTGTACCTTGTGGTACACGAGGTGCATACCAAATATCTTGCTCCGGCATATTACGACGAGATTCTGCACGTTACTGTACGTTTGGCCTCGGAGCCGCAAGTTAAGGTGACTTTCGAATACGAGATTCGTAACGATAAGGGAGAATTGCTCAATACAGGCTCGACAGTTTTGGCAAGTGTTGATGCTGTCACCCGTCGCCCTGTTCGTTGCCCGTCGTGGTTTGTCGAGATGATAAAGAATGGTAATAACTAAGAGTTCTCATAATGAGAGAGAAAATAATTAAAGTTGCTACTGCCGTGTATTGTATCGCGGCAGTAGTATTTTTTATACTTCCACCTGCAATGCAGGATAGATGGATATGGATACCTGTTGCTGTGTTGGCTCTAACGTGTGCATTGTGGGGTGGGAGTATCAGATGGAGTGCAACCATAGCCTTGATATTCTCGGCTTTGGGTGATGTGTTCGGAGGGCTTGATATGTTCCTTCCACAAGTGGGAAGTTTCACCGTGGCTCAAATTGTTTATGCTACAATATTCATCAGACTCGGCCGATGGCAATGGAGACGTACTCCGTTGGCTATCATTCCGCTGATTGTCGCAGGAGTTGTCGGTTCTCAAATCCTGCCGCAAACCGAAGGAATAGAGTTTGTGGGAGTTGGAGTATATATCGCCGTCATTGCAACTATGAGCGTGAGTGCAATGCTTGTGGAGCGCAAAGGGTGGGGTGTTGTCGCTATGGGAGCCCTGCTGTTTGTTGGTTCCGACTCTATCATTGCGTGGAATCGTTTTGTGGAACATATACCCCACGCCGGTACTCTTATTATGAGCACTTACTATGCGGCACAGGCTCTGTTGGGCGGCTATCTTGTGCGTCTGACTGACAAACCTCATAAATAAGTGGTCAAAGTGTCACCTTCGAGGTGACAAAATGGCGTAGCCGAGTGGGTGGCATATCTTTTGTGAAATAGGAGGTAAAACCGAAATAAAATCAAAAACACACATAGATATGCAAAACGGAAAAATTGGCGTAACAACGGAAAATATTTTCCCTATTATCAAAAAATTCCTCTACTCGGACTACGAGATTTTTCTCCGCGAGTTGGTTTCGAACGCGGTGGATGCAACCCAAAAACTCAAAACGCTGTCGTCGGCAGGCGAATTCTCGGGAGAGTTAGGCGACGTATCGATTCACATCAGCGTCGATGCTGACAAGAAAACCCTTACCGTATCGGACCGAGGTATAGGTATGACCGCCGAGGAGGTGGACCGATACATCAATCAAATCGCTTTTTCGAGCGCCTCGGAGTTTATGAGCAAATACCAAAACCAGACCGTGATTGGTCACTTTGGTATGGGCTTCTACTCGGCATTCATCGTTGCCGACCGTGTAGAGTTGCGCACTCGTTCGTATAAGGACGGAGCCAAGACCGTAGTTTGGAATTGCAACGGCTCGCCCGAATACACTCTCGAAGAGGTGGACGACAATATGCACCGAGGAACGGATATTATCCTCTATCTGTCGGAAGACAACACCGAATTTGCCGACGAGAACCGCGTAAGTGAGTTGCTACGCAAATATTGCCGTTTCCTTCCCGTGCCCATTGTTATGGGTAAAGTCAAGGAATGGAAAGATGGCCAATATGTCGATACCGACAAGGATAACATCATCAACAACGTGGCTCCGCTTTGGACCCGCAAGCCCACCGATATTACCGAGCAGGAATATAAAGACTTCTACCACGAACTATATCCGATGGGCGAGGATCCGTTGTTCTACATCCATCTGAACATCGACTATCCGTTCAACCTGACCGGTATTCTGTATTTCCCGAAAATCAACAACAACTTCGAGATTCAAAAGAACAAGATTCAGTTGTATTGCAACCAAGTATTTGTAACGGACAGTGTCGAAGGTATTGTACCCGAGTTTCTTACGTTGTTGCACGGTGTAATTGACTCGCCCGACATTCCGCTCAACGTTTCGCGTAGTTATCTGCAAGGCGATGCCAACGTTCGCAAGATTTCGAGTTACATCACCCGTAAGGTTGCCGACCGTCTGACCGAACTTTTCAACACTATGCGCCCCGACTACGAGGCCAAGTGGGACGACCTCAAAATCTTCATCCAATATGGTATTATCACCGACGAGAAATTTGCCGACAAAGCCATCGACTTTATGTTGGTAAAAACCACCGAGGGCAAATACCACACAATGGAGGAGTACACCAAACTCGTACGCGAGGCTCAAACCGACAAAAACGGCACACTCATCTATCTGTATGCCGACAATGCCGAGGATAAACACAGTTTTATTCAGGCCGCTCGCAACAAAGGTTACGACGTTTTGTTGATGGATGGACAATTGGACACCCACTTTGTGAACTGGTACGAGCACAAACACCAGGATTGTCGCTTTGTGCGTGTTGATTCGGACATCATCGAGAACATTATCCAAAAAGAGAACGAGATGTCGATGGCACTTTCGACCGAGCAACAAGACATCCTGCGTCCCGTATTCGAGAGCCAAATGCCCGAAGACGAGAAGATTCGCTACTCGATTCAGTTTGTTCCGATGGGCAAGGACGACCAGCCCGTCATCATCACCCAAGACGAGTTTATGCGTCGTATGAAGGAGATGGCACAAATGGGTGGCGGCGGTATGATGCAGTTCTACGGCCAGATGCCCGACAACTACACCATTGCCGTCAATGGAAATCACCCGTTGGTACTCGACATTCTGGACAATGCCGAGAAAAGTTACGGCGACAAACTCAAAAGTATCAACAAAAAAATCAGCGCCGCAACTGCCGAACAGAACTCACTGATGGAACTCCTCAAAGGCAAAGAGGATAAAGACCTTACGGACGAGGAGCGTCAACAACGCGATATGATTCGTGAGAAGTTGGAGGGTTACACCACAGAGCGAACCGAGCGCTTGAAAGCAATCGGCAGCGAGAATATGTTGGTTAAGCAATTGATTGACCTTGCGCTGTTGTCGAACGGAATGTTGAAGGGCGAAAACCTGACAAGTTTCATCCGCCGCAGTGTAGATTTGATTGGCAAATAATATGGGTCTGCGTTGTTGAAAATTTCAAGCGCAAACCCAACAAAAAAGGTTGTTTCCCGCAGTGGGAAACAACCTTTTTTTAATATTCAAAATCACGACTATTCGTCATCATCATCGTCATCATCTGCGCCCAAATCATCGTCATCTTCATCATCGTCGTCATCATTGGTCACAAGTTGAGTTTTGTCGTATTTGATGTTGTAAACACTATATCCCTGCTCATCTTTGCTCTCTTCGAGGGTCGAATCCACGGGAAGACCCAAATCCTCGATTTTGTACTCGGTCTCGGCGGAGTACATCATACAGGTCGAGATATAGTTGTCGGCCTCCTCGGCGGTGGCAAAGGTTGCATTACGACGACACGGTTTCCAGGTGGCGTCATCTTTGGTTTTGAACAGAACTGTATAGGTTTTCATACTCTTGCGTTATTTTGGTGTGGCAAAGATAAGAAACTGTTTTAATTAAAACAAGCCTCCTACCTTATCACCTCTATTTGTGTCATTTCGCTACATAATTCACCTCGGCAACTTACGCCCTCAACGGTTATGGTATAGCGCGATGCTCGGTCGGCCGTATAGAACGACACCTTGGCCACACCTGTGGAATCGGGCACCACATAAGGTTCCCAATGGATTGTTTTACGACGGTCCGTAACACTGCCAACAGGCGTATTAGGTGCATAAATGGGGGCATAGAAGGTGGTGTCGGGACTATAACCAAGTTTGCGCACCACAGATATTGCGCCACGTTTTTGACTTGTGAAAGCATACAATACGGGCATACCGACATTGATTACGGGATAATTACTAAAAAATATATCCTTACACTGCGGATAGCCCACATAATCCACATACTTAACCGCGTGCAGTGGGATATAATCCACATCAATGTGTTCGAGCGTCACATAGGGATTGCCATCGACACATATCTTGATGGGGGTCAATCCCGTTCCCGAGGTGTCGGTACTATCCATACGTCCTGCCAGGCCCGACTCCTTGGCCGTCAGATAGACCATTCCGTATTCGGGTGAACTCATACGATATACTCCTGGGAAATCGTCCAACACCTCGCCCAACGTTTCGAACTTGCGTTCCGCAATCTGCACGTCCGATACCGCAATCGAGGGGCGATAACTCTCACGTTGTACATCGGCACTGAATGCCACCGCCTCAATCGATACCACACGCGAGATGTCGGTAGTGTCAATTGTAACATTAAGAGTGGAGGTGTATTGTTCGAACTTTTGTTGTGCGGCCCAATCATAGCGCCACCACGCCTTGCGACCACCAAAATCGGGATACTCCTCGGGAGTTAGTTCGATAGTATTTCCAAACTTACTGCCAAGCGATGTCCACGCCTGCAAAATGTAGTTCATTCCACGCGGAGCATTGTCGATTGCAAACTCAAACGAGGGGTCGTCCCCCAGATTATAAAGTTTGTAGAAACCCTTACCCGAAGCACGATACAACGGCTCCATAATAGCGATATAGGCGTTGCGACGTGAGGCTTTCGAGCCATCAAGTCGTCCCGAAATAGTGTGAATAGTCTCGTGGCCGTGAGTATAATCCCTCAATCGTCCGAGCAACACTGAATCCATCTCGAAACGGTGCCAGCCGTGGGTCATCATCACCAAGTCGAGTTGGGCAAGTTTGGCACGGTCGGTATTGGTGAAGTAGTATGCGGGGGCCTCAACAGTACCGCGCAGGTCACTTGTAAGCAGAGTAGAAGCGTAGATGTTGGTCTGTGGTTCAGCATACCACGATGAGTCTGCGACGCTTAGCGAATAGGAGCCATCAACCAATGGCGCACCCGACTTATCTCGGAATTGCAGCGTCAGGGTCACGGGACTCAAAGGCGAATATTGGTCGGCATCGGCCGAAATCTCAGTTTGCGACTCCTTGCCGTTCCACACAAAGAAAGTACGGTCACACACGGTCTGCATTGTCGTTTTGTCGACCAATGCCACGGTGGCCATACCATTATTAAACGACGAAGTCGAAAATCGCATCGACCCTGCATGGTCGCCAATGTGACACACCTCACCTTTGGAGTGGATAATAATACCGAGATTCGCAGGATTAATATCTTTGGTAGCCAACATACGGCACATAGCCGTTCCTTCGGCAACATCCACAGCCAGAGTGCAACCACTCGACAGCGATGCAGGCAGTTCGAATGTTTTGACCAAGGTGCTGTCGTTGGCAAGGCTTAGTTGTGCAGTGTATTTTTCGCCGGCCATAGGGGTAAACATAAACAGACCCATACCCAAATGCGAAGTCGCAATATCTGTAACAATCTCTCCGGCAGAGTTCAGCACCGAACCCTCAACCTCGACCGACACACCATCGACACCCACAGCCTTGAAAGCAACTCGTTGCGGCATACCGACCAACAAGTTACCCCCCTCGGGCATAAACGACACATCAAAGTCGCGTTTGAACGATGGCAACTCCACACGACGGCGATACTTGGGAATTTGTGGCGAGTCATACGTCAGGTCGATATAGTTGCAATCGCTCTCGGGGGCATCAAACACGATACTGAAAACACCTCCGTTACGCAACGAATAACTGCGTTCGGTCAATCGGCCATCCAATACCACATCGGTCGAAACATGCCCTACTGTCAGAGGTGTACCTTGCGATGAGGTGATACGAAACTCGGCCGCGATACGTCCGTTATCCAAGCGACGATACACGACATCCTCAACGGCATAATTCTCGTCGGGATGGAGTATCTCGATACGTTTGGTGTACATATAATCAACCGGATGGTTGTACATCCATTGAGTATAGGCGTGCAAGGTATAGATTCCCGGAGTTGCGTCGGCGGGTATCTCAATACGGTTGTCGTAGACACTGAAACGTTCGGTAGAGTCGGCAGCCAAATGTTTGCGTACTTTGACACGTTCGTAGAGTTTTTGGTCGTAGTCGTGCCACGCTCCCGGGCCTCGCAACTCAACATACACAAATCGAGAGTCCGACAACGGCAAGTCAGTCAGGCCCTCGGTTACATAGGCTTTAAACCACAATGTATCACCGGCAGCATAAACCTCACGGTCGGTATGCAGATAGACTTTCTCGTAGGTTCCACGCGAATAATAATCGGAAAAGGCGGCACCAACGGCCGTCTGAAACTCAGACGGGGATTGCGCCGACAGCCCACCAGGCAACAAGCCTCCAAATATGACTACCCAAAGCCAAATGGGATTTTTCAACACATTCAACATACGGCTTTATTCTATTT